>JAFLSX010000035.1 GCA_022510705.1 Lachnospiraceae bacterium
CCAGTGACACGAGGATTTTCAGTCCTCTGCTCTACCAACTGAGCTATCTGGGCTTCTAAGCTTGAAAGCAAGAGAACTGCAACACATTACAGAAATCTTTGCGTCACAACATTTGTTATTTTAACGAAAAGCTAAGGTGTTGTCAAGAGGTAATGGAAAAAATAGTGAAATGTATAAAAAGTATTTTTAAGTGTACAGAAATAATAAGGAATGATATACTATACCTATGAGCAGAATCCCCATGGGAGGTTATTGTATGGAAGTAAGAATCGGTATAGATATTGGCAGCAGTACCACAAAGATAGTAGCTTTTGATAATGATAAAATGCTGGAGCCCATGGTGGTACGGGCGGATACCCAGGTGGCATCCCTCTATGGAGCCTTTGGGCAGTATCTCTATGAAAATTCTTTGGAACTTTCCGATGTTGAAGGCGTATATATTACCGGTGTGGGAAGTAAATATGTAAATAAGCCCGTCTATGACTGTCCCACTTATAAGGTGGACGAGTTTGTGGCCACCGGTACAGGCGGCTATTATTTGACGGACAAAAAAGAAGTGATCGTTATCAGCATGGGAACGGGTAGTTTCTTTGTGAAGGTGACGGAAAATGAGATGAAGCATTTAGGTGGTGTGGGACTTGGAGGAGGCACCATATGCGGACTTGCCACCGTTATGCTGAACACAGGAGATTTTAACGAGATAGCAGCCATGTCCGAAAAGGGAGATGTCTCAGAAATCGATTTACGGATAGCGGATCTGTCCAAGGAGAAATTGCCGGGATTGGCATTGGATGTGACGGCTTCCAATTTTGCCAAAGCGGATGCGCAGGCTAAACCGGAAGACCTGGCGGCGGGTATCGTACATATGGTGCTGGAAAATATTTGTCAGACAGGAATCCTGGCCTCTGTGAATATGGGAATCAAGGATTATATTTTGATAGGAGGACTGACGAAATTCTTTGAGTGCCGGCAGATCACAGGTGCCTTTAAGAGTTTGTGGGATGTGGACATCAGCATACCGGAGTATTCGGACTTTGCGACAGCGATCGGTGCGGTCATTGCAAGGGATCAGGCTCAGGAAATTAAGTAAGGAGAAAAATTAAGATAGATAATAAATACTAATAGAAAGGTGTGGTACAAAATGAAAGAAACATTATTGGCAAAGTTTGCAGAAATTTTTGGAGATACGGAAGGAACAAAGGTATATTTTGCGCCGGGACGTGTAAATCTGATCGGGGAGCATACGGATTACAATGGCGGACATGTTTTTCCCTGTGCGCTGACTATCGGTACATATGCGGTAGCAAGAAAACGTGAGGACAATAAGCTGCGTTTCTATTCTATGAATTTTGAAGATTTGGGTGTGATAGAATCCTCATTGGATGATTTAAAACCTTCTAAAGAAGCGGACTGGACCAACTATCCTAAGGGTATTATCTGGGCTTTCGGTGAGAAGGGAATGAAAGTACCAAGCGGTATGGATTTATTGTTAAACGGAAATATTCCCAACGGTTCGGGGCTTTCTTCTTCGGCATCCGTAGAGGTGCTTACCGGATTTATTCTGCGGGATATGTTTGGCTTTGATGTAAGTAATCAGGATTTGGCTTTAATAGGCCAGTTTTCCGAGAATCAATTCAACGGCGTCAATTGCGGCATTATGGATCAGTTTGCCATTGCCATGGGAAAAGAAGGGCATGCTATATTCTTGGATACGGCAACATTGTCTTATGAATATGCGCCTGTCAAACTGGAAAATGCTAAAATCGTCATTGCCTGCTCCAATAAGAAAAGAGGGCTGGGCGATTCCAAGTATAATGAGCGCCGCAGTGAATGTGAGGAGGCTCTGCGGGAGCTGCAGAAGCTGGTGGATGTTAAGAGTCTGGGCGAGTTGAGTGAAGAAGAATTTGAAACGCTGGAGGGTGTGATCAACAGTCCTGTTAGGATCAAGAGAGCCAGACATGCGGTCTACGAAAACCGACGTACGATCAAAGCCGTGGAGGCACTGAAGAATAATCATATTGATTTTTTTGGAAATTTGATGAACAATTCCCATATTTCCCTGCGGGATGATTACGAAGTGACGGGAATCGAACTGGATACTCTGGTAGAAGAAGCTTGGAAGGTGGAAGGCGTTATCGGATCCCGTATGACCGGAGCTGGTTTTGGCGGTTGCACGGTGAGCATTGTAAAGGACAAGGCTATTGATACTTTCATCGATCAGGTGGGTAAGGCATATGAAAAGAAGATCGGCTATAAAGCAGACTTTTATGTGGTAGAGATTGGTGGAGGCCCTACCTTACTTTAATAGATGAAAGAAGGCAGTACCCCTAATGCGGGTAGAGGAGGATGAAATGATAAAGGCAATCAAGGAATTGGTATCGTATGGTTTACAGACCGGATTGTTGGATCCCGAGGATGAGATTTATACCGTCAATAGGCTGCTAGAGCTATTTGGTACAGATGATGGGAGTGGATATGACGATATTGTCATAAAAGAATTTGCGCAAGAAGAAATCGATAGCGGGGAGGCACTGGAGAGAATTTTGACAAATCTGCTTGAGATTGCGAAGGAAAAGGGTCTGTTACAGGGAGACAGTGTAGTCTACAGGGATTTGTTTGATACGAAACTCATGGGTCTGCTCATGCCCCGCCCCAGTCAGGTGATTGAGCGTTTTTGGTGGCATTACAGAGATACCTCTCCTGTGGCTGCTACGGACGCATACTATTATTTCATGCAGAATGCGGACTATATTCGCAGATACCGGATTGCAAAAGACAAGAAATGGAAGGCGTCCACGGAATATGGAGAATTGGATATCACCATCAATCTTTCTAAGCCGGAAAAGGATCCTAAAGCCATTGCGGCAGCAAAAAATGCGGTGCAGTCCGGTTATCCCAAGTGCCTGCTCTGCAAGGAAAATGAAGGATATGCAGGAAGAGTGGATCATCCGGCAAGGCAGAATCACAGAATCATTCCTGTTACCATTGACGGCAGCAACTGGGGATTCCAGTATTCTCCCTATGTGTATTACAATGAGCACTGTATTGTGTTTAACAGTAAGCATGTGCCCATGAAGATTGAACGTGCTACTTTTTCCAAACTCTTTGATTTTGTTCAGCAGTTTCCTCACTATTTTGTGGGCTCAAATGCAGATCTGCCCATTGTGGGCGGTTCCATTTTAAGCCATGACCATTTCCAGGGCGGACACTATGAATTTGCCATGGCGAAAGCGCCTGTGGAAGAGGAATTCGCGGTGTCGGGCTATGAAGATGTAAAGACCGGTATTGTCAAGTGGCCGATGTCTGTTCTTAGGCTTTCCGGCAAGGATACGGGAAGGATCATTGATTTGGCGGATCATATCCTGGCGGCATGGCGGGAGTATACGGATGAAGAAGCATTCATCTATGCGAATACGGACGGGGAGCCCCACAATACCATTACTCCCATTGCCAGAAAGCGGGGAGGTGTCTACGAACTGGATCTGGTACTGCGCAATAATATTACCACCGAGGAACATCCGTTGGGTGTATATCACCCCCATGCCAATCTGCATCATATCAAAAAAGAAAATATTGGGCTGATCGAGGTTATGGGACTGGCTGTATTGCCGGCGCGTCTGAAAGAGGAGATGGAAGTGTTAAAGGATGCCATCTTAAACGGCAAGGATCTGCGCGGGGATGAACGCATTGCTAAGCATGCGGACTGGGTAGAAGACTTCAAGCAGAAGTATGCTGTATTGGATACAGTCAATATCGACCGTGTTCTGGAAGAAGAAATCGGGCAAGTCTTTTTGCAGGTATTAAAAGATGCCGGTGTCTACAAGACCACACCGGAGGGAAGGGAAGCATTCAGGCGTTTCCTTAAGACCATTTAGGAGGATACAGAGAAAAAGAACCATGTCGGAAAAGAAAACAAGAAAACCTCCGAAAAATATGCAGGAAATCCTTGAGGCGTTGGACGAGCGCTACGGTACGGATTACCGTTGTTCTTTAGATCACGAAAACGCATGGCAGCTTCTGATCGCCACCATGCTTAGTGCCCAATGCACGGATGCCAGAGTAAATATTGTTACCAAAGATCTATTCATAAAATACCCTTCTGTGGAGGCTTTTGCCAATGCGGAGCTGAAAGAACTGGAGCAGGATATCCATTCTACCGGTTTCTATCATAACAAGGCAAAAAACATCATTGCCTGCTGCAAGGAGCTGATGGAGAAGTATGACGGTCAGGTGCCATCCGGTATTGATGAACTGACCGGCCTGGCCGGTGTAGGCAGGAAGACAGCCAATGTAATACGTGGAAATATTTTTCATGAACCGAGTATTGTGGTGGATACTCATGTGAAGCGGATTTCTAAAAAGTTAGGACTTTCCAAATCCGATGATCCGGTGAAGGCGGAATATGAGCTCATGCAGGTGCTTCCAAAGGACCACTGGATTATATATAATATTCAGTTGATTACTTTTGGGCGGGAAATTTGCAAGGCGCCCACACCCAAATGCGGGGAATGTTTTATGACCCATTTGTGTCCGGATTATCAGAAGAGGGAGAAAAAGAAAAATGGAGCTTCTTCATAGAACGGACAGCTACATATGTATAGACTTGGAGACAACGGGGTTAAATCCCAAACTGGATAAAATAATAGAAATCGGTGCGGTCAGGGTGGAAGCGGGTAAGGTGACGGGAACTTTTGAAAGTCCGGTAAACCCCGGAAGGCCGCTGGAAGAAAGAATTGTGGAACTGACCGGCCTGACGGATAAAGAATTGAGGACGGCGCCGGATATTACAGAGATACTGCCTGTGGTCATGGAGTTTTTAGGGGAGTCGGTACTGTTGGGACACAGTGTCCTCTTTGATTATTCCTTTCTTAAAAAGGCGGCCGTCAATCAAAAAATCCTCTTTGAAAGAAAGGGCATTGATACCTTACGGATTGCAAGGAGATATCTCACAGCGCTGGAGAGTCGGAGCCTGGATTTTTTATGCAGCTATTATAAAATCCCGCATAGAGCGCACCGTGCCCTGGAAGATGCAAAGGCTACCTGCGCCCTCTACGATAAATTGTGGGAAGATTTTCATGGCGAAGAGGATGCCGAGAAAATATTTGCACCGGTGAGCTTGAATTATCAGGTCAAGAGGGAATCCCCCATCACACCTGCGCAAAAAGAAAGGTTATATAAACTGCTTGTACGGCATAAACTTATTACAGACTATGATTTAAGCCGCCTTACGAAGAATGAAGCCAGCCGCTATACGGACCTGATCCTTGCAAAGTACGGACGATGATATTCTTAAACGGGGAACGGAGGTTTTCGGCAGCTGAAAGCAGGGATGCTTTCTTCGCTGAGTTACCCGAGGCATCATAGAGGTCGGCCAGAAGATAATAACTGTGGCTGACATCTGTTCCGATGGAAATGGCAAACTCAAGTACCGTGACGGCTTCGGCCGTATAGTTCTGCTTATAAAGTGCTTCTGCCCATTCCTGCAGGGTGCGGACTAAAAGCGTATAATTTGCATCATATTCTGACAGCCAGGTAATATTGGCGGTGCCGTATTCCAGCTTTAAATCCGTATTGGTATAACCGGTAAAGTTGACGATTTTTTGAGAGGACAAGGCGGTAAGCTGCCTGTGATACTCGGAAACGGCAGCGTCTTCCTGCAGCACTTCCATGGGAAGTTTTTCAAAGGGAATTGAGATATAGGGCAGATTCTCCAAAGACTTTTTACGGACATTATTGGATTTCTCTTCTCTTTCCCAGAAATCCTGTTTAAATTTCTCTTCGATCCTAATATGTTTTTTGTTCTCATAGGCAATCAATGCACAGAAAACAATTAAACTGGACAAAAACAGTGTTTTCATATATAATATCCTTTCAAGCAGACGATAAGGAGTGAAACTGATGTTTCGTATGCATAATAGAAAGACACAACGGATTATTGCGGGAGTCATCGTATTATTTTTGGTGCTGGCGATGGTAATTCCCATGTTGCTTGGTATGTAACTATAACATACCATATTTTTGCCACAATTACAATTGTGCGAAGCTTTAAGGAGTGCATAAGTAGTATGAAAAAATTTGTTCTCAAAGGGAGTATGTTTTTCTGCATGGCGCTGCTGCTTTGGTTTGTGCCCGTTATAGAGGGGCAGGCAAAGGACAGCGAGACGATGAAGCCGGGCGTATATGCCGGAGATATTTCTCTGGAGGGGATGACGAGGGCGGAGGCTGAGAAAGCAATCGGTACATACATTGCTTCCCTGGAACCCGTGGAGATCATATTGCTTACATCGGATAATCAGCAAGTTGTGACAACTGCAGGAGAACTGGGTATCAGCTGGGCCAATCCGGAGATTCTGGATGAGGCGCTGCGCTTGGGAACCAGGGGCAATATTGTGCAGAGATACAAGGCTTTAAAAGATTTGGAGTATGAAAATAAAGTCTATCCCATAGAACTGGATTTTGATATTACAGCCATTAATCTGATACTGACCGAGCAGTGCACTCAGTATGACAGAGAGGCCGTGGATGCCGGATTGACTAGGGAGAACGGCGTATTTGTGGTTGAACCGGGACAGATTGGTTATCTTCTGGATGTAGAGGCTTCTATCGATACGATCTATGAATATCTGACCGGGGATTGGAACGGGGAAACCTGCTCTATCACCTTAAATATAGAGATCAGTGAACCCAGAGGATCGGAGGAGGAACTGCTGCAGGTGAAGGATGTACTGGGTACCTTTACCACTTCCTACTCGACCTCCAATGGGAACAGAAGTGCCAATGTGGCCAACGGCTGCAGACTGATCGACGGCACGTTGCTCTATCCGGGGGATGAATTTTCCTGCTATGAGGCAGTATCGCCCTTTACCGAGAGAAACGGCTACTATATGGCAGGCTCCTATTTGAACGGCAAGGTAGTGGATTCCTTGGGCGGAGGTATCTGCCAGGTATCGACGACTCTTTATAATGCGGTTCTGCTCTCTGAACTGGAAGTGACGGAGCGCAATAACCATTCCATGATCGTAACCTATGTAGATCCTTCCAAGGATGCGGCCATTGCGGAGTCTTCGGGCAAGGACTTTAGATTTGTCAACAATACAGGTTACCCTATTTATATAGAGGGACGTACAACCTCAGATAAAAAGATTACATTTACGATATACGGCGTGGAGACCAGACCTGAAGGACATACCGTGGAATATGTCAGCGAGGTATTAGAAACCATCAATCCAACAACAGAAACCATCTATACCGATGCGGGCCAGCCCATTGGCGTAGTAAATGTTACCAGTGCGCATATCGGCTATAAGGCACAATTGTGGAAGGTCGTAAAGGAAAACGGTGTGGAGGTCAGCCGCGAGGTGATCAATACCAGCAGCTACAAGATGGTGCCCAGAAGCGCCGTTGTTGGTATTGCTACTGCAGATCCCAATGCCTACAATGCTTTGATGGAAGCAATTGCAACCAACGACATTAACCATGTGAGAAATGTGGCCTCTATGCTGGCAGCACAGGCCAATGCCGCTGCTGCCGAACAGGCGGCAGCCGAACAGCCGCCGGCGCCTGCTCAGTAAAGTGAACAAAGGATATTTATATGAAAACCGGGAAAATATCGGAAAGTGTTTTAAAACGCTCCGTATTAAAATACATAAAGAGCGGGAATCACATGATTAAAAATGGTGCAGGCGTAGGCTCGGACTGCGCCATTTTTGTGTGTGGAGAAGGACTGGGTGCACAGGCTGTCGCAACTTTTTCGATATGGAACGCCGCCGATATTTACTATCCCATTTATAAGGCCGCCAATAATGTGGCCTGCAGCGGCGCTGTGCCGGGTATGGCAATGCTCACCCTGATGCTGCCGGAAACGGCGGAGGAACAGGAGTTAAAGGAGTTGATGCGGGAAGCGGACACAGCCGCCGAGAGTCTTGGCCTGCAGCTGGCAGGCGGGCATACCGCCGTTTCAAAGAATCTTTCCATACCCCTGGTCTCCGTGACTGTAACGGGCGTATGGAAAGAGCCGGCGATGCTGCTGAAAGGAGCATCGCCGGGACAGGATATTGTGATGACAAAATGGGCGGGGCTGGAAGGCACGGCGCTGTTGGCAGAGAGGTATAAGGATAGGCTACGGGAAAGATATCCCCTGCATATGATAGAGACAGCAGCTGCTTTGAAGCGGCAGCTTTCGGTGATTCCGGAGGCCGCAACCGCGGCAAAGTCCAATGTGAGCGCTATGCATGACGTTTCTACAGGCGGAGTTTTTGCCGCACTGTGGGAACTGGCGGAGAGCGCCGGCATTGGACTGACCGTAGACTTAAAAAGAATACCTGTCAAGCAGGAAACCGTGGAGGTGTGCGAGTTCTTTGGCGTAAACCCTTATGAACTGCTTTCGGGAGGCTGTCTGCTTATGACGGCGGATAGTGGAGAACATTTGGTGCAGACCCTGGAGGAGGTGCATATACCGGCGTCAATCATCGGAAGAACAACCGATAGTAATGACAGAGTTGTCATAAATGATGAAGAGAGCCGTTTTCTGGAGAGGCCGAAATCAGATGAGATTACAAAAATCTAAAGGAGACTAAAAATGAGAGAAGAATTATTACGTATCATTGAGAAAAACAGCCGTATGGATCTGAAGGAACTGGCGGTTATACTGGGTGTAGAAGAAATAGATATAGTGAATGAATTGGCGGCGCTGGAAAAAGAAGGTATTATCTGTGGCTACCATACTATGATCAACTGGGAAATGACCAGCATAGAAAAAGTCAATGCATTGATTGAAGTACGCATTACCCCTCAAAGGGGGCAGGGGTTTGACAATATTGCGGAGCGTATTTACAAATATGCGGAAGTGAATTCCGTATATCTGATTTCAGGCGGATATGATCTTTTGGTATCCTTGGAAGGCAAAAGCTTAAAAGAGGTGTCCAATTTTGTGAGCGACAAGCTTTCTACTTTGGACGGGGTACTGAGCACGGCCACACACTTCGTATTGAAGAAATACAAAGACCATGGAACCATTTTAAGCAGAAAATATGAAGACGAAAGAGAGCTGATCACACCATGAGAAATCCACTTGCAGACCAGGTTGTAGAACTGAAGCCCTCGGGCATCCGTAAGTTCTTCGATATTGTCAGCGAAAGGAAAGATGCTATTTCCTTAGGTGTCGGAGAACCGGATTTTGCGACTCCCTGGCATATTCGTGACGAGGGCATTTACTCTCTGGAAAAGGGACATACCAAATACACTTCCAATGCAGGATTAATGCCTTTAAGAGAAGAAATTTGCCATTATATATACCGTACGCAGGGTGTGCGTTATAATCCTGTAAATGAGGTTATAGTGACGGTTGGCGGTTCTGAAGCAATAGACATCGGACTGCGTGCCATGATAAATCCGGGACAGGGTGAAGAGGTGCTGATACCGCAGCCCAGTTATGTTTCTTATGAACCCTGTGCCATTTTAGCAGGTGCAAAGCCGGTCATTATTAATTTAAAAGCAGAAAATGAATTTCGGCTGACAGCAGAGGAACTTTTGGCAGCTATTACCGACAAAACCAAATTATTGATCCTGCCCTACCCCAACAATCCTACCGGTGCCATTATGGAGCGGAAGGATTTGGAGGCAATTGCCGAAATCGTCAAGGAAAAAGACATTTTTGTTATGTCCGATGAAATTTACAGTGAGCTGACTTACAAAGATAAGCATGTATCTATTGCCAGCCTGCCGGGCATGCAGGAACGAACCATTTTAATCAACGGTTTTTCCAAGGCCTATGCCATGACGGGCTGGAGAATGGGATATGCCTGCGGACCGAAGATCTTGATTGAGCAAATGACCAAGATTCATCAGTATGCCATTATGTGTGCGCCGACTACGGCACAGTATGCGGGTGTGGAAGCATTGAAAAACGGTGATGAAGCTGTGAAGGAAATGCGGACTGCCTATAATCAGAGAAGGCGTTATTTGATGCATGCTTTTAGGGAAATGGGACTGGAATGCTTTGAGCCTTTTGGTGCGTTCTACGTTTTCCCCTGTATCAAGGAATTCGGCATGAGCAGCGAGGAGTTTGCTACCAGATTTTTGGAGGAGGAACAGGTGGCGGCTGTTCCCGGCAATGCTTTTGGCGACAGCGGCGAAGGCTATTTAAGAATTTCCTATGCGTATTCTTTGGAGAAACTTAAGACAGCAATGGAAAGGCTTTCCCGTTTTATTACAAAACTGCGCCAGGAAGGTTAAAAATGTTTTTTAACCTCGTATTAGGAGAATAGAAACGTGCACATTATACTTCATCAGCCGGAGATTCCGGCCAATACCGGAAATATCGGGCGGACCTGCGTTGCGACGGGAACTTCTCTGCATCTGATTGAACCATTAGGTTTCCATCTGGATGAAAAGTCCATTAAAAGAGCTGGTATGGACTACTGGAATCAGTTGGATGTGACAAGGTATATAAATTATCAGGAATTCCTTAGTAAGCATCCCGGTGCAAAAATTTGGATGGCGACAACAAAAGCCAAGCGTTCCTATACAGAGGTGGTTTTCGGACCGGATGATTATATTATGTTCGGCAAGGAGAGCGCGGGAATTCCGGAGGAAATACTGGTGGAAAATGAGGAGCATTGTGTCCGTATTCCCATGCTGCCTGCCATCCGTTCCCTGAATCTTTCCAATTCCGTTGCCATTGTACTCTACGAGGCTCTGCGTCAGAATCATTTTTCCGATCTGGAAACGGAAGGGCAGCTGCACAGGCTGCGCTGGAAAGAGGACTAGCTTAGAGAAGAAAGGCGTAAAACCATGAATATACTATCACCTTCTATTTTAGCAGCGGATTTTACCATTTTGGGAGAGCAGCTGCTCGCTGTGGATAAAGCGGGGGCCCAATATGTACATATTGACGTGATGGACGGCGTTTTTGTGCCCTCTATCTCCTACGGTATGCCGCTTATCAGATCTATTCGGAAGGCCACGGATAAAGTATTTGACGTGCACCTGATGATTGAGAAGCCGGAGCGTTATATCGAAACTTTTGCCGACTGCGGTGCAGATATTATTACTTTCCACTTGGAGGCTACAGACAGTGTGGCAGAGGTCATTAAGAAGATTCACGGGCTGGGATTAAAGGCAGGGATTGCCATCAAACCGGGTACTCCTGTGGAGATGTTTGGACCCTATCTGGATACGGCGGACATGCTCTTGGTCATGACGGTGGAGCCGGGATTTGGCGGACAGGCTTATATGGAGACCTGCACGGAGAAGATACGGGCCGCAAGAAAGATGGCTGATGAGAGTGGCAGACACATTGATGTTCAGGTGGACGGCGGTATAAACAGGGAAAATATCGGGACTGTTTTAGAGGCCGGTGCCAATGTGATAGCGCTGGGTTCGGCAGTGTTCGAGGGTGATATTGAAGACAATGTGAGGTGTTTTTTGGAGATTCTGTCGCGGTAGAAGGGAGAGAGTCATGGAACTGGAGATTCTGCATTGGATACAAGGGCTGCATAGGGATTGGCTGAACCCGTTTATGGTTTTTCTTTCGACTCTGGGAATATAATTTTAAAAAATATTATTGCAAGGCCAAGGCCTTTTGTGGTAGATACATCGGTAAGTCTGCTGGTTCCCAAGCCCGGCGAATATTCTTTTCCGTCAGGGCACACGCTGAACGGTTTTACAGCGGCGACGGTGCTCTTTTTTATTTTAGAAAAGCGGGGATAGGAGCGCTGCTGTTAGCCGGTGGCATTGCATTTTCCCGTATGTATCTGTTTGTACACTATCCTACGGATATTTTGGGAGGACTGCTCTTAGGAATTGCAGACGCGGTTGCAGCATATCTCATAGCAAAGAAAATCCTTACAAAATATCACCAAAACGACGCAATATAATAGCTTGTATTAAAAAATAAAATAGATTCAAAGGTATGGCGGCAGGAAAGGGGTCATTATGGAAAGAAATCGGCTTTTTAACGACAACTGGGAGTTTGTAAAAACGCCCTATGGGACAGAACTTGCAGAACTCAATGCATGGGAGGAGAAATTTGAGCCTGTGGATATTCCTCACGACTGGCTGATCTATAATACGGAAGCCCTGTACGAAACAAGCACAGGCTGGTATCGGAAGCATTTTACCGCACAGGCAGGAGATGGTCATGTGCTGCTGCGTTTTGACGGTGTCTACATGGACTCTCAAGTTTACATTAACGGTACATTGGCAGGAGAGTGGAAGTATGGATATTCGGCCTTTGAATTTGATATTACCGAATTATTAAAGGACGGGGACAATATTGTAGCGGTACGGGTGAATCATCATGAACCCAATTCCCGCTGGTATTCAGGCGCAGGTATTTTTAGGAATGTCTGGTTAAAGAAGGTGCCCCGTACTTATCTGGCTTCTGACGGCATTTATATTGTTACAAAGAAACACGGGGAGGATTTTACCGTGGAATTGGAGGCGGAGCTTGCCGGAGCGGTAGAGGAGATAAACTCTGCGGTTGTAAAAATAGAACATGACGGAAATGTCATAAATATGGGCGAGATGGAGAAAGCCGAGGACGGAAAGTTAAAGGCCGTATTGAATGTACCTAAACCCCTGCTTTGGGATGCTGAGAATCCCAATCTTTATATGCTTACAGCTGAATTGCCAAACGGGGATAGGGAATCCGTGCGTTTTGGTTTTCGGGATTTTGTATTTGATCCTGACAAGGGCTTTGTGGCAAATGGGAAGCCGGTAAAACTTTACGGCGTTTGCGAGCATCATGATCTGGGTTGTCTGGGAGCAGCTTATTATACTGCGGCAATGCGCAGAAAAATGGTGACTTTAAAAAAGATGGGTGTCAATGCCATTCGTACCTCCCACAATATGCCGGCAAAGGAATTTATGGATTTAGCGGATGAAATGGGCTTCTATGTGAACTCGGAGGCCTTTGATATGTGGGAAAAGCCCATGACGGAATATGACTATGCGAGATTCTTCCCTGAGTGGTCAGAGCGGGACGTGGCAAGTTGGGTACGCAGGGACAGAAATCATCCCTCCGTTATCATGTGGAGTATCGGCAATGAGATTCCCGATACCAATGAACCCAGAGGTCTGGAAGTGACCAAGATCCTCAAATCCTATGTGGAGCAGCACGATCCGGCACGTAATGCCATGGTTACCATCGGTTCCAATTATATGCCCTGGCAGGGAGCGCAGAATTGTGCGGATGTGATCAAACTCGCGGGCTACAACTATGCGGAAACCCACTATGACAATCATCATAAAGAGCATCCTGACTGGATTATTTACGGAAGTGAAACTTCGTCCATCGTTCAGAGCCGGGGCGTGTATCATTTTCCTTTATCCGGTTCCGCATTGACAGAGGAGGATGAGCAATGTTCTTCCCTGGGAAATAACAGGCCAAGTTGGGCAGCCAAGAGTGTAGAATACTGTATCTGTATGGACAGGGACAGGGACTATGCGGCAGGCCAGTTTTTGTGGACCGGACACGACTATATCGGTGAACCGACTCCCTACAAAACCAAGAACTCCTATTTTGGCCAGATAGATACGGCAGGGTTCCCCAAGGATTCCTTTTATATGTATCAGGCCGAATGGACTGATCATAAGAAAGCGCCCATGGTGCATCTTTTCCCTTATTGGGATTTTACACCGGGTCAGTTGATCGATATTCGGGTATGTAGTAATGCCCCTAAGGTTGAGGTTTTTGTGAACGAAAAGTCTTTGGGCATTGTAGAAATCGATCATGTTCATGGGGAGAAGCTCTTCCCCAGTTTTCAAGCACCTTACGTACCCGGAATTATTCGGGCAGTGGCCTATGACGAAGCGGGCAATGTGATTGCCGAGGATATACACCGCTCCTTTACGGATTCTGCAAAGCTTGTACTGCAGGCTGATAAAGACACCCTGCAGGCGGATGGAGAAGATTTGATCTTTGTGGAAATCGGTACGGTGGACGCCCAGGGCAATCCGGTAGAAAATGCCATGGACTATGTGGAAGTAACGGTGAGTGGCGCCGGCAGACTCTTGGGGCTCGACAATGGCGACAGTAGCGATTACGACCAGTATAAAGGAACTTGCAGGAAGCTCTTTAACGGTAAGCTGTTGGCAGTGGTAGGTGCAAAAACCGAAGCAGGTCCCATACAGGTTAAGGTAAAACCCATGAATAACGCATCTGCTGTGGAGTCAGCGGAACTGACGCTGTATGCGGAAGCCGCACAGGTACAGGAGGGCGTCAGCGCCCGTACGGAAAACATTCCCCGGCCTTTGGTAACGGGCAGGGAGAATTTGATTCCCGTCAGAAAGATTGAACTGATAAGCGAAGATGGTCAGATTTTTAATGAAGATAAGACCGAGGTTGTGGTAAAAGCGTTTGTATATCCTGCCGATGCTGCCGATAAAGAGATTATTTTTGCAGCTGTAAACGATATGGGCATTGTTTCCAATCTGGCCGAAGTGGAAATTCTGTCCGAAGAGGAGTGCAAAGCGTCCGGTTGTGATGCAGCGTGCCGTATCAAAGCCAAGGGCGACGGTAATTTCCGGTTGCGTGCGGCATCCCGCAGCGGTACGGAGAAGATCAAACTCTTTGCTTCCCTGGAGTTTTCCGTAAGCGGTCTGGGAGAGGCATACCTAAATCCCTATGAATTTGTGGCGGGATCGTTGTATAACTGCTCTAAGGGGGATGTGGGAGACTTTAGCCAGAACAGTGTAGCCAGTGCACAGGAAGGTGTCAGTGAGATCGGCTTTAGAGGCGTGGATTTCGGGGAATATGGTTCTGATGAGATTACCATTCCCATCTTTGCTTTGGGAGGCGGCCCTCAGCATCTGCAGATTTGGGAGGGTATGCCCGAGGATGAGGGCAGCGAGATGCTGGCGGATGTGCTTTATGATAAGCCCAGCATTTGGGATGTATATCAGCCGGAAACCTACAAGTTAAAACGGCGTATAAAAGGTATTACTACACTCTGCTTTGTTATCAAGGACGAGCGCTATTTTATCAAGGGCTTTTCCTTTACGAAACTGCAGAAAGCCTATGCGCAGCTGCAGGCAGTGGAATGCAGTAAGATATACGGCGATACATTTACCCGGAAGGAAGACGCGGTGGAAGGTATCGGCAACAATGTCTTTTTAGAGTATGAGGATATGGAATTTGGTGGGCAGGGCTTTTCAAAGATTACCATTTGCGGTCGGACAAAGTTAAACAAAAACGATATCCATATTCGATTCACCGGGACAGACGGCGAAAGCACCAATCAGCTGGTGGAATTCCCCCACAGTGAGGAATACAGAGAAGTGACTTTTCCTCTGCAGCAGGTAGACGGCGTGGCTAAGGTTGGTTTTTTGTTCTTACCGGGCTGTGATTTTGATTTTAAGTGGTTTAAATTTTCATAAAAGGTTATTGTATTAAGAATTGGTACCGATATATACAATATCCCTTACTGTCAGGATTCAGGCTGATCTTGGGAGTAGGGGATATTTTGGTCTTTGACAAAAGTTGACTGGGGGAAGGATCCCCCGCAAACGTGCAGGCTCCATAAGGGCCGCACGGCATGCAGACAAGGAGGTGCAGCATGAGAATCAACCAAAGTATTGTCGCGATGGAATCAGAGCGACAGGCAAGCAGGGGCTACATGCAGGAGATAACCGTAGGGCCCAGAGAACGGGTACCCAATGCATGGGCTAAACGTCAAGAGGACTTGACGCGCCAAGGTAACTCGACGAGTCGAAAAGACACGACGGGCAAAGAGGAAGCGGCAACCCTGGAACTTTCCGACAAGGGAAAGAAGCGGGGAAGCTTAGCCGAACTGGAAGCCAGCATAGAGAAACAGAAAAACGCGCTGTTGGCTGCCAGGAAAAAATGGGGAGAGGACCCCATAGGGCGTTCACAAGAGGACTTTAAGATCAAGATGTTACAAAGACTTTTAGAGTCCCTGAGGGCTTTTCAGGAGCACAGAGCGCCAAATTACAAACAGTTTGAGCAGAGGGAGAAGCAAAGCCTGGGCTTTTCTTTCAGCAGCAGCTGGCAGAGCTCGATGTCCTTAAACTGGACGAGTCAGAGCGTAGTGGGAAACCGCGGAGGTTCCCGCGTATCTATTGCAGATACGCACTGGGAAGAACGCGTGACCATGTCCACCATTTTTACGGACCGTGAAGCTACGGTGTTCTCTTCAAAGGGCGTAGTGGAAACCGCTGACGGACGCAGAATTGAGTTCAATCTAAATTTTGAGATGTCCCGGGAATTCACGCAGGCCACCAGCATGGAATACACCAGAAAGATTTTCTGTGTGGATCCGTTAGTCATCAATCTGGAGGGCAATCCCGCATCTTTCTCGGACCAGACCTTTTTCTTCGATCTGGACGGGGACGGAAAAGAGGAGGAACTGTCACAGCTTCAGAAAGGAAGCGGATTTCTGGCACTGGACAAAAACCATGACGGTATCATCAATGACGGTAGTGAGCTTTTCGGTACGAAAAGCGGGGACGGATTTAAGGATTTGGCCGCCTATGATGAGGACGGAAACGGCTGGATCGATGAAGACGACAGTATTTTCGATGACCTGAAGATCTGGACTATGGATGAGAAAGGCAACAGCCGTCTTATCAGTCTAAGGGAAGCAGGTGTAGGAGCCATCTATCTGGGTAATATCGGCACGGAATTTTCCCTAAAGGAACAGGGTACCAACAATACCCAGGGCATCATCAGAAGCACGGGAGTTTTCTTAAAAGAGAACGGAGAAGCCGGAACTATTCAGCATGTGGACTATGCGCTTTAATAGTGCATTCAAAATGTAAAATATACTTGACATTATGGGTAAAGCATACTATACTTCAATTAAAGTAAAGTATGCTTTACTTTTTTGTTAGAGAAACCTATTTTAGGCGGATAGGGGGGGTGAGTTTGCAGACCAAAATACAACAGCTGCGTAAGGAAAAAAAGGTGACGCAGAGCGAACTGGCGGATGCCGTCAATGTAAGCCGCCAGACCATTATTTCCTTGGAGAACGGCAAATACAACGCATCCCTGATACTGGCACACAAACTTGCCCAGTATTTTGGAGTGGGCATCGAGGATATTTTTATCTTTGATAAGGAGGACGAGAATTTATGAAAGGGTTATTTTGTTCGGAATGTAAAGCCCGAAATAACGAAGAATTCCGACAGGTGTTAAAAAAGCGGGCAAGAAACTTATGGATACTGTGCGGTATCGGCATCTGCACGGCGGCAGCAGGATTTGTGGCCGGATATTTCTGGGTAGACATCCTGCCCCATCAGATAGGTCTGGTAGCAGGAATCGGAACGGGATTGGTCGTGGGAAGTATAGTAGCGCTGTTACGCATCAATGGCTACTTGCGTGATGAAGAGAAGATCAAGAAGGAGCGCTTAAGGGAAACGGACGAGCGGGAACTGGAAATCAGCTCTAAAGCCCTGAAAGCAACTGCCAAATTATTGCTGATAGCGTTATATATTGTGATGATCGTAAGCAGTATGTTCTATGAGCCCTACGTGGTAATCTGCAGCCTGCTGATCGTTATTTTCTTTATCGGTTATTTGGCGTTTAGACGCTATTATGAAAATGTATTATAAGGAGAGGAATATGGAAGAGATTTTGAGGGTGGAGGGTTTGAAGAAAAGCTTTAAGCTTTCCGCAAAACAGCAGAAGATTGAAAAGACGAATGAGAAAGTAAAGACGGCCGTAAACGACCTGAGCTTCACGGCTTATCGGGGTGAGGTGTTCGGCCTGTTGGGGCCCAACGGCGCAGGGAAGACCACGACTTTGCGGATGCTCGCTACTTTACTGAAGCCTGACGAGGGGGATGCGGTGCTGGACGGTTCCAGTATCTTAAAAGAGCCCGAGCAGGTGCGCGGTAAAATCGGATTCTTAACCAGCGAATTAAAACTGGAAGAATTTTTTACCCCTAATTATCTGTTTGACTTTTTTGCGGATCTGCACGGTGTGGATGCAGCTGAGAAAAAGGTACGCAGGGAGGAACTCTTTGCACGTTTCGGTATCGATCAGTTTGCGGAGGTGAAGGTAGGAAATCTGTCCACAGGTATGAAGCAGAAAGCATCCCTGGTCATTTCCATGGTGCACAATCCGGACATTATTATATTTGATGAACCTACCAACGGTCTGGATGTACTGACGGCCAAGGTGGTAACGGATTTTCTGGTGGATTTAAAAAAGCAGGGAAAAACCGTTATCGTATCCACTCATATTTTCAGCCTAGTAGAAAAAATCTGCGACAGGGTGGGAGTTATCATAGACGGGCGTATGGCTGTCTGCGATAGTTTGGAAGCGGTCTGTGCAGGAAAGAGTCTGGAGGACAGATTTTTTGAAATATATGAAGAAAGGGTGGGTAGTATCGCATGAAAAAGGATATGTTAACAATTATCAGAAAAGAATTCGCCCGGTTCTTTAAGGATAAAAGAATGGTATTTACCACGGTTTTAATGCCCGGACTCTTGATCTACCTGATTTACACTTTCATGGGACAGGGTATGGCAAATGAGTTTATGACGGATGATTCCTATGTGGCAAAAGCCTATGTGCAGAATCTGCCGGAGGAGTTTTCTCCCACGCTGGAAGCTCTCTCTGCGGACTGGACAGAGATAGAGGCGGGTGAGGTCGAGGAAATAAAGACGCTGCTGCAGGAGAAGAAAGCAGATGTATTGGTCATATTTCCGGAGGATTTTGTGAGCGAAGTAGCGGCCTATGATGTAACGCAGGGCGGTACGGCACCCAATGTGGGAATCTATTATAATTCCACGGAATCTGAGTCCACTAAGATCAGCAATCTGGTTATGGATATTCTGGATAGCTACGAAGCTTCCATGGCAAATAAATTCGATATCAATGCAGGGGAAGAAAGTTACGATATGGCCTCCGAGAAGGATGTGACAGGGCAGCTCTTTGCCATGCTCTTACCCATGCTGCTCATGACCTTTATGTACAGCGGCTGTATTGCCGTAGCACCTGAGTCCATTGCCGGGGAAAAGGAGAGAGGTACCATAGCTACCCTCTTGGTAACGCCTATGAAGAGAAGTTCTCTTGCGCTGGGGAAAATTGTGAGCTTAAGCTGTATCGCGCTGCTCTCGGGAATTTCCAGTTTCGCGGGAACCATGCTTTCCCTGCCTACTCTGATGGGAGGGGTAGAGAGCGGTATGAATACCGATGTATATGTGCTTTCTGACTATCTGCTGCTTTTGGGGATTATTTTGAGTACCGTACTGGTTTTGGTATCGGCTATTTCCATTGTTTCTGCTTTTGCAAAAAGTATTAAGGAAGCAGGTACGGCGGTATCCCCCCTTATGATCGTTGTGATGTTGATCAGCTTGACACCCATGTTCGGCGGCAGTGGGGAGAAGAGCCTGGGTATGTTTTTTATTCCTATCTACAATAGCGTACAGTGTATGCATGGTATTTTTTCTTTTACCTATCAGCCGGTTCAGATGCTGATCACCATACCGGTCAATCTGGCCTGCGCAGGTCTGCTGACCTGGGTGTTGACAAGGCTCTTTAACAGTGAAAAGGTGATGTTTTCCAGATAGGCGGCGTTGACAAGCATAGGAAATTATGCTACGCTTATCGAAACAGAAAACGCAGTGACGAAGAGAGTACCCAAGTGGGAGTTTTACAGAGAATCTTCCGTTTGCCGCTTAACAGAGCGCAGTGCTGAGAGGAAGAGAACGAAGACAGAGGGAAGATGGCTTCTGAGCAGTGCACCGAGCCGTGGCGGCGGAGTTACAGGATTCCGAGCGGTGAGGCTGCAACAGGTCCGCCTGTTATAGCGGGAGAGTGTGTGATGCACTCCATGAGGCATTTCCCGCAAGGGAAATGTAAAGAGAAGTGGTAACACGGGTTTTGGCTCGTCTTCTTGCGCGCGGCAGCGCGGGAGGACGGGCTTTTTTGTCACATAGGAAATTGCCCTGCAATTCCTAAGAAATAAAGATGCATAGAAAGGAAACAGAAAATGAGCAAAGAAAAGTATTATATTACAACAGCGATTGCCTATACTTCCGGAAAGCCCCATGTAGGCAACAACTATGAGATTGTTTTGGCGGACAGTATTGCCAGATATAAGAGGGCGCAGGGGTATGAAGTGTTCTTCCAGACGGGTACGGATGAGCATGGACAGAAGATTGAGCTAAAGGCAGAAGAGGCAGGAGTCACGCCCAAGGAATTTGTGGATAAGGTAGCAGGTGTTATTCAGGGGCTCTGTGATATGCTGAATATCTCCTACGATAAATTTATCCGTACAACAGACGACTACCACGAGAAGCAGGTACAGAAGATTTTCAAACGTCTCTACGAACAGGGGGATATATATAAAGGTGCATATGAAGGCCTTTATTGTACGCCCTGTGAGTCCTTCTGGACGGAATCCCAGTTGGTGGACGGCAAGTGCCCCGATTGCGGCAGGGAAGTAAAACCTGCCAAGGAAGAAGCGTACTTCTTTAAAATGAGCAAATATGCGGACAGGCTGATAGAGCATATCAATACCCATCCCGAGTTTATTCAGCCCGTTTCCCGCAAGAACGAGATGATGAACAATTTCCTGTTGCCGGGACTACAGGATCTCTGTGTCTCCAGAACTTCCTTTAAGTGGGGGATCCCGGTGGATTTTGATGACAAGCATGTCGTTTATGTGTGGCTGGACGCACTGACGAACTATATTACCGGTGTGGGCTATGACGCAGAGGGCAGCAGTACGGAGCAGTATAAAAGGCTCTGGCCTGCGGATCTGCATTTGATCGGAAAAGATATTATCCGTTTCCACACAATCTATTGGCCCATCTTTTTGATGGCGCTGGGAGAGCCTCTGCCTAAGCAGGTGTTCGGGCATCCCTGGTTGATGATGAGCGGCGGTAAGATGAGCAAGTCCAAGGGTAATGTGATCTATGTGGACGATCTGGTGGATTTCTTCGGTGTGGATGCCGTACGTTACTATGTGCTGCATGAGATGCCTTACGATAATGACGGTAATGTCACATGGGAACTGGTGGCCGAGAGAACCAATTCGGACCTGGCTAATACGCTGGGAAATCTGGTGAACCGTACGATCTCCATGAGCAACAAATATTTTGGCGGTGTGGTAGCAGACAAAGGAGCAGTGGACGAGGCACTGGATACAGATTTAAAAAATACGGTCTGCGGCGCTTATGCTAAGGTGGCGGAGAAAATGGAAACCCTGCGTGTGGCCGATGCCCTGACGGAGATTTTTGCCATCTTTAAACGCTGCAATAAATACATTGATGAAACGGAGCCGTGGATACTGGCGAAGGATGAAGCAAAGGCAGACAGACTTTCCACCGTGCTCTACAATCTGATAGAGGGTATTATGATCGGCGCTTCTCTATTGCAGCCCTTTATGCCTGAAACGGCAGAGCGCATTGCCACGCAGCTCAATACTTCTTTAAGGAATTTTGATCAGCTGGAAAAATTTGGCCTCTATCCGAACGGCAACAAGGTGACGGATCAGCCGGAAATTCTCTTTGCAAGGCTGGATATGAAGGATGTGGAGAAACGGGAAGAGGAACTGGCTGCGGCTATGATGGCGGAGGCAGGGCAGGAAGAATCCGAAGATGAGGTTATTGATATTGAGGCCAAGCCGGAAATAAGCTACGACGATTTTGCCAAGCTGCAGTTCCAGGTAGGGGAGATCATTGCCTGCGAGGCAGTGCCGAAATCCAAGAAACTGCTCTGCTCCAAAGTAAAAATCGGCAGTCAGGTGAAGCAGATAGTATCCGGTATCAAAGCGCACTATTCACCTGAGGAAATGGTGGGCAAGAAGGTAATGGTCTTAGTAAACTTAAAACCTGCCACCCTGGCGGGAGTGGTTTCCGAGGGTATGCTTTTGTGTGCGGAAGATAAGGAAGGCAATCTGGCGC
This sequence comes from Lachnospiraceae bacterium, assembly GCA_022510705.1. Lineage (GTDB taxonomy): Bacteria > Bacillota > Clostridia > Lachnospirales > Lachnospiraceae > Acetatifactor. Next base: position 21,877 of record JAFLSX010000035.1, read on the forward strand.
TGCTTACACCTGAAAAGGATATGCCGGCAGGTGCCGAAATCTGTTGACGGAGGTACGTATGAAGAGAGAAGAGTTCTATTTCGATTCCAGGGACAATAGGTCCAAAATACATGCGATCAGGTGGACTCCTGAGAGCGGAAATGTGGTTGGCATTGTGCAGGTCGTACATGGCATGTCCGAGTATGCGGGCCGCTACGAGGAGTTGGCGGCATTTCTGACAGGCCGTGGATTTGTGGTGACGGGAGAGGACCATCTGGGACACGGAAAGAGTGCCGGTGAGGATGGCCTGAAGGGTTATTTTTGCGAGCAGGATCCGGCCACCGTGGTGGTAAGGGATGTACACCGGCTAAAGAAAATGACCCAGGAGTTATATCCGGGCGTGCCCTATTTTATTCTGGGACACAGTATGGGCTCTTTTATTCTCAGAAATTATATCTGCCGCTACGGAACCGGAATAAGCGGCGCCCTGATACTGGGAACGGGTATGCAGCCGGGAGCGCTGCTGGCGTTTGCCGGGGCACTTACGGCTGCAGTGGGATTCTTTAAAGGACAGAAGCATCCGAGCCGCTTTATAAACTATTGCGCATTTGGCAGTTATAACAAAAAGATATCTAATCCCACCACGCCGTTTGACTGGCTGAGCAAGGATGAGGAAAAGGTGCAGGCTTATATTGCGGATGAGGACTGTGGTTTTGTTTTTACTGTCAACGGCTTTAAAACGTTATTTACGCTGATCTCCCGTATACGCAAAAAGAAAAATTTGAAAAATGTGCCAGATAATCTGCCAATATTTATGGCCTCCGGTGAGGACGATCCTGTAGGAGATTACGGACGGGGCGTGAAAAAAGCCTATGATTCTTTAAAAGCAGTGGGTGTGGAGGATATTACCTTGAAAATCTATTCTGAGGACAGGCATGAACTTATGAATGAGCTGGATAGAGAAACAATAATGGAAGATATTGCGGAATGGCTTACAAAGTACCTTGCCAATTAACAATAAATTTGATATATTTATATCGTATGAGGTAATAAAAGCGTAGGAGTTCATTAAAAGCATGGACATTCGAGGATTGGGAGAGCCCACCTATGAAATTCGCTGGGCAACTACAGAGGATTGGCCGGCCGTAGTGGATATGGTGTGGCGGACTTTTATGCGCTTTGAAGCACCGGATTATACAGAAGAGGGAATTGCAAGCTTCCGGGATTTTCTCACTGACGGCAGAATATATCGAATGTTTCAAGAGGGAAATTATCTGATGATGATAGCTCTGGATGGGGATAAGGTTGTCGGGGAGATTTCTTTGCGCAATCGAAATCATATTTCCCTGCTCTTTGTGGAGGAGGCCTATCACCGGAAGGGGATTGGGCGTGCACTCATAAAGACCATGGGAGATTACCTTAAGAAAGAAAAACAGGAGATGTTTATGTCGGTGAGTGCGGCTCCCTATGCATTGGATTTTTACAGGCGTGTGGGATTCCATGCATGTGCTCCGGAGGAAGAGTATTCGGGAATACGGGTGACTTCCATGGAGAAGTTTTTATAAACGATCCGGGTGTAAGGCTCAATATAAGTATGTGTAAAAGGAACTGACAGTTGTAATGAGTAAGTTGTTTGATATTGACAGTCCCCTCATCCAGGGGCTGAATAGAATAGCCGACCTGATGTGGCTGAATGTTTTGACATTGGTATGCTGTATTCCCATTATTACGGCGGGGCCGGCGCTGACAGCTGCCCACTATGTGGCGTTGAAGATGAAGCGCAAGGAAGAGGGCTATATTACAAAGGAGTTTTTCAAATCCTTTAAAATGAACTTTAAGCAGTCCACCATCATCGGGTTGCTGATATGGATCATAACATTGATATTTGCAACGGATTTTTATATTATCCAAGAGGGCGGCATTGCACTTTCCAACGTACTGCAGGTATTGCTGATGGCTATGGGCCTGCTGTTTGTTTTTACAGTGATATGGGTATTTCCCATACAGGCTAAGTTTATCAATACCATTAAGGCAACTTTAAAGAATGCGTTTGCTCTAAGCATTATTCATATACCTAAGACGCTTTTGATGCTGGTGGTATACTTACTGCCTTATATTGGTTTGTATATTACAATGCGGGTTTTTCCACTGGTGCTGTTATTTGGAATTTCGGCTCCCATTTATGTGAGTGCAACGCTCTATAACAAGATGTTTAAAAAGCTGGAAGAGGGGATTTTGGAGCGGATAGAAAAAGAAAAAGCGGCCGAAGCGGGAAAGGACATACAGACGGATACAGAAGAAGAGGATACAATATTTAGTGATAAACCGATTGTCGGAAATGATAAATTGTGATGAGGGTGCAAGCGGATGAGAAGAAAAACAGATAATGTAAATCTGATAGAGTGGTGGATTTCGGCAGCAGTAATGCTGATTGCCGTTTTTTCATTGTTGATTTGGTTTGCTACAAACGGAGAGAAACAGGAGGAAGCTGAGGTAGAGGCTCTGCTGATACAGCAGATGAAACAGACGGCGCTGAAAGTCGAAAAAGAGCTGTGCAGTTTCAAAACCTGTACGGAAACACTGGCTGCCTCTTTTTCTCAGATAGAGGCAGATGAGGAAACTGTTCTGAAAATGGCAATGGCAGCAGGACGTATGCTGGGTATGTATGACGTGATCTTGTGTGAGGAGGACGGTACGGGTTACCGCCTGCAGGGGGGTGCCGTAGAAACCGTCACGGTCAGCGAAGATATTTACCTGATGAGCACGTATACAGATAAAGACAATATAATGTTTGCCGCACAGGATGATCTTCATGATAAGGCATCCATTATAATAGTGGAACCTGTTGGATATGAGGATAGGAAAACGCAGTATTTAATCTGCTATTTTGGACTGCCGGATTTGCAGTGGCTGATTACGGACAGGATTTTTGGCTCCGATGTATTTTATGTGGTTTTAGATGGTACCGGAGCAAGTATACAAGCGGTACAAAACAGCAATTCATGGCAGAATCCGATGTGCAAGCTTTCCGAGGACTATATTTCCTTTTTAGAGGAAGTAAGCGGTGACACGGCAGCCGTCGACAAACTCCATGCGGGTGTTTCGGAAAGATACGGCGGTATAAGTTACTTGAGAAATCCGGGAAATAACAGATATTTCGTCTATGCACCGATGGATTTTATGAATTTCACATTGGTGACTGCAATAGGTACCGATTATGTTGACAGGATGATAAGCGAAGAATGGAAGATCGGAAACACGCTGGTAACGGGACTGGGAATTGCTTTTGCGATCTTTATGCTGGTTCTCATTGTGATCATGGTAGTTAATTTGATCAAAAACAGCAACAAACGGAAAGATTTGGAGGAAAAGGCGGATACCGATCTTTTGACCGAGCTTTACAACAAGATCTCCACTGAACGTAAAATAAAAGAATGTATGATCGATCACCCCAATGAACAGGGATTGTTGTTCATTCTTGATATAGATAATTTCAAAAAAATCAACGATACCATGGGTCATGCTTTCGGAGATGAAGTGCTGCGGACTTTAGGTACCTCGATTCGTTCCGAATTCCGCGCTACAGATATTCTGGGAAGAACCGGCGGTGATGAATTTACCCTCTTCCTGCGTAATCTGAAGGATGATGATATTATCAAAATGGAAGCAGAAAAAGTAGAGCAGTTCTTCAAGAATTTTAAGGCCGGAACCTACACCAAATATTCTGTGACAGCCAGCATCGGTGCGGCAGTATTTCCCCGTGACGGTGCCAACTTTGAGGATTTGTATAAGGCGGCTGATAATGCGCTGTATGTAGCTAAAAAGCGCGGTAAGAACCAGCTGGCGTTTTATGGAGATAAAGCATAGTGCATTGGTAAATATGTACAATCGTAGCAAAAATCTTTGTGAAATAGTGGTATGGCGGTCACAGGGATTTTTCGATATACTAAATCCAGACTAATTGATACAAACAGTATCATTGTAGCGGAAAGGAGTCATAAAATGGCAAGTTTATCTTTAAAGAATATCTGTAAGGTTTATCCTAACGGATTCGAAGCAGTTAAGAATTTCAATCTTGAAATTGCGGATCAGGAGTTTATTATCTTCGTAGGTCCCTCCGGTTGTGGTAAGTCCACCACCCTTCGTATGATCGC
>JAFLSX010000036.1 GCA_022510705.1 Lachnospiraceae bacterium
CTGACTTTTAATCAGGTTGTCGGGGGTTCGAATCCCCCGTGCTTCACTTGCTGAGAAATGAGATTGATTCGAACCCCCTGGGTTCAGAATCCCCCGTGCTTCACTTATTCAAAACAAAATAAGGCTGTAGAAGTCTTTTTTTTTGCTTTTTTTCTTCGACAGAAAGGGGTCTGAAATGGCTGAGGAGATGAAAGAAAATAAAATGGGCGTTGTGCCCATCAATAAGCTGCTGTTAAGTATGTCCCTGCCCATGATGCTTTCCATGCTGGTACAGGCATTATATAATATTGTGGACAGTATTTTTGTGTCCAGAGTAAATGAGTATGCGGTACGCGCCGTTTCTTTGGCATTTCCCATACAGAGTTTGATGATCGCCATGGCAGTGGGTTCTGCAGTAGGTGTAAACGCATTGCTTTCCAGAGCCCTGGGCGAAAAAAACTACGAGAGAGTAAACTCGGTAGCTGCCAACGGACTTTTTTCCATTCTGATCTGCTATCTGCTGTTTGTCGTAATAGGGCTGACTTTGGTAAAGCCCTTTATGGCCAGCCAGAGTGATGTGGAACAAGTACGCGTCTATGGTAATTCCTATCTGACCATTTGCTGTGTCTGCTCCATAGGTATTTACCTGCAGACTATATTTGAACGACTGCTTCAGTCAACGGGCAAGACCTTCTATACCATGATCACCCAGGGTATCGGTGCTATTACCAATTTGATCTTGGACCCTATCATGATTTTCGGTTATTTTGGGTTTCCGCGCATGGAAGCCGCAGGCGCGGCGATCGCAACCGTAAGCGGACAGATTGTAGCGGCGGTGGTAGCTATTATTTTCCACTTCCGTTTTAATAAAGAGGTCAAAATGAAGCTGAAGGGCTTTAGGCCCAGCCTGTCTATGATCGGACAGATTTATGCAGTGGGAGCGCCCTCCATTGTGGTGCAGGCTATCGGCTCTGTCATGACCTACGGCATGAATCTGATTCTGGCGGCTTACGGCGTGGCACAGACGGTATTCGGACTTTATTTTAAATTGCAGAGCTTTGTATTTATGCCCATCTTCGGTTTGAATAACGGCATGGTGCCCATCGTTGCGTTTAATTACGGCGCCGGCAGCAGGCAGAGGGTGGTGGAGGTTATAAAACGCAGCGTTATGTATGCGGTCTCCATCATGCTGGCGGGACTGATCATCATGCAGGTCATACCGGATAAACTGCTGTTGATGTTCAATGCGGAGCCCGAGCTTTTGGCAGTGGGCGTGCCCGCACTCCGGACGATCAGTTTAAGTTTTATTTTTGCCGGTTACTGTATTATTGTAGGAAGCGTATTCCAGGCACTTGGAAACGGTGTTTACAGTATGATCGTATCCATTGCCAGACAGCTGATCGTATTGCTTCCGGCGGCCTATTTACTCTCCCTGACCGGCCGGGTATCCAATATCTGGTGGGCATTCCCCATTGCGGAACTGGTATCCACCAGCTTCACGACTTTCTTTCTGGTCAGGATCAATAAAAAGATTATCAGTAAGATTTAGAGCAGAGCTTTTGCTTTCTTGACAAATTCTCGGAAAGCGGAGTATACTGGCAATACACATGCGGTTATGATGGAATTGGCAGACATGCAAGATTTAGGTTCTTGTGCCGCAAGGCGTGTGGGTTCAAGTCCCACTAACCGCATTTAGCGGCGCGAATTTGAACCAGGCAGGTGGTTCAAATTTGCGCCGTCAACCGCATTCTAGCATATGGAGTATAAGGGATGCCATGAAAGCCTGTATGAGGAAACTCAAAAATATCTATCTGCTCTCTTTTTTGATTCCCGTTCTGGGAATCCTGGGTATTTTTGTGGACAGAGGTGTTTTTCCTTTTGGCAGTAACAGCTTCATGTACTCTGATATGTATCATCAATATATTCCCTTCTTAACTGAATTTTGGCGTAAACTTCATAGTGGAGAAAGTTTGGCCTTTTCCTGGCGTGCGGGACTGGGCTCTAACTTTTTTGCAATTTATGCTTACTATTTGGCAAGCCCGGAAAACTGGCTGGTCTATTTTTGCCCGGAAGGGTATCTGATTGAATTCATGACCTTTTTCATCGTGATAAAGATAGGGCTATGCGGTGTGACTTTTGCCCATTACCTGCGGAAGCATTTTCAAACTAAGAATCTGTGTATTGTATGGTTTTCGGTTTTTTATGCCTTTTCCGGCTATGTGGCAGCCTACAATTGGAATCATATGTGGCTGAATTGCCTGTGGCTTACCCCATTGATTCTGCTGGGACTGGAGGGATTGATAAAGGAGAGGAAATGCTGTCTTTACTGCCTTACACTCACGGCTTCCATACTGACAAATTACTATATCTCTATTTTACTTTGTATTTTTCTGGTATTATACTTTTTACTTCATCTGTTTACCAATGGTCTGTCCTTAAAAGAGAAAGGGCTGGCAGTGCTGCATTTTACACTGACTTCCCTCTTGGCCGGCGGTATGTCGGCAATTCTGCTGTTTCCTGTTGTGCATGCAATGCTGGCTACGGATTTTGGCAGCTTCAGTCTTCCGAAAAAAGTAGAAGTGTATTTTAATGCATTGGAGATGCTTGCCCGTCACGTACCCATGCTGCAGACGGAAAGGGGACTGGATCATTGGCCCAATATCTACTGCGGCGTGCTGGTCTTTGTACTGGTTCCGATTTACTTTTGGCACAAAGCGATTCCTTTGAAGGAAAAGCTGGGAAGGCTGCTGCTTCTGGGAATTTTTCTGGCTTCTTTTGCAGTGAATATTCTAAACTTTATCTGGCATGGGATGAATTATCCGGATTCTCTGCCTGCCCGGCAATCTTTTTTGTACATCTTCCTGATTCTCACCATGTGTTTTGAAGCCGTGCATAAAAATGCACAGAATGGTTGGCTTAATCGCATTTTGGGAGTGGCCTGCGGTGTGCTTTTGCTGGCAGGCTGCAGCATTTTTGTGAATGCAAAAGGGCTGACGGCGGGTGTGATGGCCAGTGCCTGGGTTTTCCTCGTAGGATATCTGTTGATATGGCTCACGTTTAACGGTCGTATTTGGAAAGCGCTCCGCAAAGCAAGACCTATGCGGAAACTGGCTTTATACGGAAAATGGGCCATCCTGATACTGGTGGTGGTGGAAGCAGTGATGAACATGGAGTACACCAGTTTGCGGGCGGTCAAGAGAAATTATTATTTGGGCAACATAGCGGATTATAAAGTTCTGATTGGAGAAATAGAAGAACAGGATGAGGATTTTTACCGGGTGGACAGCTTAAAGCAGATGACCAAAAATGACGGTATGCTCAGTGATTACGCTTCAGTTTCCATCTTTTCCTCCACTGTCCACGGCGGTGTGGAAGATTATTATGACAGATTGGGTATGGGCGGCAACAAGGTATCCTATTATTACAGAGGCGCAACACCTTTGACTGCTGCAATGCTTGGCGTACGATACACCATTTCCTGGCAGGAAGAACGGGATTCCCAGGTCTATAGAATGATAGCGGGACAGGGAGATAAATATCTGTATGAAAACATGTTCAGCCTGCCGGTGGGATTCTTACTTTCTAAGGAAGAAAAAGCCAAGCTGGAGAAGGAGATTTTAGAAAATACAGGCAATGATATTGTTTTCCAGAACGGATTGACATTGGAACTCTGTGGGAAGCATCTCTTTACCGTACTGGGGAACCGGGAATGCATCAATAAAGAGAATGGGATAAGCGTTAAAGCTTTGGTGGACGGACATCTTTTCGGTGTGGTATCGGGTTCACCGGAAGGGGATGTGATCCTGGAGTTTAACGGAGAAACCCGAAAGCTGGAAAATGTGGACAACAAATGCCTGTTGGATTTGGGCTGGTATGCACAGGGAGAGAGCTTTAGCGTCACCGCGGAAGAAGGGGAGAGCCTTGCGATACGGGTATATCGTTTGTCACTTGAAACCTTGGAAGCCGCTATTAACAAACTGGGGGAAGTCCCGTTTACAGTAGGGGAGGTAACTTCGATAGGGCTTATGGGGACAATAGAGGCGCCGGAGGAAGGTTTTCTTTTGTTATCCGTGCCTTATGATTCCGGTTGGATGATATGGGTGGACGGAGAACTAACAGAGGCAGAAAGCTTTAGTGAAGCACTGTTAGCCGTGCCCTTAAGTACGGGTATACACAGGGTGGAAATCAGATATGTTCTGCTGGGCTTGAAGGAGGGAGCGCTTGTCAGTACTGCAAGCTGTATTCTCTTTTGGCTGCTGTATGTAAGAAGGCGCAGAAAGCCAGTTTCTAATTGACATTTAAACCCCCGTTTTGTATGATGATTAAAAGGAAATATTAACCTCTTTTGAGGATGAAGGGAGAACGTGGAAATGAGTTTAGAGCAGAGTCTGAATGCACTGACAAAGCAGAGCTATAAAAAGACAATAGATGAGTGCAGCAGCAAGGAGTTGTACTACGCACTTTTGAATCTGACAAAGGAATACATGGGTGAGAAAAAGCCTATTAAAGGAAGTAAAAAGATATACTATATATCGGCGGAGTTTTTGATCGGTAAGCTCCTCTCCAATAACCTCATCAATTTAGGTCTGTATGACGAGGTTGATCAGCTTTTAAAGGCCAAGGGCAAATCCCTTGCGGAGACCTTGGAAATAGAGCCGGAGCCTTCTTTGGGTAACGGCGGTCTGGGCAGACTGGCAGCCTGCTTTTTGGACTCCATTGCAACACTGGGACTGCCCGGAGACGGTATTGGTTTAAATTACCACTTCGGTCTCTTTAAGCAGGTATTTAAGGATAAGCTGCAGAAAGCAGAGAAGAATAAGTGGATAGAGAAGCAGTCCTGGCTGCACAAGACGGATACCTCCTATGTAGTGGAATTTGGCGGCGTAAAGGTCATCTCCCGTATGTATGATATTGACGTGGTGGGTTATGAAAACGGCGTGAACAAGTTGCATTTGTTTGATTTGGAATCCCTGGATGAATCATTGGTAAAGAAGGGTATTGATTTCGATAAGGAAAATATCGAGAAAAACCTGACTCTGTTCTTATACCCGGATGATTCCGACGAAGCCGGCAATCTGCTGCGTATTTTCCAGCAGTATTTTATGGTGAGCAATGGAGCCAGACTGATTTTAGATGAGATGAAGGAAAAAGGGCATGATCTGCATAAGCTGAATCAGCATGCGGTGATCCAGATTAATGATACCCATCCCACCATGGTTATTCCGGAGCTGATACGTCTTTTGGTGTTTGAGGAAAACTTCACCATGTCGGAAGCCATTGAGGTGGTGAGTAAGACCTGCGCTTATACCAACCACACCATTTTGGCGGAGGCGCTGGAGAAGTGGCCCCTGTCCTATCTGTGGAAGGCGGTACCACAGCTGGTTCCCATTATTCAGGAGCTTGCAAAAAGGGTTGCCGCAAAATACAGCGATCCCAAGGTGCAGATCATCGATCAGGACGGACGCGTACATATGGCACATATCGACATCCATTACGGTTTTTCCGTAAACGGTGTTGCCGCCATCCATACGGATATTTTAAAAGAGACTGAGCTGCAGCATTTTTATAAGCTGTACCCGAAGAAGTTTAACAACAAGACTAACGGCATTACCTTCCGTCGGTGGCTGCTGTCCTGTAACAGAGAACTGTCGTCTTTGATTACGGAGACCATTGGTGACGCTTATAAAAAGGATGCCGACCAGCTTGAAAAGCTTTTGGCTTACAGTGGGGATAAGGCTTTTTTAGATAAGCTGGAAGCCATCAAAATGCAGAAAAAGCGTGAGTTGGCCGCTTATATTGAGGAGAATGAAGGCGTGGTGTTAAACCCGGATTCAATCTTCGATATTCAGATTAAACGTATGCATGAATATAAGCGCCAACAGATGAACGCGCTTTACATTATTCATAAATATCTGGAAATTAAGGCAGGGAAGAAGCCGACGCGTCCGCTCACCTTTATTTTCGGTGCAAAAGCGGCTCCCGCCTATATCATAGCGCAGGATATTATCCATTTGATCCTCGTATTGCAGGAAATCATAGCGAAGGACCCGGATGTCAGCCCCTATATGACAGTGCTCATGGTGGAGAATTATAATGTAAGCTATGCCGAAAAACTGATACCGGCCTGCGATATTTCAGAGCAGATTTCTCTGGCCTCCAAGGAAGCCTCCGGAACCGGTAACATGAAATTTATGTTAAACGGTGCAGTGACGCTGGGTACTTTGGACGGTGCTAACGTGGAAATCGGTGAGCTGGTAGGTAATGATAATATTTATACCTTTGGTGAAAAATCCGATGCAGTCATTGAGCATTATGCCAAGGCCGACTATGTATCCAAGGACTATTATGAAAAGAGTCCCGTGATCAAAGAAGCGGTGGATTTCATTGTCAGCAAGCAGGCACTGGAAGTCGGACATAAGAAGAATTTAAACCGGCTCTACAAGGAACTGATAAACAAAGACTGGTTTATGACTCTTTTGGATCTGGAAGAGTATATTGCGGTCAAGGATAAGGTATTTGCGGACTATGAGGACAGGGATAAGTGGAAGAGGATGATGCTTGTCAATATCGCAAAAGCGGGATTCTTCTCCTCAGACAGGACTATTGCGGAATATAATCGGGATATCTGGAAATTAAAATAAGTGGAGAGTAGTATGAGAAGAAGCGGAATTTTATTGCCGATAGCAAGTCTGCCGTCTGCATACGGCATCGGTACGTTTTCCAAAGAAGCATATGCATTTGTGGATTTTTTAAAGGAAGCTGGTCAGAAACTCTGGCAGATTCTTCCCTTGGGCCCTACAGGCTACGGAGATTCGCCCTATCAGTCCTTTTCCACCTTTGCGGGAAATCCTTACTATATTGATTTGGAAAATCTGTGCAAGAAAGGATATCTGACCAAGGCCGAATGCGATTCCTGTGATTTCGGAAACGATGAGGACTTTGTGGATTATGAGAAGATATACCTTTCCCGCTTCCGCCTCCTGCAGAAAGCAGCGCAGAGAGCCTTTACGACAAAGGGACTGGATAAAAGTGCGGATTATAAGAAGTTTGTCTCTGAAAACAGCTATTGGCTGGAGGATTACTGCCTGTATATGGCCGTCAAAAACGGCTTTGGCGGAGTCTGCTACAGTGAATGGGACGAGGAGATCCGTTTGCGTAAACCGGCGGCTCTAAAAAAGTATCGGGAAAAGTATAAGGATGAAATGGCCCTTTACCGTTTCATTCAATATGAGTTCATGGTACAGTGGAGAGCCTTAAAGAGTTATGCCAACGAAAACGGTATCCAGATCGTAGGTGACATTCCGATCTATGTGGCCTTTGACAGTGCGGATACATGGGCTAATCCCGAACTCTTTCAGCTGGATAAAGACAGAAAACCCATAGCGGTCGCCGGTTGTCCTCCTGATGCCTTTTCGGCTACCGGACAGCTTTGGGGCAATCCTCTCTATGACTGGGAATATCACAAAGAAACAGGTTTTTCCTGGTGGCTTAAAAGGCTGGCGTATTGCTACGAGCTTTACGATGTAGTTCGCATCGATCACTTTAGAGGCTTTGATGAGTACTGGTCCATTCCTTATGGGGATGAAACTGCGGAAGGTGGCAAATGGTGCAAGGGACCCGGCTATGCTATTTTCGACGCAATGAAGAAGCAGTTAGGGGAAAAGCAGGTGATTGCCGAGGATTTGGGATTTTTGACCAAGAGTGTGATCAGACTGGTAAAACGGACCGGTTATCCCGGCATGAAGATTTTACAGTTTGCTTTTGATTCCCGGGAAGATAGTGACTATCTGCCCCATAATTACACCAAAAACTGTGTGGCATATACCGGCACTCATGACAACGATACGACCTTAAACTGGTATCGGACGCTGCCCCGTGCGGACAGAAACTTTGCCAAGAGGTATCTGAATCTTCCAAGAGGAAATAAAAAAGTAGTGTGGGAATTTATACGGGCGGCTTTGGCCTCCGTAGCGGATACTGCCATCATTCCGATGCAGGACTATCTGGAGCTGGGCGGCGAGGCCCGCATTAATCTGCCTTCCACATTAGGGATTAACTGGAAGTGGCGGATGAAGAAAGACGCCTGCACACCCGAGTTGGCGGAGAGGATTTTAAAGCTGACAAAACTGTACGGAAGGTAAGCTGTTCCGGCAGAAGGATGAAATAAATGAGATTGCAGAGACCAATATCGCTAAAGGCATATAAATCAGACGGATTTAAAAGAAATAGACTGCGAAGGCAGTCTATTTCGAGCTATAACAAGCTGGGTTTTTATAACTTTCTCATACTCAAATAAGAATTATGATAAGCAGCATTATAAGTAACATCCTCTAAGAACCAATCCGGGGGTAAGAAAGTTTCGGCAGCTATTTTACTGCCAAATTCCACTTCGGCCATGACCAGAGGAGCAAAAGGGGCATCAAAGATATCCAGCTCAATGGTGAGGGTGTAGTCCTTGGGCGGTTTAGGGCCGCCTTCGGCAAACTGGGGATGTTCTAAGGGAATCTTATAACGTGTTTTTGAAATAATATTACCGTCGGCCTTGCTGCGGAGATGAAGATAAGCTTCCTCGTTGAGCGGCAGGTTATATTCTTCCCTTGCCATCATGCCGCTGCCTTTGTAAGTCATGTAGTATTCATCGTCCTGTCTGCGCACGCGGACAACGGGGTCCGTATTCAGGTAGGCCTGCTCGATACGGTGGGAGGGATATAACTCCAGATTTTCGGGCAGTTGTTTGATTGTAAATTTACGTTCGATTTCCATGGAAATTCTCCTTCGTGGGTTCTATTTATATTAGTAGCATAACAATAGAAATATGTCAATTATGCGGCATGTCTTTTAGTAGGAAAAGAGCCGCATGGAAAGAGAGGTTTTCACATGAGTAAAGTTTTGGTTTTCCTGGCGGAAGGCTTTGAAGAAATTGAAGCGCTGACCGTTGTGGATTTATGCAGAAGGGCGGGCATTCAGACAGATACCGTTGCGGTGTCCGGGCAGAAGACAGTGACAAGTTCTCACGGTATTCCGGTGCTGGCGGATGTCCTGTTTGAAGAGGCGGATTTTGACAATGCGGATATGCTGGTACTGCCGGGCGGTATGCCTGGAACCAAGAATCTGGAGGCTTGCGCTCCCCTGATGGAGCAGCTGGATGCTTTCTATAAAGCGGGAAAATACGTGAGCGCCATCTGTGCGGCTCCCAGTATTTTCGGACACAGAGGCTATTTAAAGGGAAGGAACGCCTGCTCCTATCCGTCTTTTGAGAAGGAACTGGAAGGCGCTAAGGTAAGTCAGGCTCCTGTAGAGGTATCGGAGCATGTGACCACCTCCAGGGGAATGGGAACAGCCATACCCTTCGGACTTGCCATTGTGGAACGTTTCTGCGGCAAAGAGAAGGCGCAGGAATTGGCGAAAGCGATAGTGTACTTGTAATTGTTTATATAGAAAATACCACGGTCAGGGTGAATGCCACTGCATCTGAACTCTGACCGCTTTTTTGGTAAAGTAGTGGGCGCATGTGCGGTAGTAAATTAGGAGAGATAGAAAATGCGTAGATTCAGAATAGGAATAACCATCGTTTTGATCAGTTTACTGACGGGCTGCGGAAACAGTACGAACATTTCAGAAGAACCGCCCCAAACGGAGATGGATTCCTCTAATTTGAACATTGAAAACATTGTGGGTGAATCGGATTCGGATGATATCGCAGAGGATGAAAATCATGCAGAGGATATTGCAGAAGAGACAGACGGCTCAGACGATGAGGATATCCTTTATTTGAAACCCTGTGCTACCTATCAGGATATATTGGATAATGCCTATGAAATGATCCTCTTTGGCCGAACTGCAGATAAAGTAGTTGAAGCAGATGAGATTTTCAGTTCCGTGGGAATCTGGGAGGCCGGGATGGGGCGAGATACGAATGAAGCTTTATCGGCAATCGGATATACATTTTATGACGTGGATGGAAACGGGACCGAAGAACTTATTATTGCGGATACGGGAGAGGGATTATGGGACAACAGAATTTTACTGATGTATACCCTCTGTGAGGATAAGCCGGTCCTAGTGATAGACGGATGGGTTAGAAACAGATATTATTTATTGAATGACGGGACAATATACAATGAAGGCTCAAGCGGTGCTGCATATACTGAATTTGGCACTTATCGTATCGCGGAGGACGGAAATAGCCTGGAAGTAATAGATTACTATTATTCCGGTTATTACGGCGATTCTGTATACGGCTGGTTTTATAATACCACGGGAGAGCATACATATGATGAAAACGCAATCATAGAATTTAAAGATGAAGATGTGCCTTGGAATATGATGGAGGATTATATAGCACAGGTGAAAGCGTTGGAGCTGACATTTTTTGAAGAATATAAAGAGAATCAGTGATGGAAGACAAACCTGCAGCTAAAACGAATACTGCAGTATCTAAATAAGAAAACCATGCAGTCAGGGTGAATACTAAACCCTGACTGCATGGTTTTTATTAAAGGGTATTTACAAACCATTTTCTTCATGTTATACTGCATATATCACAATATTAACAGTATGACAAAGGGAGCTTCATGAATATTATAATAAAAAATAAATCCGAATTGCCGATATACGAACAGGTTGAAGAACAGATCAGAGCACAGATTTTGGATGGGAAGATTTTGGAGAATGAGCAGCTGCCGTCCATCCGCCAGCTTGCCCGTGATCTGAAGATCAGTGTTATCACTACGACAAGGGTATACAACGATCTTGCGGACGAAGGCTTTATTATCTCTGTGGCAGGCAAGGGATATTTTGTCGCTCCCCGGAATAATGAGCTGCTGCGGGAGCGTATGTTCTGTGAAATGGAGGATGGACTTGAAAAAGCCGTGATAAACGGTAGAAATGCAGGACTGTCTGATGAGGAAATTGTTGCCGCACTGAAGAAATTTTTGGAGGAGTGAACATGGAGAATATTCTTGAAATTGAAGGACTGAACAAGACTTATGAGGGGTTTTCACTGAAAAATGTGAGTTTCTCGCTGCCGAAGGGCTATATCATGGGTTTTGTCGGACAGAATGGCTCAGGCAAGACCACAACGATTCGTTCGATTCTGAATATGGCGAAAATTGACAGCGGAAAGATCAGTGTCTTCGGGCTGGACAGCGTAACGGACACCATTGCGATCAAGGAGCGGCTCGGCGTGGTTTTTGACAGTCTTTATCTTGCGAATCACCTGAATGTGAAGCAGGTAGAAAATCAGCTTAGGCCATTTTACAAAGACTGGAACAGTGATGAATATTTCCGCAGGATCAAAGAATTTGATCTGCCTGATAACAAGAAGATCGGTGACTTCTCTAAGGGCATGAAAATGAAGCTGATGGCAGCGGTAGCGCTGTCCCACAATGCGGAACTGATCATCCTGGACGAGCCTACCAGCGGACTGGACCCTGTTGCCCGTGATGAATTGCTGGACATTCTTGCTGAATATATCGAAGATGAAAACCGCGGTGTCCTTTTTTCCACACACATTACCGCAGATGTGGAGCGTATTGCCGATTATGTGACGATACTTCATAACGGCAGAGTATGGTTTACGGGGACAAAAGACGATCTTAATGAAAGCTATGCGGTTATCAAAGGAGCAGAGGAAGATATACCTTCTGAAATCAAAGAAAAATGTATCGGATTTCATGCCTATCGCAACGGCTTTGATGCATTGATCGAAACAGTGCATCTGGATAAAGTGCCGCAGTCTTTGCATACCGAAAAAGCAAGTATTGACGAGATACTGGTCTACATAGCAAAGGAGGATAAGCGTGAAAGACATTCTGAAAATGATACGGTTTGATTATATCTCTGTCAAATCCCATACCGTCCCGTATGTGATCGGATTTATCGGAATAAGCCTTGTACTGTCACTGTTCGGAATACCGTTAGGGGTATTTTGCGTTGCTGCACCTATTGCAATTTTCGGACCTGTGCAGGAATTGTATGGCTCGGATTCCAGAAAAATATACGGCATACTTCCTGTACGCAGAGACGCTGTTACAAGGGCGTCATTTCTGGAGCTGACCGTTCCGCTGTTTGCAGGTGAACTGCTTTCATTTCTGTTTTTGCTTATAAGCAGATCATCTAAACTGTACCGCATATTCCCGAAAAGCATCGGTAACATTATTGAGACATTATTTGACTTTTCTCAAAGTGGCATGGGTATTTCTGTTGACGGATTGTATATCATATTAATGTTTACATCCGCATATCTTTGTGTTTTTGCTGCTTATCTGGAGATGGCATCTAAGATACAGGGCAGTGAAAACGATATAAGGAATCTGCTGCTGGCAATTTCTTTAACCGTGGCAGTCTTTGCAGTTATTACAGCGCTTGTTAAAGCAGGAATATTACCGCCCCTTCAGAAGTGGCCGATGCCGCGGACAGTTGCAGGGAAGTGGCTGTTTGCGGTGATCCTGAATATCATTGCGGCAGGAGTGAGCGTACTGTTCTGTGAGATTACTGTGAAAAAGACGGCAGATTTTGAAATATAGGAGGATAGCATGAAGACAATTATCGATCTTATGAGAGTTGATCTCATTGCACTCAGTGGCAAAAAGACAGGCACTTTCAAAACAATGGTAATACTTTTTATTCTGTGTACAGTGATCAGCATATCGTTTATACCTGTTTTTTGGGCTGTGTATGTATTTGTAGCTGCCATTCTTCTCACACCGATGATCATTAATCAGGAAATCAGATCAGAATACGGAAAAACCTTCTGCATTCTTCCTGCCGACAGAAACAGCATAGTTGTTGCCCGTTTTCTGCTGACAGTATCACTCTTAAGCGCTATCAGTATTGTACTCTACATATTTATGCAGATTTTTCTTATGACCGGACTAAATGAGCAGACCATGGAAGAACTCAGGGAGATATTTGATATGTTGGAAATATCTGCATCAATATCGGAATTTCATAATATTACTTTCAGTGTTGCCTTTATGATAGGGATCATGGTCATGTCAAAACGGTTGAGAAATTATTTCAAAAACGGAGCTGTGAGTAAAAAGAACTCGCTGTTAAGAAATGTATTGAAGGGAATCCTCATTTATATAATCTTTATGATAGCAGGCACAGTACTCATATATGCATCGAGTATACCTTTCATTCAGACAGTGTTTATAGTGATATTCACCATCCTTACAGTGCTGTCCGGACCGGCAGACGGTGTGCTGTTATGCCTGACATTTATTGCTGCCGGATACGGTATGGCAGTATATCAGGCTGTATGTGCCGGGCTGGAATATGACGAAAGAGAACTTTGAGCGGAGGTAACCAGTGTGAAAAAAAGATATAAAGGATTTGGCAGATTTACAGCTTTGCTGTGTGCCATAGGCGTAACGGTCTCTTCGCATACGATCGCTGTAAGTGCAGATGAGAGAACCTGGCCTTCGGGGCTTTCATGTGATATCGGTACAAAAATTGAAACATGGGCAAATATACAAGATGGTGACCCAAATGCGGCAGATGCGGTGGCTTCCTTAGCAACAGTTGTATTCTGCGGAGATGAAACACTGTATACAGGTTACTTCGGTGAAATTGACCGTGAAAACCATATTCCTGCTGATGAGGACTCCGTCTATGAGTGGGGCAGTATTTCAAAAACCATGATATGGGTCAGTGTCATGCAGTTATGGGAACAAGGAAAGATCGACCTGGATGCTGATATCAGGACTTATCTTCCCGATGATTTTTTTGCATATCTTTCCTATGACGATCCCATCACTATGACAGATCTGATGAATCATCAAGGCGGCTGGTGTGAAACAACTTACAGCATAGAGGTGGATGACGAAAACAATATTCCGTCACTTGAAGAGGCACTTCGTGCTGCCGAGCCTGCACAAACATACCGTCCCGGAGAAGTGACTGCTTATTCCAACTGGGGAGCTGCGCTTGCAGCTTATGTGGTGGAGCGCGTAAGCGGAATGGACTACTGCGATTATGTACATAAAAATATTTTGGAACCTCTCGGCATGGAGCATACATCTATCTCTGCTTCATACAGGGATAATGAGTGGGTTTGGGAACAGCGTCTCAAGCTTAACTCCTATCAGTTTGATTCCCAGACACAGACGTACGAATCGCTGGGAAACCGTATATCCTATATCACGATCTATCCGGCAGGTTCTGCAACGGGTACTATAGGTGACCTTGCAAAATATGCACAGGCATTTGTCGATGATGAAGCACCGCTTTTTATGAACAAAGAAACGCAGGAGAAGCTGTTTTCAGGGTCCGCATTTTACGGAGAGTCTGATATTCCTTCATTCAGCTACGGCTTTGGAGTATCGGAATATGCCGTACGAGTATTTGGGCATGACGGTGCAACGAGTGCCTGTATGTCGTATATGCTGTTTGACAGAGAATCGAAGATAGGGGTAGTGTTTCTCACCAATGAGCCGGCGGGCAATGAAATATATAATTATATACGTAGGTGGATTTTTGGCTGGCTTACTTTGGATAAATATTCGGACGGAAAGGATGAGCCTTGCACACTGGGCGGCTATTATTTGGTCTCACGCTCAAATGCTGCCGGTATTTTAAAATTTTACTCATACTTGGCAGCAATACCTGCGGAAAGAATAGAAGGCATTGTTTACATGGGCAATGATCTCTATCAACTAAGCGATGGAATAGATGTAATGCTCATCGGCGGCAAGACCTATTCCGACGGAGGCAGAGGCTTCAATCTCGGTTCTTTAGAACTGATATATGACAAAATGTATATCCCCAAGATCTGCGTGATGACCGCATTTTTTATGTCAGCGGTGATCTCGGTATTCATACTTCTTGTTAAACTTAAGATGAAAAGAGTAAATAAATTGCGGCATTACACAGGTATCGGCATGATAACGGCGGGGCAGATCGCAAAGATTGTCTCCGTGATATCCGTGGTCACGCTTATTTCTTTTACGGCAGGGAATTACGGGGTGTCAAAAACTCTGGGAGTTTCCGTAGGTATCGTGCAGATCGTATGTATGATGGTATGCATTCTTGCCGCACTCATTTCCGTATACGCACTGCTTGCAAAAAAGCCTGTAAAGCTAAATAGACTCCGCTATATCTTCAATATCGCAGGCAATGCCGTAACGGTATTTGTGATAGTCTATTTTGAAATGTATAAATTCTGGGGATGCTGATTTAAGCATACCACTGTACTAAGTCAGAAAAACATGCAGCCAGGGTAAATACTACAGCATCTAAATCAGAAAACCATGCAGCCAGGGTTCAGATGCGGTGGCATTCACCCTGCCTGCATGATTTTCTGTTTAAATAGCCTGCATGCTTCTCTACTTAAGCAGCTTGATATGTCCATACAAAAAAGAAGGGACAGCGCTTGCCATCCCCCCTTTTTTCGGATATTCTTCCGAATGGTTATTTCTGAAATAGTTATTTCATGGATTCTTCCTGCTTCTTGATCATTCTACGAACCATCTCGCCGCCGATAGAACCAGCCTCACGGGAAGTAAGGTCACCGTTGTAACCATCCTTCAGGTTTACGCCCAGCTCAGAAGCAACCTCAGTCTTAAAACGGTCTAAAGCTGCCTTAGCTTCAGGAACCTCAACTCTATTGGTCTTGTTGCTTGCCATGATTATTCACCTCCAAATTTCTGTTTTCTTTTTCACTGATTTTCTGCAATCTATCTTCAAGATAAGTGGATAATCACCACTTATCTCGGATGTCTTAGCTCATGCTTTTCCGTAACCGGGTATTGCTTTCCGTGTTTAAGTGTGTGTTTATCACTCATCTTGATGTTAGTATTAGCAGGGAATTAAAAAATATAATGGTAAGTTTTTCAAGATTTCACTCATGCAAATCTTTGTATTTACATGGATTATGCTTGCATACATATTGAGACGGTGCTATACTACACACGAATTAAAATATATTTCTTGACGGAGGCTGAATATGTTTCAAAATAAGGATAAATATGCGGAAAAATTGAAACAGCTATGTAGGAGAGCGGCCGCGGACGGTGCGGTGCTTTTAAAAAATGAAGAAGACATACTTCCTATTCAGCAAACGGACAATGTGGCGCTTTTCGGCAGATGTCAGATTGACTATTATAAAAGCGGCACGGGATCGGGCGGCTCCGTACATGTGGAATATACAACAAATTTATTGGACAGCTTAAGAAGCTATTCATGGATTCATATAAATCCATCGGTGGCCAAAGTATATGAAAACTGGGTGAAGGAGCATCCCGCCGATAACGGAGACGGCACCTTTGGTTCCGAACCCCGCAATCAGAAAGAGATGCCGCTTTCGGAGGAACTGGTCAAAGAAGCTGCGGCAGTTTCCAATAAAGCGTTTGTAGTGATCGGCCGTACTGCTGGAGAAGAGCAGGACAATGAGGATGTGCTGGGCAGTTACCGACTGACAGATGATGAAAAAGCCATGTTTTTATTGGTAACAAAATATTTTACCGATGTTGCGGTTATTTTAAATGTTGCTAATATTATTGACATGAGTTTTACCTTTCATCCCCATGTTAAAGCAGTTCTTTATACTTGGCAGGGCGGTATTGAAGGCGGAAACGGCGCCGCGGATATACTGGCAGGCGAGGTGACGCCTTCCGGACATCTGACAGATACCATTGCCGCTTCTGTCGAGGATTATCCGTCTTTTGCCAACTACGGTGGTGAGACTTATAATCTCTATCAGGAAGATATTTATCTAGGATACCGTTATTTTGAAACCTTTTGCCCCGAAAAAGTATTATACCCTTTTGGATTTGGACTTTCCTATACAAAATTTTTGATCAAAACTCTGAAAGCGGAAGTCACCGGACAGGGAGCAGAGTGTGTTGCGGAATTTGATTTTGAAATAACCAATGTAGGAAATTATGCGGGTAAAGAGGTGGTCCAGGTCTATCTGGAAGCGCCCCAGGGCAAATTGGGAAAGCCGGTTCGGGTTTTAGCCGGTTTTGAGAAAACTGCATTGCTAAAGCCGGGAGAGAGTGGGACGGTGACTCTTAGAATTCCCTTAAAGGAGTTTGCTTCCTATGATGATGGCGGTATCACGGGGAATAAGTCCTGCTATGTCTTGGAGGCGGGAGATTATCGCTTCCATGTGGGTGAGGATTGCCGTAATACAGAAGAGATTTTGCTAAACGGCAAAGCATTGCTGTATTTGGAGGACTTGGTAGTCACGGAGCGTCTGCATGAGGCAGCGGCTCCCATCAGGGATTTTGAGCGAATGAAGCCGGCAGGCTCTAAGGATGGCGGATATGAAATCAGCTACGAGCCGGTACCGGTGCGTACCATAGATATTGAGAAGAGAATTTTAAACAATCTGCCGGGGCAGCTGCCTGCTCCCAGACAGGGCGTTTCTACTTTTCAGGAGGTAAAGGCGGGCAAGGTTTCTTTGGAGGACTTTGTTTCGGCATTATCACTGGAAGATTTAGCTGTTTTAGTATTGGGAGAAGGCATGTGCAATGCCAGAGTTACTTCCGGAACAGCAGCGGCTTTTGGCGGTGTCTGTGACGAATTGGCGGCAAAGGGGATTCCGGCGGCCTGCGCTTCGGACGGCCCCTCCGGCATCCGCAGGGATACGGGAGAAAAAGCTACGCAGCTGCCCATCGGCACCATGCTTGCCTGCAGCTTTGACAGAGAGCTGATGGAGGAACTGTTCTATTTTGAAGGGCAGGAAATTCTGGATCATGAAATTGATACGCTGTTAGGGCCGGGCATGAATATTCACCGTCATCCCTTAAACGGCAGAAATTTTGAATATTATTCGGAAGATCCCTACTTGACGGGTGTTATGGCCGCAGCCTGCATAAAAGGACTACACCGTGCGGGAGTAACCGGAACCATTAAACATTTTGCCTGCAACAATCAGGAAACGAACAGACATACCGTGGAGTCCGTGGTATCGGAGAGAGCCCTGCGGGAAATCTATTTAAAAGGATTTGAAAAGGCAGTCAAGGAGGGCGGCGCACGTTCTCTGATGACAACCTATAACCCCATGAACGGCTATCAGAATGCTAACAATTATGACTTAAATACAGTAATTCTCCGGGAAGAATGGGGCTATAGCGGTATTGTGATGACGGACTGGTGGGCAAGGCTCAATCATGTTATAGATGGGGGAGAGGCTAACTGGTGGGATGTGGCATCCATGGTGAGGGCGCAGAATGATATCTATATGACGGTTAATAATAATGGCGCAGTCATAGATCATAAAAATGAAGTGATCAGAACAGCTATTGCAAACGGCTCCCTGACTTTGGGAGAACTGCAGAGAAGCGCCTTGAATATTCTGCGGTTTTTATTGGCAGCGCCTGCTTCCGAAAGAGAGGTAAAGGCAGAACTTCCCTTAGATGTGGCTCCGATAGCAGAAAAAGATGTATCCGCAGAGGATGGAAAAACAGCTGTGGAAGTCGGAAAAATACCCATTGATATGCTGCAGGAAGGAAACAGCATACTCTTTAGAGTGAATAAAACCGGACTTTATAGTCTGCGGGTAGAATATATGTCCCTGGCAAGGGGCAGGGACCAGCTGCTCAGTCAGTTATGGCTGAACGAAGAGACCGCGGTAAATGTGCAGACCAGAGGAACCATGGGGAACCACCATGTACAGAGGGCGGCCAAGCTGAATCTGGCAGAAGGCTTCTACAGACTCTCCATCCGGCATCTCAGACCCGGTATTCAGCTGTTTTTTGCCGAATTTGTAGAGGAATAGGGTCGTTTGATGGAACGGTAGAGCATAAGCAGGGCCAGAACATTCGGAAAGATCATAATGGCGTTGACCAGATCGGTAAAACTCCATATCAGCTGCATGGGAAGAATGGCTCCTATGTAAATCATAACAATATAGACCAGATGATAGGAGTGGACCCCTGTTTCTCCGAACAGGTATGCCACTCCTTTTTCACCCAGATAGCACCAACCGACCAGTGTAGCCAGTGCAAAGGCCATCAGAGACAGGGTTAGAAAAGCACTGCCCTGGGGTAAAAAGGCAAAAGCTGCATGGGTCAGGCCCCCGTCGGAAAAGCCTTCCGTACTGCCTGGATGGGCCAGTATGCTGCTGACAATGGTAAGACCGGTTAGGGTACACATCACAATGGTATCCCAGAATACTGCCGTCATGGAAATCAGCGCCTGGCGTTCCGGCGTTGCGGAATCAGCGGCTCCGGCTGCAATGGCAGCAGTACCGATGCCGGCTTCATTGGTAAACAGTCCCCTGGCAATCCCGAATCGGGCCGCCAAAAGAAAGGTACTGCCTACAAAACCGCCCCCGGCTGCTCTGCCCGTGAAAGCGGAAGATAGAATCAAAGACAGGGAGGGCAGCAGGAAGCTTCGGTTCTGCCAAAGCAGAAGAATGCAGGCTCCCATATAGAGAAAACTTAAGGGCGGTACCAGTCTGGTACAGAATCGACCGATACTTTTGATGCCTCCGAGTATGACCATACCGGTCAACACTGCTGCCGCCACACCTGTCAGGTATGGTGAAATCTTCCAAGTGGAATATGCTGCATCAGCAATCGCAGAGGCCTGGGTAGTGCATCCGGCACCTATGGCGGCACCTATGACGCAAATGGCATAAAATTTACCAAGTGTCAGGCCGAGTTTTCGGGGACGGATACCCTTTTCCAACACGTACATGGGACCGCCCACATAGCTGCCGTCAGCCATCCGCTTTTTATGCAGGCCGCTTAGGTAGCATTCCGCATAGGCGGTGGCCATACCGAAGAGACCGGTAAGAAAACACCAGAAGAGAGCCCCCGGTCCGCCCAGTGCAATGGCGGTGGAAATACCCACGATATTGCCGGTGCCCAAGGTGGCAGCCAGCGTGGTAGCCAAGGTTGCAAAA
This sequence comes from Lachnospiraceae bacterium, assembly GCA_022510705.1. GTDB lineage: Bacteria > Bacillota > Clostridia > Lachnospirales > Lachnospiraceae > Acetatifactor. The sequence goes on from JAFLSX010000036.1 coordinate 19,838, forward strand.
CCGCTCAAGCCGCCTTTGTCCTTTTTCTTTTCCGGTGTAACAGAGAGGCGGATAGCCTTAAATGTATGACGCTGGGGGTTCAGTCTGATGGTAAAGAACAGATGAGTTGCCGACAATAGCAGAAGAATGGGACCGTTCCAGAGCAGTCCGTTTATATTTTCCAAAAAGGAAGCCAGCCATGTTACCATGAAAATCCTCATAATGAAAATGATCATTACAGTATATGGACAAATTTTTTAGAAAATGTTTATATTTTCCATATTGATTTTTGTGTTTGAAGTGTTATAGTATCAATAGAACAAAGAGAGGAGGCTATGTGCATGAATATTTCAAAATTTACCCAAAAGTCCATGGAAGCCGTAGAAGGCTGCCAGAAGCTGGCTTATGAATATGGGAATCAGGAAATAGAGCAGGAGCATTTACTCTATAGCCTTTTGACCATAGAGGACAGTTTGATATTGAAGCTCGTGGAAAAGATGGAAATCCATAAGGAGCATTTCTTAAATCGAGTGGAGGAAGCTTTAAATAAACGAGTAAAGGTGCAGGGCGGAGAACTGCATGTAGGCGCGGATCTAAACAAGGCGCTTTTAGCGGCGGAGGATGAGGCAGCCCGGTTAGGGGATGAGTATGTCTCTGTAGAGCATCTCTTTTTATCCCTGCTGCAGCATCCGAATAAGGCGCTGAAGGATATTTTTAAAGAATACGGGATTACCAGAGAGCGCTTTTTGCAGGCACTTTCCACTGTCAGAGGCAATCAGCGTGTAACGAGCGACAATCCGGAAGCTACCTATGATACCTTAAACAAATACGGTCAGGAGCTGGTGGAGAAGGCAAGGGAACAGAAACTGGACCCAGTCATCGGACGGGACAGTGAAATCCGCAATATCATCCGGATACTCTCCCGTAAAACCAAGAACAATCCGGTACTGATCGGTGAGCCCGGCGTGGGCAAGACCGCCGTCGTGGAAGGTCTGGCACAGCGTATTGTACGGGGGGACGTGCCACAGGGGCTTAAGGATAAGAAGATTTTTGCGCTGGATATGGGGGCGTTGGTAGCAGGTGCCAAGTACCGGGGCGAATTTGAGGAGCGTTTGAAGGCAGTTCTGGAAGAAGTGAAGAAGAGCGAAGGCCAGATCATCCTCTTTATCGACGAGCTGCATACCATTGTGGGAGCAGGCAAGACGGACGGGGCGCTGGATGCGGGAAATATGCTCAAACCCATGCTGGCCAGAGGGGAGCTGCACTGTATCGGTGCTACCACCCTGGATGAATACCGTCAGTATATTGAGAAAGATGCGGCGTTAGAGCGGCGTTTCCAGCCCGTTATGGTCGAGGAACCTACGGTGGAAGATACCATCTCCATATTGCGGGGACTAAAAGAACGTTACGAGGTTTATCACGGTGTTAAGATCATGGACAATGCCCTGGTGAGTGCGGCAGTGCTTTCCAACCGTTATATTTCGGACAGATTTTTACCGGATAAGGCTATTGATCTGGTGGATGAGGCCTGCGCGCTGATCAAGACGGAATTGGACTCCATGCCCACGGAACTGGATGAACTGCAGCGGCGGATCATGCAGCTGGAAATCGAAGAAGCCGCATTAAAGAAAGAGGATGACAGGCTGAGCAGGGAACGCCTGGAGAATCTGCAGAAGGAATTGGCGGAGTGTAAGGAAGCCTTTGCAGGCAGGAAAGCCCAGTGGGATAATGAAAAGGCCTCTGTTGACAAGCTCTCCAAGCTGCGTGAGGAAATTGAGGCTATGAACAGCCAGATTCAGATTGCCCAGAGAGAGGGAGATCTGGAGAAAGCGGCAGAACTCTCCTACGGAAAGCTGCCTGCCTTGAAACGGCAGTTGGAGCTGGAGGAAGAGCAGGCTCGGAATGCGGAACATTCCCTGGTGCATGAGAGCGTGAGTGAGGAAGAGATTGCCCGTATCATCTCCCGTTGGACCGGCATCCCTGTGGCAAAACTGACGGAGAGCGAGCGGAATAAAACCCTGCATCTGGATGCGGAACTGCATAAGAGAGTGGTGGGACAGGACGAGGGCGTTACCAAGGTGTCCGAGGCCATCATGCGTTCCAAGGCCGGTATCAAGGACCCGACCAAGCCCATTGGTTCCTTCCTGTTTTTGGGACCTACCGGTGTGGGCAAAACGGAGTTGGCTAAAGCGTTGGCACAGGCACTCTTTGATGACGAAGCGAATATGGTGCGTATCGATATGAGCGAATATATGGAAAAATTCGCCGTATCCCGCTTAATTGGAGCGCCTCCCGGCTATGTGGGCTATGAGGAGGGCGGACAGTTGACCGAAGCAGTCAGGAGAAAACCTTACTCGGTCGTACTCTTTGATGAGATTGAAAAGGCCCATCCCGATGTGTTCAATGTGCTGTTACAGGTGCTGGACGACGGACGTATCACGGACTCTCAGGGCAGAACGGTGGACTTTAAGAATACCATTCTTATCATGACTTCCAATATCGGTGCCCAGTACCTTTTAGAGGGCATCAGTGAGGATGGCGAGATTCTGCCCGAGGCGGAGCATCAGGTACTTGAGGAACTGCGCATGCATTTCAGACCGGAGTTCTTAAACCGTCTGGATGAGACCATTCTCTTTAAGCCTTTGACCAAAGACAATATCGGCGGCATCATCGGTCTGATCATAGAGGATCTAGACAAGCGGCTTTCCGACAGGGAATTGCGGGTGGAGCTTGCCAAAGAGGCCGAGGATTTCATTGTGGAGAATGCCTACGACCCGGTATACGGCGCCCGTCCTCTAAAGCGCTATATCCAGAAGCATGTGGAGACTCTCTCCGCTAAGCTGATTTTGGCAGATGAGGTGGGAGAAGGCAACACCATTCGGATTGTAGTGGAGAATGGCGCATTGAAAGCAGTCGCGGTGAGATAAAGAGCAGATTTGGATTATAGAACGGCCGCAAAATCATCTGCGACCTGTTTCGTCGAATGGATTTTCTAATGGTTCCGATAGAGGAACCATTAGAAAATCTCATTCTCCTTTAAAATGCTTGTACGACAAAAAATAATTACACTCCGAAAATAGGTAGTGTATTCCGTTGGAACAACAAGGTCTTGATCTACCACACAAAAGGACACTTTAGCACAAGTCCTGATTGCATCGAGTTTGTGGTTGCTTTTTGCACAGTGGAAATGTATAAGATATGATCCCGTATAAAACACTGAATACGACCATAAGCACCTGCCCTAAGGGGTTGCCCTTTGCATTAAATATCAAGGAGGTTGCTCCAATGACAGATGCTATAAGCGTCACATAGTTCTCTCTGTCAAATACTGCAAACGAAACGACAATAAGCTTTCCTTTAAGCAATGTTGTTAGTTTTGGGTAAGACTTGAGAAAAGAATTTCCATCTATTTGAAATAGACGGAAATTCTTTTTATAAGCTAAGGATTATATAGATTATCTCGACAAACAGAAGTATCTAAGAATACTTAATGATTGTGCACCATCATAGTTTAATAAAAGTCCATTGAAGATGCTTGGAGTGTATGCTACAATAAAATACAACTATATCGAAATTCGCGTGTAATATGAAAAAGTACGGAATCCAGTGCGGAAAATTATTATGAGATAATTTGCTATGCTAGTGTTTACAGCAATTATTTTTACATTGACCTTGAGGCATGCAGAATAAATTATATGACATTTAAATCATTTACCAAGGCAATCACCATAAAAATGGAAGATTGGCTGTAATATTGATTGCTTATAAAAATACTTGAGGAATAGTGGCGAGTGCAAAAAACGGAATAAGATGTCATTGCTGGGTGTATTTTCATATATGTTCTTTCCATATATAGTTTGGCTTGCATATGATTAGTGGATATATATTACAACTGGTGAAGTGTTTTATACGCAATGGGCTCATATGGCAGCATAGCGGCGCGGTATTATATTATTGTGGTACTCGTGAATATTGCAGAATCGAATAAGTTAAATAAAGGAGAGATATGGTAACAATCGGCACACTTGGAGGAGAGCATGAAGAAAAATATTTACATAGGATTGTTGGTTTGGCTGGTTCTGTCTGTTGTTTTATTATGTTTGCTGCCTTGGGTCGCATTTGCATTTGTAAAAAGTGATGAGGGCATTGTTGCTTTGAACGGTATGTTCATAATCATATACTACATATATTTCATCGCTGTGGGAATTTTCGCTGGTATAAATTTCAAAAAAATGTGGAGCTTGCCAATCATCACCTATATCATGTTTGTTTATAGCATGTTTATTTTTTTTGATTATGCTCGTAGTCCTTATGATCCGTTGCAAATCGCTACAGATGAGGGGGCATTGTCGGTTTTTGTTGTTGGCATAATTGCCATGTTAGTCACTGCGTTAATTAAATTGGCAATTAAATTGGCAAATAGTTTATAGACAAAAGAAGAATCCCATCTATTAAGGAAACGAAACAGGCAATCAAGCCACAGGAGCAGAGAAAGGATCAAGCAAAGGGTGCTGACTTGAAATTTTAAATTCCGGTGTAGAGTTAAATTGGAGGTGCGTTCCTTATTCTGGACATTAAATTGTACATGAGTTTGTGATATAAATCATATAAACATGCTGTTGCGCTACAAAATCAAATACGGTATATTTGGAGTAGAACTAAATTTGTCTTGGGATTCAGGC
>JAFLSX010000037.1 GCA_022510705.1 Lachnospiraceae bacterium
TTCTCGATGGTCTTCTCAATATTGGCTTTGACCTTGTTCTCATATCCGGAGTACGTATGCACTACATACCAATTTGCCTCTGCCATATAATCACCCTCGCTCTATAATGATGTTAAGAAGTTCACGCCATATTGGGCCAGGAAATCAATGAAGGCAACAATGACGCCTACCACTACCGAAATTGCCACAACCGCAACGGACTGTTTGATCATAGTTTGTCTGTCCGGCCACTGGATCTTTTTAAATTCCACACGGAGATTTTTAAAAAAGCTCTGCTTCTTTGCCTTTTCTGTTTCTGCCATCGTTTCTCCTTTCGGCCAATATTACTTGGTTTCCTTGTGCAATGTATGAGTCTTACAGAATCTACAATACTTCTTTGTTTCCATTCTGTCAGGATGTGTCTTCTTATCCTTGGTAGTATTGTAATTACGCTGTTTGCATTCAGTACATGCTAATGTAATCTTTGTACGCATCTTTCCACCTCCACGCGTTCTCTATCCATTAAAAATAAGCATAAAAAAAAGACCTAAATCTCATCTCGCCTAGCTACTATACCACACAAAGAAGCGTCCGTCAATGTTTTTCTTGTCCTAATTTACTATTTTTTAAATTATTTTATTGTTTTCCCTTGTATTTCTTATTTAAAGGTGATACAATGTATGCATAAAACTAGGTTTTTGTACCCTATTGGTTATTTTAATAGAATCTTTTCCTATTAAAAGGATTTAATAGGCAGATTATTACAGATACCGCATATTCATGGAGGAAAGGAGGGTTCTGTATGAGCAATGCCATTTTAAGTAATGTCTATAATCATTACCTTACTGCTTATGCGCCTAAAAGTACCACGCAGTATGATACGCATAAGAAAAGTGAGCTTCGCAAGATTTACAATTCCATTGTCAAACTAAATAAAGAATCCCCCTGGTACCTGGATACTAAAAATGCGGACACGCAGGCATATGCTGTCAGCCTGAAAGAAAATGCCAGACTGCTGCACAATACCATCGCTTCTTTGGGAGGGCTGGAAGAGGAACAGTCTCTGGCGCAGAAAGCGGCTTATTCGTCCGAACCGGACAGTGTTAATGCTACCTATGTGGGCAGCGTAAACGGCGAAGGCGAGACTTCACCCCATTTTGAAATTACAGTAAACGCACTGGCAACGCCTCAGGAGAATATGGGTCGTTTCCTTCCGCATGAACCGGCAGCCCTGCCGCCGGATACCTATTCTTTTGATATTGCCATCAATGATTTGAATTATGAGTTCCAGTTCAATATCAATGCGGGTGATACCAATAAAGATGTGCAGGAACGTTTGGTAAGACTGATCAATAATGCAGATATCGGAATTAAGGCACGTTTGGATGAAGGAAATGCAAAAAGTTCCATCCGCCTTACCTCTACGACTACCGGTCTCCCCGAAGGAAAAAACCAAATTTTTAATATAAGTGATGAGCACACCAGCAAGACCTCCGGCGTAGTAGACTATCTGGGATTGAACTTTGTATCCCATCAGCCCGGTAATTCCTCTTTCTTATTAAATGGAGAAGAGCGCAGTACAGCTTCCAATACCTTTACGGTGGGGAAGATGTTTGAGGTAGAATTAAAGGCGGTTACACCACCGGATTCTTCCGTAACCATCGGCTTGAAGACAGATGTAGAGTCCTTAAAGGACAATATCAATACTTTGATCGGCGGTTACAACACCTTTGTTAATGCAACAAACGCATATAAGGAAAGCCAGACCTTAAGCAACCGTCTTTCCAGAGAAATGGGCGGTATTGCTTCCCGATACGGCAATGAGCTGGAAGGGCTGGGTATTCGGCTACAGTCCGACAACACCATTTCCATTGATGAGAATCTGCTGCATGAGGCTGCCTCAGGTTCTGACGGACTGAACTCCTACCAGGCATTAAGGAGTTTTGCCCATGCTCTGGTACAGAAGACCTCTCAAGTTTCTTTAAATCCTATGCACTATGTCAACCGTACCATTGTAGCCTATAAGAATCCGGGGCATAATTTCGCAAGCCCCTATGTTACCAGCGCATACAGCGGTATGATGTTTAACAGCTATTGTTAAAAAGCATCTGTAGGAAGAATCCCACAGATGCTTTTTATGTGAAAGTATAAAGCAGACGCAAATGCCTGCATTTTCAATTATTCAGCTAAATCTCCGCAGCGGCCATATCCAGAGCCGCTGCGATCACTTTATCCATGTCATAATAGCGGTACTGTCCCAGTCTTCCCCCAAATAAAACATTCTTTTCCCGGGAGGCCAGTCCGGCATATTTGGCATAGAGCGCATTGTTACGCTCATCATTCACCGGATAGTAAGGTTCATCTCCCCGCTTCCACTCCACAGGATATTCTCTGGTGATCACAGTATCCGGCTGGGTACCAAACTCAAAATGCTTGTGCTCAATAATGCGGGTATAGGGCACCTCCCGCTCCGTATAATTCACAACCGCATTTCCCTGATAGTTTTCACAGCCCGTAAGCAGTTCTTCCTCAAAACGCAGGGAGCGGTACTGCAGCTCTCCGAAGCAATAATCGAAGTATTCATCTATCATGCCGGTATACAGCACTTTTCGAAAACTGTCCGCCTCTTCTCCCTTCGCAGAATTAGCCTCCAGAAATTCCCGATAGGATATACCCAGCTTTAAGGGCACTCCTTTCAGCATTTTTTCCACCATACCGGTATAACCGCCTTCCGGAATTCCCTGATAGCGATCGGTAAAATAATTGTTGTCATAGACAAAACGCAGGGGCAGCCTTCTGATAATAAAGGACGGCAGCTCCTTACAGTCCCGTCCCCACTGCTTTTCGGTATAACCTTTGATCAGTTTGGTATATACATCCGGCCCTACCAAAGAAAGCGCTTGCTCCTCCAGATTATGCGGTTCACCCAACCCCAGTCCTTCTATTTGCTCCATGATTCTGGCCTTAGCCTCTGCAGGCGTTTTCACTCCCCAGAGCTTATTGAATGTATTCATATTAAAAGGCAGATTGTACAGTTCATCCCCATACACGGCTACCGGAGAATTGATATAATGATTGAGCCGGGCATACTGCTGCACATAGTCCCATATCCTTTTATCCGAGGTGTGGAAAATGTGAGCTCCGTATTTATGTACCTGGATACCCGCTATCTCTTCCGTATAAATATTGCCCGCAATATGCTCCCGCTTGTCAATCACCAGGCAGCTTTTTCCAATCCGGCTCATTTCTTTTGCAAATACGGCCCCAAACAGCCCCGCACCCACGATCAGATAATCATATCTCATGCTGTTTCCTCCAAGCCATTTATCTCTTACTTGGATTTCTTAGCTTTTGCCTTATACTTTTCAATCTGCACAAAATCATCCATCAGTTCTAAGACCTTATCCCGACCGGTCTGATTCAGCTTTACATAGTACTGCATCACGCGGTTTTCCAACAGCTGTTCTCCTAAGGAAAGGTCCCTCTCCAGGGAACTGAAATCCACGGGATTTAAACTTAATTTGTCGCACATCTTAATCACAGTACCGTACGCCATACCCTCGATACCGCGCTCTAAGGCGGTGACAAGCGTGCTGTAGGGAATTCCAAGCTCCAGCGCAAACTGCCTTACACTTCTGTACTGTCTTAAAATTTCTTTTTTTAAAATCTCTGCCTTGCTCATTATGTATCCTCCCTTATCTATATATACGTCTATGGCTTAGTGTACGATATACCGTAATTTTTTGCAAGGGGCCAAAAGGAATTCATGAAAAATTAAGTTTTTGGCAAAAATCCGGGCAGCTGATCTGTTTCAGCTGCCCTGGGTTCCGTATTTTTCTTTTAAAAATTTCATAAACTATATCCAGTAGATTGCAGAAAGGCAAGGATCAAGATATGAATAAAAGCCTAAAGCTATTTATTGCGGCAGGAGTCATCCTGGTATCCGCCCTGGGCGCCCTGTCACATTTTGTATATGAATGGACCGGTCAAAATCAGTTAGCCGGCCTTTTCGTTCCCGTAAGCGAGTCCATCTGGGAACATATGAAGCTGCTTTTTTTCCCCATGCTTTTTGCCGCTTTACTGCTAACTGCCCTTTTAAAGCATACCTATCCCCATATCCTTACGGGAATGCTGGCCGGGCTCTTAACCGGTACCGCTGCCATTCCGGTGCTTTTCTATACCTATTCCGGCATATTGGGCTATTTCCTCCCCGCCGTAGACATTGCTATCTTTTATATCAGCGTGGGTATTGGCTTCTTTGCTGCATACCGGCTGACTGTCAGCGACTATGCCGAATCCCTGCACCACCTGCTTTGCTGCCTCACGTTGCTTATGCTTGCGGCATTCGTGCTCTTCAGCTATGAGCCGCCCTCTCTGGGTATCTTTGCAGAGCCGGAGACAAGCGCTGTGTTTTTATACCGGCAGTAACTTCATGAATATATTAATAGAACGTTTTTGCCTAATAGCCTTTTCTAACGGCACATCATTTTCTGTCGTACACAAATATTCTTCCACACTGAAACTACACTCCCTGACCATATCCAGCACTGATTCTATTGAAGGAAAAAGATAAATATGGTCAATCGCAGGTGCGTTAATAACCGTCGAAATAAAACTGACGCCGTTTACGTTTAGCAGGGAACGGATTTTTTGGAGCATCTCCTTCGGATTTTCCACATGTTCCAAAACCTCTCCCATCACGATACAGTCAAATACCCCCCGCATACTCAAAAAAGTTCTTACATTCCACAGACCATTTTGCCTTGGGATTCCGGCAAAAATAATGCAAAAATTTTTCGGTTCCTTCTGCCGATTTCGGTGAGACATCCACTGCTCTATATTCCTCAAAGCCTGCGCCGTTTACCGCCAACAAAAAGTAGTATCCGAAGCCGGGACCGACTTCCAAATACCGTTTCCCTTTTATCTTTACCAGACGCTCTTTCAACCATCTTGTCATATAGACATGCTGCGTCCACATATAGTCAGACAGCACCAGTCCCAGCATATAGCGTTCCATATACGATTCGTTGAAGTATACTGTCTCTGCAACTTCCTTATAGGAGGAATTCCGGTATTTTCCCGTTTCCAAAAAATATTTCGTTTCTTCCCTTATATTATCCACTACCTGAAAATATGCTTCTGCCAACTCTGTCAAGCCGCAGTAATTTTCCTGAAAGAATTCCAATATTCTCTCCAGCATAAGCATTTCTTCCGGGTTAAGCATCTTTAACGAGGACTCCAAATATTTACATTGCTGTATATCTCTTTTTTTCACTTCTTCAAAAAAATCACTTACTGTCCCCATATCCTGCATTCTCCTCTCTAACACATGCAGCCTTTCAAATGCGTCCCGCAATAATATTGATCATTTCCCCCACATTTTTCATGCCTGAAACCTCTTCCATGACAAACTTTATTTTGAAGTTCTGCTCAATTGCCACAATGAGATTAATGTGCTCAAAGGAATCCCAATCCTCGATATCCTGTGCGGTGGTTTCCTCCGTTATTACAAGCGTCTCATCATCAAATACCTCTTTAAATATCTCGTTCACCCGCGCAAGTATCTCTTTTTTGTCCATTCTTTATTCTCTCCTCTCCAAAACAGTTCATCGTCAACCTCAAAACATTACCATGTTTCCATAATTTCTTTGTATTTACTGCATACGGAATAATACGCCCGTATATATTCTTCAAACGTTAATTTTTTAACTCCATTGTAAAAAGTGACGTCATACTTCATATCTTCCTGCCACCACTCAAGCTCCCCCAGATGCCTTGCTACACTCGGATACACAGGTATCTCCGTGCAATGTCTTTCATAAGTCGGCACAATTACCTTATTCTCCTTAATCTGTGCCTGCTCTGCTTCACTCATTTTTATCTGCAAAATATCTAATATCTGTCTGATGATTTCCCATATAATAGCCGGACTCGGATGCGCCATATCTCGATAAAGCATTTCTTTGAGGTAATTTTTCTGAACATACTGTAAAATCTTTACGTCACAGTCACTCTCCTCATATTCCAAAATCCGCAATACCGTATCAATATGTGCCTGGACTTGTTCTTCTGAATAAAAATTGTCAGATGTAAGTTCTCTCACGATCTCATCCGCAGTTTTTCCCTCTCTTATCATACGGTTAATGTTGATATCACCATACTCAAAAGGACCATGCCCCATCGGTTTTTCATGATGTATAAAATACTCGTTCAAAGCCTTTTTCCATCCTGCTTTTATCTGCGGCCAATATAGCCTCAATAAGGCATAAGGAATCGTAATAATTTTGCAATTTTCAGGTAATTCCTCAGGAGAAAAGAACTTAATGTCGTCCTCTTCATGCTTCATGCAGATATATACATCACAAAAATTCTTCAGATAGCAGATAGATTTTTGCGACCATCTGCTTGCCCAGCGATGGGATAAAAAACGAAAGCATTGATATTCGTCGGTAAAACATTTTACTTCCTTTAGAAAATCACTTATCACGGCCACTTGGCAGGCACCTGCAATAATCGCAATTTTTTTATCAGACAAAATTGCTTTTGCCAGATTACTGTCAATATATTCTTCGAATATTCTCAGTCCGCTTGCTAGAATTTGGTTTTCAACCAACGGAAAAGGTGAAGCGCATATAACAATATAATCCTGCCCGTTGCCCTCATATTCTTTCCATTCTACAATCGGTATTTCCTCTTCTACTGCCAAAAAAGAAGGATGGTGTTTCTGCTCCGTAACGCACGCTGTAATATGAAAACGTTCTTTGTACTCCCGATAAAAGCTTATAGCTTCATCTTGATATCCCCACAAAACCACGTTACTTGCTTCCAGCTTTTTCCTTACCGTCTCTTTTAGTTCCAACATGCTTCTTTTCACCCTGCATCACCTCACTGAAGCTTACTATACAAAATCTTTCCCGCCTCATTTCTGGGAAGTTCGTCTATATAGCATATTTGGTATAAAGATGAGTTTATCTTTGTTTTATCTGCTATATAATGTTTTATTTCATCATGTCCATCCTTAGTTGTCACATATATCTTCATACAGGTATCATTCCCAACACAGGCGCATTCAATCTTAAATGCCGTTTTTATGAGATTTTCGCACTCATCCAGACCAATGCGATAACTACATAGCTTTAGAAAACGTTTCTTTCTTCCTACGATATAAAAGAAACCATCCGCGTCCTTTTTTACCATATCACCGGTAGGTAATACGCCATGCCGTTCGTCTCCTAACAGCAGATCCTCCCCTGACTGTGCGTAGCCCAAGGTTACATTCGGTCCTTCATACACCATTTCCCCGATCACATCGGGCTCCGTAATCTCATTTCCTTCGTCATCTACCAGATACAGACGGCCGTTAGGAATCGCCTTGCCGATACTTCCGCATTTTTCTTTCGCATACTCAGCCGGTAGATAGGCCATTCTGGCGCTTCCTTCTGTCTGGCCGTAGGTCAGGATAAACTTTCTGCCTGTTTTCTCGGCATATTCTGCAAATTCTCGCTGCAATTCTTCATTCAGCTTGCCGCCTCCCTGAGTGATCAGTCTCAGCGAGGGCAGATCCATTCGAAAGAACCGCAGTTTCTTCAATATTTCATAACCGTAGGGAACATTCGTAAAACTGGTAGCCTTTTCCTTTTTGAAAAATCCCCAATATTCTGGACTGAGCACATTCAGATTGGTAAGCAGTACGGTCGCTCCGGAATACAGATGGCTATTCAACACTGACAGCCCCATGGTATAGTTGATGGGAAGATCCAACATAGGCCTTTCTGTATCATCCAACTCAAAAAATGCCGAAATATTCCTTGCCTGCGCTTCCAGATTGTTGTAAGAATGTCTCACAAGTTTGGGGCTTCCCGTAGAACCGGAAGTTGTAAGCAATAGAGACAGTTCCTCATACATCGGATAGGGTGTCAGACCTGTCCCTACCAGAGCATACCCGTATTGCTCCAACATAATTGTTTCACCATCCACCACCATTTCTGCAGGCTTCCACAAATATGCCGGGCGGTAAATGCGGATCAGCTCCTCCAACAGTTCCTGATCCATGGAAGCTCTTAACATTAACGGAACAATATGGTTTATCATAGCTCCCAAATAACCCAAGGCAGAACCTACGCAGTTATGGTTCAGAACAAACAATAATGTCCTCTCACCGATAACTTCCGAAAACAGGCGGCTGAATTGTACAACATCACCGTATGTTGCCAGCTGTCCCCTACTGTCTTTTAATGCTATTTTATTTTCATCTTTTCTGTCAATTTCCAAAAACATATCTCACTTCGCCCCTCTTATGGGCTAATGTTGCCTCCAATGACCAAAATCTGACCTGTGGTATAGCTTGATTGTTCTGATGCAAAGTACAGACATGCATCAGCAATCTCTTCAGGTGTTCCGAGACGTCCCATACCTATGGACGGAATGCGATCCTTATAAACATCCTTAATTGTAGTCTTAATCCTGTCTGTCGCTATCATTCCCGGTGCCACAGCATTGACCCTCACATTATGAGGTGCTAATTCTTTGGACATAGACTTAGTCAACGCAATTACCGCTCCCTTACTTGCCGAATAGGCAGCCTGCCCACGGCTGCCTTCTACTCCAACGACAGAGGCAATATTCACTATACTGCCACTCTTCTGCTTCATCATAAAGCGGGTTGCTATTAACTGTGTCAGTTCTGTCAATCCGAATACATTCACCTCAAACATTTCACGCATCTTATCTATTGAGATCGTGCCCAACACTTCATTGGTCACCATACCGGCATTATTCACAAGGACATCCACTCTGCCCTGCTCTTTCTTGATGCGCATGACAGCCTGCTTGATTTCTTCCGATTTCGTCATGTCAAAATAAACAGGAATAATCTGCCCTGTGGTCCGAGCCGTAATCTGCCCGGCCCACTCCTCCAGACAGCCCTTGCTTCTGGCATTTGCATAGACAATACCGCCCTCCTCGACAAATCTTTCGGCTGTTTTCTGCCCGATGCCGCGGCTTGCGCCTGTAATCAGACATACTTTGTCTTCCAGTATTCTGTGTTCACCCATACCGCGCCATCTCCAATCCTATATTTCGATGCCGTATTTTTTTAGTATCTCAATACCGTCCTGATATGAGACAAGATTCAGAATATCTTCCGTTTCCAACATAATGTTAAAATCGTCCTCCAAGGCAGTGATCAGACCCATATGTCCTACGGAATCCCAACCGTCCGTCTCGTTCAGTTTTACTGTCTCTGTATTAAAACCCTCCGGCAGTAAAAACAGTTCGCAAAATATTTTATTGTACTTATTTAGGTTATCCATGTGTTTTCCTCCTCTTCTACATATGATTTTTTATAATCATACCAAAATGAATAATTAAGAATAACTATTTTAACTCCTTATATAAAATTTTTCCGGATTCACTACGCGGAATAGCTGCAATATGTCTTACTTCAAATGCCTGTTGATTCAATCTGGTTTTCTCGGAAATAAACCGTATGATATCGGCCGCCTCACCGTTTACAGCGTAAATAATCACATGATTATCCTCACCCGCTGTTACTGCCTCAAAGCCTCCTTCCCGAAGAAGCGCATCAACTTCTTCCAAATTCAGCCTGTTTCCATATACTTTCAAAAAACGTTTCTTTCTACCAACGATATAATAGTATCCGTCTTCGTCCCGATAAGCCATATCTCCTGTTTCTAAGATACCATGTAATTCATCTCCAACACTCAAATCCTCGCGGGACAATGCATAGCCCATAGTCACATTATCTCCACTATATACCAATTCCCCTACAGTATTGCTTTCGGAAATCTCCTCCCCTCCCACATCTTTCAGTATGAATCTACCTCCCGGAATCGCAATACCGATACTACCAATCTTATCCATACTGTATTCCCAGGGAAGATAAGACATCCTTGCTGTAGCTTCCGTTTGCCCATACATAATAATAAACCGGAATCCTCGCTGTTTACAAATCTGCAAGAATTCTCTATGCAGTTCCTCACTCAGTTTGCCACCAGCCTGCGTGATATAGCGCAATGAAGATAAATCCATTCTTTCAAACCGAATACGCTTTAACATTTCGTAGGTATATGGAACACCACCAAAATTGTTAGCCTTAGTTTGCTTCAGTAAATCCCAAAAGTTCTTCTGCATTATTGTTGCTTCTGTTATAACGATAGATGCCCCTTGCAGTAAATGCGTATTAATAATCGACAGTCCGTATGTATAGCTCATTGGCAGTGTTGTAATTGCCCTGTCGCTTGACTCTATTTGTAAATAAGAAATAATTGACTGCGCATTACTAGATATATTTTGATAAGTCTGCTTTACAAATTTGGGACTTCCCGTACTACCGGAAGTTGTTAATAATAATGCTAATTCCGGATGTAAGGTCGGAATTGGTGTATCCATTGGTATCAGTTCATAATCATTCTGATCAATAATACCATTTCCTTGCGAAAAACCTTTCGGCTGGTAAATATATTGCGGTTGATAGGTATTGATCAGTCTCTGAAACATTTCGTGATCCATAGAATGGTGAATGAGCAACGGTACAATATTATTCCTGAGAAATGCCACATACCCACACAAAGAAGCGTATGTATTGCTGCATACCAAAAATACAAGGCATCTCTTTCCTATTTGGGCTGCCAATCGATCCGCATCTTCTGTTAACCTTTGATAAGTAATTTGCTCATTCTCTGTAACAACCGCTACTGCATTATGGTTCTCATTTATCTTCTCAAATATACCCATATAAGCTTCCTCCAATATCTTTAGACCGTAAGCAGCCACTCATCGGCAAATTTATTTCCTATCGTGTAACCGATTGCTTCGTGATATTTAAGCGATTGTACATTATCCCGCACGATCCATCCGTAAAAGTTGGAAATCTTTCTGTCGATCGCATATAAAAATGAATGATAAGCCATGGCTGTCCCGATTCCGTATTTAACCTTATACTCTTCTTTTACTGCACGCCAATCACCTTGTATAGTTCCATTTTCCACTGTATAATGCTGCGCTGCACAGATTTCTCCCTTTGCGTTTATTGCACATTTATAAAAACCTTTTTCTATATCTCTCAACATTTCCTCTCTGGTCTGATATGAGAAATGATATGGCTTTAACAACGGCTCAGCATTCCTTAAACTTATAATTTCATCCAACTGTTTCTCATTCGCATAAACAATATCTATTGGAATCCGTTTAAGAAAAGCCATGGAAGCATCATATTTAGTGCGGACAGTTTCTTCCATCTCAAGCGGCTTCGCCAGAGCCTGAACAGATTGGTCATATAGTTCAAAGCCCTGCTGCCTCAGCATATCTTCTATTTGAATCAAACTATCCGATTTATCTGAATCAATATATATATTTCTATTTAAAATCGGTTTGTCTTGTGCACTTATTCGAAGTGAGCCATGCAAGCTGCATAGCAAATATATCCGATAGTATACTTCTTCATCCGTGTATAGAATCAAACTATTGTCGTTTAGTTCATAATAAATGCGCCCCAAAGAGAGATATCTACTAACTGCTTCCATACCTAAATATATATTGTTAAATCCACCCTTACACCGTAAACGACCTTCCTTCAGTATGGTTTTATATTCTTCCAGACTTGATATTTTTTTCATTCATGTATTCCTTCTATTGGTTAAATTGATAAGTTTCCAGTGTATCCCTGATTAACTCTAACTCTCTATGGTTCCATAGATAAACTTTTGGCATTTTTCTGCTTAAGAACAAATAGATGCCTTCTGTCACGGAATATGCTCCTATCTTTTCAAATACAAACACATCACCGGTATTAACCTGTTCAATGCTTATATTTCTCACTAAAACATCCGCTGATGTACACAGGGAGCCGCAAATACATAATCCTCCGTTTTTATCTGCCGAACCCTGGATTTCTATCTCCGATATATCGTTGTCTTCCCTTTGATAAAACCGGATGGGAGGCACTCTCACTCCCATGACCTGACCATAGTAATTTACGTGATTGATTCCGCCGTCCACGATACAGTATCTCTGTCCCGCATTTTGTTTTACATCCACAACTGACGTGATATAATAGCCACAGTCTGCTGTTAAAAATCTGCCCATTTCAAGCGTCAAATGCCGCTTGTCCGCTATCTTACGGAATGCTTCGGCACATTCATCGGACAACTCTTCCGTATCCTCTTTGGAAAAATATCCAATGCCAAAACCTGGCCCGTATTCCAAAACATTTATGCTAAACCGATACTTCTCTTCTATTTCCTCACACAGCGCATTCAGTTCACTCAATTCTTCCAGAACCTTGGAGTCCTTTTTCTGGGTTCCTGAATAATACTGGATTCCTTCGATCACCAGATGGGGATATTCTTCCCTTCGTTTAATAACCGTCTCAATAACATCCCTGTCCACTCCAAACTGGTTGCCGCTGGATAAGCGGAGAAGAATATGTACGTCTATTCCTGCCTCCTGTGCACATTCATCTATCAGTTCCAACTGTGCAGGTGACTCTATCGTGTAGGTCCTCACGCCCCATTCCAAGGCTTGCAAAACATCCGGCCTTTCTTTATTAACTCCTGATAGGACCACTTTCCGCATATCGATATTCTTGTCTTTACATATGCATAACTCTCCGTGGGAGCAGACCTCAAATTTATTGAGCACAGAATCCATTGGCTGTACCAGAAAAGGGTTGGCTTTCATGGCATAACACAATTCAATTTGCGTGGTATTTCCGCATTTCTCTTTTATGGCCTCCACTCTCCGACATAACCGGTCCACATCAAAGACATATGCCGGTGTAGACTTTGTATCCACTAACTGCTTTATTATTTCTCTTTCCATCTCACTCCTGCTCCAAATATCTCTGTCTAAGTGATTTCCTGTCAATCTTCCCATTGGGTGTCAGCGGCATCGCCTCTACTGTGATATATCTTTCAGGAACCATGTATTTTATCAGTTTACTGCGCAACGTTTCCTTCACAGCAAGTTTCTCTGCTGTACCCTGATAAAAAGCAACTATCTTCTGTCCGGCATGATCATACAGACAGCAAACCCGTTCCACACCTTTAATCTCGTTCATACAGGCTTCGATCTCCCCTAACTCGATCCGGTGCCCCATATGCTTGATCTGGAAGTCTCTCCTGCCCACATAGACAAGATTTCCATCTTCCCTGTAGAAAGCCATATCGCCCGTGCGATATATCAATTCATTATTCTTATCATTCAGCGGATTTTGCACAAAAGCTGCTTCTGTTTTTTCTTTATCTCGAAAATAGCCAAGGGCAAGGGTGGAGCCTGCCACACATACCTCTCCTTCTACATTCGGTTCCAATACCTCTTTTTGCCGGTCATCCAGCAAGAACACCCTTTCATTTGGAAAGGCTTTGCCAATCGGAATCTTGTCCTCATTCAATGTTCTGTCGATAACGTAGTATGTACAGTTGCAAGTAATCTCTGTAGGTCCGTACAGATTGACAAACATGGCATCCGGCAATACACGCATCCACTCCTTAAGATGGTTCGCCGGCATCACCTCACCACTGAACAGTACCTTATTGACCGATGTGGGAACTTTATATGAAAAACTCTTTAATGTTGTTATAACACACAACGCCGATACCGCCCATATGAGGGTTGTAATCTTCTCCGCCTCCAACACATCCAGGATCTTTTTGGGAAAAGCAAAATAATCCTTTGGTATAATATAGAGCGTGGCCCCCGTCAGTAGCATAGAATATATATCCTTAACTGAGACATCAAAATCAAAAGGTGCCTGATTCCCTATAACATCCTCGGAAGTAATATCAAAAATCTCTGTAAAATAGTGGATGAATTCTATGACTGATCTGTGACTTACAACAACACCTTTAGGAATTCCTGTAGAGCCGGATGTGAAATTCACATATAGAGCATCCGTATCTATTGCTTTATTCCTTATAACATTCAGCTTATCTTCCTGTATTTCAGCTTGGAGCAATTCTTCTGCCAGAAGTATCCTGGCGGAATGTTTCATCTCCTTTAGGACAGATAAATGTTCCCGGTCAGTGATTATAACAGGTGCATCCAAAATCGCCAATATCTTCTCTATTCTGTCTGCAGGCTGTATGGGGTTCATCAAACTGTAAGATCCACCTGCATATGTTATTCCCCAAAAGACTTCTAACGCCACGATTCCTTTTTCCATATAGACAGGAATCGTATATCCAAATATGTCATGGTCTGTCAATGCGCTTCCCACGGATTTTGCATTCCGGCACAGCTCTGCAAAGCTGCACTCCCCACTCATATCCTTAACCGCGGTCTTATCCGCATATAGTCTTGTTGCATTTTCAAGAAGTTCAACAACATTTCTTTCCACGATTTTCTCCTAACCAACCGGCTCCAATGTCATATCCATACCGGTAAACGCCATAATATCAATAGCCTGCCGTAAATACTGTACAGTATAGCGTACATACTCATCCCATGTCATATATCTGACACCAAAGTATGTGACCACACGATACTTTGTCTCTTCGATATCCTCTGTAAGGCCTAATGCCTCTTTTACACACGGATATACCGGAATATCACTTCCGCAGAAATCCTCCAATAACCGTTCCCTATCCTGTGTACCTATGTTCAAGGACGGTAACTCAAGACGCTTTAGAATCTCGTCAACTACATAGGATACTACGGGTTCATGCCATTCATTCAAGTTCCGACACAAGAGTTTCCCTCTGTTCGCTTCTATGAATCCGCTCAACTTAATGTCCGCATTCGTCTCCAGCCGCTTAAACCGCTCGACCTCGCTGTCAAAGTAGGCATTCACACATTCCTGTGAATAAAATTTCATATCTCCTACGGTCTGTACAATGTCTTCTTCAGACTTTCCCTCTTTGCACAGCTTAAGGATTTCTTTATCCTCCCTTGCACACGCAACTGTCTCGTAACTCATGTTCAGTCTCTCATATCCGCGCAACAGGTAATCGCTTATCCTGTCCCTGTTTCTTTCAATCTGTAAAAAATAGCCTGCAAATCCATAATCCGCTATAGTAATCACTTTGCAGTTTTCTGTAAATGCTTTGCTGTTTAAAACTTTTAACCGAAAACTCTCCTTTTCACAATCAGAACGAATATAGATATCACAATATCTTGCCACATGAACATATTCTGCGTACTGATTTCTGTACGGTTCCATCAAGTCACTTTCCGCATAATATACGATGCTGTATTTGCCGGTGATCTCTTTGCAGTTTTGAAATAATAAACATACCTGCGAAATCAAATGAGTACCCATACAGAGCATTAAGTTTTTATTGTACAACAGGCTCTCTATAAGGCTGCCACTGATAAAATCTTCATACTCACGAAAACCCAAATACAGTAATCGCCACCTCTGTACATGAAATTCGTTGCGATGGCACACTATAATCAACTGACCCTCTTGGAATATGTTTTTATTCATTAATTCGGCCTGAAGATTCCATTCCTTGTACGGCTGTACTCTTACCTCATCCATGTACTCCGTAATAACTCCACATATCTTCAGCTCAGTTTTATACTTATCCAAGAATGCTTTTACTTCATCCTGCGCACCATACAGCCAGACATCTCTTTCCCTAATATTCTCATTCATTTTCTTACTATTCATTTCCATCCCTCACCACATCCGGGTAATCTCCATCACCCTTTTGGTATATTCGGCAAAGTGTGCAGTATATTCCTTGAAATTCATATAAACGATGCCATTTCCGGTCAGAATTTCATACTGCGTATCCTCATGGATAAATTCCAATTTTAAATGTTTTACCACGCTGGGATATATTGGCACATCTCCGCTCTGATGGATATGTTCCGGTGAACGTTCTTTCAAATGTTCAACGTCCTGCGTTGATACTCCAAGTGCAGTCAACAATCTTCTTACGTATTCCCAGATAATTGTTTTATTCGGATGTATAAAGTTCTGATAAAGCATTTCACTATGATAATGCTCTTTCAAAAAATCCAGTATTGTTACATCAATATTGTTCTCTGCAATCCCGACAAGTTTAAAAGAAATATCCCTATTTCTCAAGACCTGTTTTTCCGTATAGAAATCTTCCGAGGAAAGCGCATCAACCACCTGACTAACGCTCATACCGTCCCGTATCATTTTGATAATATTAAGGTCTTCACGTCGATACAGTGTATGATAGAAATCCGTATCTCTCACAGAGTTATAAGAATGCAAATACCAGCTATTAATATTCTCCAACTTAGAATCTATCTGCGGCCAATACATGGGTACCAGCAAGTTGGAGACGCTGACTATTCGACAATCAGTTGGAAGTTCCTTGGGCGACAAGAAATAAATGCTATCCACATCCAATATTCTGGGAGTATATACATATAAATCGCTGATATCTTTTATATAATATAAAAGGCGATTTAACACTACACTTTGATGCTTTATACTCTGGGTAAAAACAGATGCATACTCCTCATTAAAAGCCGAAACTTGACTGAGGCACTTATATATATCCCGCAAAATACATTGTCCATAGAATAAGGCAATCTTTTTATTCTCCATGATTGCTCCGGCTATATTAGATTCTACGAAATCCTCATACATATGCAGTCCTTCCATATTTAGCTGCAATTCTATACTACGAAAAGCAACCGGTCCGCATACAATGATATAATCATTCTCCTGTATTTCCGACTTGACATACTTTTTGACATCCAGCTTTCCCAAAAAAGCAGCTTCGCCCCACTCTCTATGTAAGTTGCTGACACAGTGTGAAATGTTCAGCGCAGCTCCATATTTTTCATAAAACTCCTCTGCCACTTCTCCCGCTCCAAACAGTATGATTCTCCTGTCTGCCAACCTTTGCCGAACCAAAGACTTGATCTTATTCTTCATGATACTGCCATAACTCCTATGCCAAAATACTTTCCATCAACTTGATAATGGACTCTGCCGTACGGAAATTATCAGGTGTTACCAAATCGACATCGATATCCACACCAAAGGCCTCTTCCAGTTCAACCACCATGTTTACAATGTCAAAAGAATCTAAGATGCCTGATGCAAGTAAATCCTTATTGGTATCCACTACAATCTCCTCATTGATCTCCTTTAACTGCTCCAAAATTTTCTCTCTCATATCTTCTTTTCCTTTCTATGTATAAATTGATATAAGTTTATATTTTTTCTAACTTCCCATATTCCCCGCATTTGGTATGCACCATACTGTGATAGCGTATCATCTTATCCGACAGGGAAAAGGTATACGCCGTCTTATCTTCTTTTGCTAACTGCTGCAGCATGTAGTTACTGATGAGAATATAATAATTGGCGTTTCGGGCTTCCGGGCGGATAATGGTTCCTCCCACCACCGCAACACCCTCCGCTTCCGCATAAGTAGCGCTGTGAGCCATCAAAACGCCTTTCTCCCGTATAATGTAGCTTCTGCCCGTCTTTGTCCGAATTCTTTCCGCCAGTTGAGCGGTCAGGCCCTCCACTGTATAATGACCGCCGATCTCCTCATCCGAGCAGATCAGTTCGGCAATCTCCTTCGCATCCGCCTCCGTGGCCGTTAAAATCTCGACAGTATCCTTAAGCTCTCTGTATCTGTCCATCACAAACACCACACCATAGGTGGCTCTGTATCCTTTACAATGGTCCTCCAGCCGCTTAAGAATATCCCGTCTTGCTGAAACCATAGCCACCGGATGATCCTCCAAGAGCTTGCAAACGGCTTCTATGGACCAGTCCTCTCTACGTCCATACAACTGAAAGCTATCATAATACTTCATGGCCACAAACAGAATCTCTTCCTGATCTTCTTCCAGCCAGACCTTCATGTTCTCGTTCTGCACGCCGTAGTTCATAATATCAATGTAAAGATAGATACAATCCTGCAGTTCTTCCTTAAGGTAATCCAGTATTCTGCTTTGATCCCGCTCCGTTGCCTCTCTCATAACGACTCCTGCACCGCCTTCATAGCTTTAAGTAGTTCCTCATAATCTTCTAAAACCACATTACCCAAATGTCCTACTCTGATAATCGTATTTTCCAGGGCTCCGCCGTTCGGCGTTACCACCAGTCCGTAATCATCTTTCAGTCGCGTATACATTTCCTTTGCGCATGATTCCAACAGAACCGGTGTCAGCGCATTAGACAGCGGATACTTTGGAATCAGGAAACCCGCTTTGGAAGCCTGGTCCCTAAAATACCCTGCTACAGCATGGGTCTGTTTTCGCAGCCTTTCTATGCCCATTTCCTGTATCTGCAGAAGCCTTTCATGCAGTTCCAACAAAATCCCCACAGCCGGTGTAAAAGGCGTCTGTCCCCGCTTTAAATTCTCAATATGTATCTTAAAATCAAAATAGAGGGAACCCGACTGTATTTTCATGACCCTGTCCCGATATAATCTGTCACTAACAGCAACAATGGCAAGACCGGGCGATAAGGCCAACGCCTTTTGGGAACTTACGATCAGTGCATCGATCCCATCCCGTTCAAAATCTATCTCATCCGCACCGTAGGCGCTGATAGCATCTACAATTAAATATAATCCGTGCTCTCTGCAAAATGCAGTAAGCAGCCGGATATCATACAGCTGCCCTGTGGATGTTTCGTGCAGATTGACCAAAAGCCCGGTGCAGCCGTGATCCGCAAAACCTGCTAACTGCTCCCCCGTCAGGACCTCTCCGAACTCCAGGCACAGTTCCTCATAAGGAATCCGATGCAGCGCACAAATTTCGGCAAATCTCTTACCAAACCCACCGCCGTTGATCACCAAAAGCTTATCCTCTGCGGTAAAGCAATTCATCACTGCAGCTTCCATAGCTGCAGTTCCCGAAGCCGTCAAAAACACGGTCTTAGCATCTTTCGGGGCATGAATACTTGCTTTGAACATTTCTTCGTTTTCCAGCATGATCCCGGAAAACTCCGGAGTTCTAAAATACGGAAGCTGCTCTGCTGCCACCTTTAGCGTTTCCGGATACATTTCTACCGGCCCTACCGTAAATAGCTTCATGATTTCTTCTCTTTCTGCGACGATAAATAATTTAAAATTCTTTCATAATCGTCGAAATAATCTATTTCTGACCAAAATGAGCCTTCCACATCTTTGGTGTGGATTTCATGCTCATTTTCATTGGTAAAAGAATATAATGTATTTTCCCACC
Organism: Lachnospiraceae bacterium; assembly: GCA_022510705.1. Classification (GTDB taxonomy): domain Bacteria; phylum Bacillota; class Clostridia; order Lachnospirales; family Lachnospiraceae; genus Acetatifactor. Next base: position 19,135 of record JAFLSX010000037.1, read on the forward strand.
ACAGATCATGCCTGGACTCCTTGATTAACTGATCCAGTCTGTTTGTAAACACTGGCATGAAATCACTGCTTATCTTGGCAATACCCACATACTCGCAGCTTCTGTATTGTAAGGGTAAATCTTTACCGTATTCTTTAATGCAGCCGTTATCCGTGGTTGCAAAAAAATAATCTCCGGTTTTTCTTCTTGACTTATCCACCAGCATTACCGCCGGATGCCGCTCCGCCATGATCATCTCCAATATGTCTTCGGAGAAAAACACATCCGCATTCAGGATCAGACAATCACCCTCTAATTCCTGTCTTGCAAACCACAGGCTGGCAATGCTGTTTGTCACACCATAAAAAGGATTGAAATAATAGGTAACGTCATAATCTTGTAGCGCTTTTCTGATGACATCCTGTTGATACCCCACACAGACCACCGTTTCCAGGCCTTTTTTCTGCAGCATATCCACATTGCGTTGAATCAGTGGCACACCGTTTATAGGCAACGTTGATTTGGGTATTTCCTGTACCATTCTAGAAATTCTGCTTCCTTTTCCTGCCGCCAATAAAATTGCCTTCATTTGCATCACCCATGTATAATAATAAAAAACTCCTACAAGCGTGCCATAAGCCCGGAAAATCCTTTCCCGTCCACGCATAGTAGAAGTGTTCTTACGGCATCCTTGCACAAACATACAGTTATCATGATTTGTATCGGCTAATTAAAGAAAAAAATTAATAGCACTTTTCCATCATCCTCGCCTTCTCTAAAGACTGTTCTCGCAATGATACAAGAATTTTTCCAAATTCCAACCATCGCTGTCTTCTATAAAAAGAGGGGCTTTTTGTATCAAAATTTTGTCAAAGCAATCTCTGACTGTTTCGTTTACAGGAATGATATCTTGATACATTTTTCCTTCCATAGTTGTCAAGTCAATTACTGCTGCCCCGCCCGCACTCCGGAAGGTCCAGATCAAATTATCTCCCATGCGTGTCAAAGCCGGCATCATCTCCAGTTCTTTGTAAATATTGGGCATTTCCGGCAATGTAAAAATTGGTTTTAAAATACGATTCTCTTTATCCAGTAAATATAATTTTTCACGTGAGCCCGACACCACAAATATCTCCGGTCCTGCCGCATAAATATATGAATATGGCACCCCACTCAAACTGCAATTATCCCACATGGAAAAAGGATATCTTTCTCTTTCTCCGTGCTCAGGATTCCATCTTACAATATCTGCATGATTCCATGATATATACCAGAAATCCTGCCCGTCGTACGCTGTATGACTCACGCGCGAATCCCGAAGCAGATAAGTTTTTGTTTTCCTTTTTTCCAAATCCGTGATCGTAAATTCTCTCGTTCCCGCTCTCACTGAAAAAAAGCGCTGCTCATCCATATCTCCATGGAGAAAATAGTTTCTGCCGGTTTGAACATCCCACCAACTCTCCTTATGCAACTTCCCATCGGAGTCAAGTGACCACAGACCCATTCCTCCTCCACAGGGCAATAAATAAAGCTTATTTTGCCACACATGAAAATACCACGCAACATTCTGTGACGCTTCATATTCGCCTTCCAGCTCGTAAGCAGTTTGTTCTTTACTCTCCACATCATAAACGTGAAGCTTATTCTTCCCCTGAGGCAAAAAATAAATCTTATCCCCAAGTCTGTGACATTTCAGATGGAGATTTTTCGTTTCTAATGCTTCCCCCACAAAAGGCACCATACTCTCTACATTCCGAGTCTTTCTGTCCACGATAACAAGCGCATTACAGGAACGATTAGAAAAGTAGAGTTTCTTCTCATCCAGCGCAAAGCATGGGGCACTTAAATAAAGATGGTTTTCCATATAGATATCCATGTTACTGCTCATGGTATGTATCCTCCTCGTCAAGATGCGCGATCATAATCGGCTTCTCTGCATTCTGGAAAGGCTGTAAGATAGCATTCAAATCCCCATAATAGGCATCGCAATTTGTCACGGCACGTTCCGTATTGTCTGTCTCGTCACATATCCCAAAGCCCGCAGACTTATAACGATCCAGAATCTGTTGATACCGCCCGCCTAAATCCGTTGAAAGCTGATCTAATACATTCTTCATAACGGGATGAGGTCTCCACCACAAAGTAATTTGATCCTTTTTGGCCTCAAATACTTTGATTGTCTGTTCCAATTTATCCAGTGCTCTATCGCCGTTAAGCGCAAACATATTAGGGTCATTCGCACTTAAGATCAGCTTCTTTTTAGAACCGTCTTTTTTTGTCACGATAGGAAGCCACTCATTGGGGATTTTCCTTGATTCCTCCTCACTGTTTTTCCCCGCATACTCCCTTAACTGCCTCAATTGTCTCGCATAACAAGGATATTCATGTGCACCGGTTTTTTTAACATGAATCCAATACGAACCATATATTCTTTTTAATATCCTATCATACCCCGAAGGTACCGGTACCATAAAATTTTCAAAGGTGGCCCCATATACTTCACTGAACCATTCTTTAGGAAATTTTACAGACTCCCGTTTGGAATACCCGACATACTGTACCAGATAATCCGATTTCTCCTCATTGTACCTCATGGCAATATGGTTTGCCCACTTCCACATTTCCGAACAAAGAGAGTACCATTTTTCCTCATCAAACAGCCTGCGGTCAATGGAAAGATGATAAGTTTTTTCTATATAAGTAATACCTTCTTTTATTTCCTGTTTTATATTTTTTATTCTTTCCTGAATCTTTGCCTCGCTCTCGCCTTCTTCTGCATCATATTCTTTCCGGTCCAGTTTTCTGGCCAACTGCGCAATGCGTCCTGATAGAAGAAACAGTTTTTTCTGCATCTCCCTGTCCGCTTCATCCCTCGGCAGATAATCCAGAGGAAAAATATCAATCCCTACAGTAAAGGGACAGTTATGGAACTGTTCCAACCATTCCTTTTCAATACTGATGCTGCTTCCATTATTTACGCAGGTATGAAACTGGTCGTATTCCTCATTTGCAAGGGGCCCTCGAACGCGATAACCTTCCGGGAGCTCCTCATGCAGCACTTCCATCAATTTATTGTAATCGTCGCGGATAAGCCATATATCCAAGTCATCATCCCAGGGCACAAATCCTTCATGCCTAATTGCCCCCAACAAGGTGCCATATGCCGCATACCAGGTTAAGCCGTATTTATCACATACTTCGGCAACTTTCTGTAGCAGCTCCATCTCTGATGCCCACACTGTTTTCATGGTCGTGTCCAGATAGAACCTTTCCCTAATTTCCTGATTAAAGAAACCTTCCTGAAATTCCAGCATATCCGCTCCTTATATCTCCGCAATCTCCAAAATCGTCTGTAATCTGCTCTGCAGTGAATAATTTTTTAACACCTTTTCCCGGCCCTGCCCGGCAATCTGCTTTCTAATATCTTCATGTTTCAGATAAAAACCGACCTTTTCAACCGCATCTTCAATGCTCTCATACACCACCATCTCGCCCTCATGCTCGAACTGTTCCACCAACTCCATCTGCCAGCTGGAGAGCAAGAATCCTCCCATTCCCATCACATCCAATGCCCTTAACGGTATGCCGCTCTGAACACATCTCAGTACGGGATTCAGATTCACCCTTGAACAGGTAAATACTTTTGGCATCTCCGAGATATAGTCTACGGGCGGAAAACATTTCACTCCCTCCAGAATATTACTCCCTTGAAAAGAGTACAGCCGCGTATCAAATCTCCTGCCCAATATGGTCAGAAGCACCAATCTCTCTTTTCGAGTCACATCGCTGGCCATAGCGAATGTCAGCGCCTCTTTCAATAATTGAAAATCCGTCTCCGGATGCTGTTCACGGATATATCCATTTATCCGCTCCACCAACTCGTCCGTCACCAGCTCATCAAACAGATAATATCCATACAAATTCTGCTGGACAGCCATGGCCGCATCCAGATATCCGCGAATATACTCATCCATCAGTGCCCACAGCTCCGGCATCCGGGATTCGTATAGACTGCCAACCAAAGATACATCCGCACTATATCTCTTACGGTCTGCGGCGGACACCTGCAGTTTACTCAACCGTGTACTGTTCACCCCCAGTGGAAGATAGTACACCGTATCAAACCCCGCCTTCAGATATTTCTCAGTCTGTACTCTGTCAAAGAAAAACACATAGTTGTTCGGGTTTCCCAGAGTATTCTCCAAATTTATCACATTCAGCGGATTATCATAACACCATGCAAGATATTTCAAACCTTTTTCCTGTGCCATCTTGGACAACATTGGCCAGTAGTTAACACTAAGCAGGGCATCAAAACGACTTTCGTCCACATTCTCCCGAAACCATCTCTCAAAGGCTTCATCCTCATTTTTATCAGTGAACTTCCACATAAATGTATCCAATTGTATGCCCTTTTCTTTACATATCCATTTGATATCGTATTGAAAATAAGAGTTCCATTCATAAAATAATAATGTCATATAGACGCCTCTAAATCTCGGCAACCTTCTGCAGCATTTAGTTCGAAAGATACAACCTCATCATCTTTTCCACTTGCGGCAGAATATTGTCTTCCTTCACCTGTTCTAAAATAAATTGTACGGTCTTATCAATTGCTTTCACAAACCAAAAAACAGGAGCCGATAAAATCAGCTCCCGTTTGGTAGTTATCGCAATGATTACTGAAGCAGGGAAAGTACGCCCTGGTTTGCCT
>JAFLSX010000038.1:0-2128 GCA_022510705.1 Lachnospiraceae bacterium
CATCCCACTTTGCGGACTTATTATGCCAGAATGTATGAAGCAAAGTTTTTGGCAGGCGCCATTGCAGGCTCCCTGACTGCTACGAATAAGATCGGTTATATTGCCGACTATCCGATTTATGGTATGGCTGCCAATATCAATGCGTTTGCACTGGGTGCAAAAATGGTAAACCCCAATGCAACAGTTTATTTAGACTGGAGAACTTTAAAAGATCGGGAAGTAGAGATTATCCATGATCCTGAAATCAACTACTTTATGGGGCAGGATATGGCATCACCCGCAAGTAGTACCCGGCATTTCGGTCTTTATTGTGTCAACGGGGAGACACCTGACAATCTGGCAATGACCACATGGCATTGGGGTAAGCTTTATGAGAAGATTGTCCGTATCGTGTTAAACGGTACCTGGAAAAATGATGAAGGAAGCCGCGCGATCAATTACTGGTGGGGAATGTCCGCCGGAGTGGTTGACTTGATTTGTTCCCAGGATTTGCCGCAGGGGACAAAACGATTGGTAGATCTGCTTCGCAATGATATCTGCTCGGAAACCCTGATTCCATTTTCCGGGGAGCTGTGGGCACAGGATGGTACACTCATGAATGGGGCTGATCAGATCATTCCGCCCAAAGAAATTATTACGATGGACTGGTTGATGGACAATGTAGTGGGGAGCATTCCGTCCATCACTGATTTGACCGAGGAAGCGCAGGCAGTGGCAAAAATGCAGGGGCTGAACATAGTTCAGGAACCGGATGCCTGATGTCCGGTAAACAATAGAAACATTAGAGAAAAGTGGGAACATCCGATGAAAATTATGGCAATTTCTGATCAGGAATCTAAATTGTTATGGGACTATTTTGATAGGAGTTACTTAGAGGGGATTGATCTGATCATCTCCTGTGGAGATTTAAAACCGCAATATCTTTCTTTTTTGACGACATTTACGAATGCGCCGGTCCTGTATGTGCATGGGAATCATGATGAACGTTACGATGAAACTCCGCCGGAAGGCTGTATCTGTATCGAGGATACGATATATGTTCACAATGGAGTTCGGATCATGGGGCTTGGAGGTTCCATGCGCTATAAGCCCGGCAGCCATCAGTACACCCCCGCTCAGATGCGCAGGCGTGTCCGGAAGATGTGGTTGAAGTTGAAATTCAACAAGGGATTTGATATTTTGGTGGCTCACGCGCCGGCTTATCAAGTCAACGACGGAGAGGATCTGCCCCATAGGGGATTTGGAGTATTCCGCACTCTTATGGACAAATATAAACCGGCGTTTTTTATCCATGGGCATGTACATATGAATTATGGAAGAAAATTCCCGCGTTTATCTACCTATAATGAAACGCAGGTCATTAACGCTTATGAAAAATATGTTTTTGAATTTGACCCTAAAAATGATAATAACACGGAAAAGGAAGATTAAATGGAGATCATAAAAATCAACGAAAATACATGGCGGATAGAGGATGAGCACGTAAGGTTCTTTTTACTCTCGGGAGAGAAAAAAGCCCTGCTTATCGACAGCGGTATGCAGGTACATAATGCAAAAGAGATTGCGGAAAGTCTTGTGAATCTGCCGGTAGAATTATTAAATACCCATGGGGATATGGACCATGTGGGGAGCAACCATGAATTTGACTCCTTTTATATGAATCCGGCTGAGGCCTCCAATTATTATAATACCAAGAAAATGACCGGAACGATCATTCCTGTTACAGATGGGGATATTATTGACCTCGGCAGTCGGGAATTAGAGATCATCACCCTTCCCGGGCATACACCCGGCAGTATTGCGGTGCTGGATAAAGCGAATCGGGTACTGATCAGCGGAGACCCGATTCAGGACGGGGATATTTACATGTTTGGCATCCAGCGGGAAATGCATGCATACCTGCTCAGTCTTGAGAAGCTTGAAAAGTATAAAGACCGTTTTGATACGATTTATCCTTCCCACGGTTCTTTTCCTGTTAAGCCGGAACTGATTGCCGCTTTGCATGAAGGAGCAACACGGATTTTATCAGGGGAAGCGGACGGGATTGACGTGGAATTTCACGGTATAAAAATCAAAAGGTATGATGTAGGTGTGGCAGTATTTTTGTGTGATCGTTAATAAAGCTTGT
>JAFLSX010000038.1:2228-23622 GCA_022510705.1 Lachnospiraceae bacterium
AGAAAATATGAAGAAGGCAAAAAAACAATCTGACTTAAGAAGTAAAAAAATGTTTGTGGGGCTTTTGGTCCTATGTATTTTTCTTTCATTTGCAGGCTGCGGGTCGGATGAAAGCGCTAAGCAAACATCGGAGGATACTATTTTAGTGGCGTACTATCAGCAATTTTCAGCTGATAGTACGTTGTTGGAAATGACCGGATTATTATCCGACAATTATGCCTATCTTGCCGGTCTGCGGCAGACTTCAGAGGAAGCAGGCATGGAAACCGCAATATACCGGATGAATAAGGAGTCCCGGGATGCGGAACTGATTGCGGCTTATCCCGGTGAAAAGATTCTGCAGTGGTGTGCAGGAGAAAACGGTCAAATTGCAATCCTGAGTTTTCGAGTGACAAAAGAGGATGCTTCAGTAAGAGAATACGTGCTGCATCTTATAGAGGAAGAAAATTTAACCGAACAGACCTGTACGCTGAAAAATAGTGCCGATCTTACCCGTAATATTGCAATGGCTGTGCGGGAAGGCGAGGTAGCCGTTGCAGACAGTATGACAGAAGAAGTAATGTTTTTTGACAGCATAACAGGAGAGCTGAAAAATACCATAGCCACTGAGGAAATGTTGCTTTTCCTTGCGTATCAGGGAGACAAGCTGGCCGGTGTCAGTGGCAGCGGTGCTCTGTATTTATTCAATCCTAAGAGCGGCAGCAGGGAGAAAAAGGCGGAAGGACTTTACGGAGAAACAGGCCAGGCAAGGTATTGTGTTGTTTATGAGAAGGAAGTGTTGCTTGCCACAAGCAGCGGGCTTTATTCGGTGACGCTGAAAGATTTAGCCTGCACACAGGTGGCGGACTATCTGGAATACGATATTTTACCCGGGGATGGGTTGGCGGTGACTGCCGATATGGCAACAGGACAGTATCAGTTTCTGACCTGGAACAGTGAAGGCGGCCGTGCGGAAGTCTGTCGTCTGCGTTCACTCCCCCGTGCGGATGCGGAAGCAGTGGAAAAGGAAGTCATTCTGCTTTCTTTTTATGCAAGGAATTCCGAACTGCAGAATGCGGTTGTGGCATTCAATAAGAGTAGTGATACATATCGGATAGAAATAGAATGGGGAGAAGAAACCGGTGACTATATGGGATACTGGAATACAATATGGACCCAGCTTATGACCGGCGGAGGGCCGGATTTGCTCAGTGTGTCCGCTCAGCTGAATTTTAACGATTATATCAGACAGGGGATGTTGGAGGATCTGGCCCCTTATATAGAAGCAAATTTGGAAGCAGATGATTATGTGGAAAGCGCACTCTATGCGTATCGTCAGGGGGAAAGCATTTATGGATTGGAAAGCAGCTTTACACTGAGTACACGGATTACAAAGCAAGACCTGCTTCCGGATAGCGGGGACTGGTCGGAAACGGTTCCGGAAATGGGCTGGACCTTTGAAGAGATGGCCGCGATAGCAGCGGCAAATCCGCAGATTAAGGCTTATAATGAGTATATGGATGCTATGACGGTACTGCGGGACTGCGTTGTCTGGGGCGGTATTGACTATGGCGATTATGAAATGCTGTCTCAGGCAATTCTTTTTGCAGAGCAGTATGGAAAAGCGTTGGAACCGGGTGAAGATGCAATATTGGGCGAAAATGTGCTGGTAGCAGATATCAATCTGTCTGGGCCTTTAGCTTGGGCGGACATACAGGCTTTATACGGAGAAGATATTGTTGTCATAGGCTATCCCAGAAGTGACAGGCAGGGTGTGAGCCATGACAGTTTAGCCTTGAGCATAAACAGTAATTCTATGCATAAGGAAGGCGCATGGGCATTCCTGCAATTTTTGTTAAGCCCGGAGTATCAGGAAACACGAATGAGCGGTTTTTCCGTTCGGGAGGATTTTTTTGAACAGGAGCTTATGGCATATATGGAACCATATAGCTATCCGCTGTATCTGCCGGAGGCAGGGGGAATCATAACGGTGACATACACTTATCGTCTTCCGGCATCCGGATTGGACATAGAAGCAATGACGCAGGAACAGACAGAAGCGGTAAGGACACTTACAGAAAACAGCAGGGTCTATGCGTTCACGGAAGACGATGGGGCCTGGAATATCATTTATGAGGAAGCGGGCGCTTATTTTGCAGGAGATAAAACCTTAGAAGAAACCATGGAAATCCTCCAAAACAGAATGAATGTCTACTTGGGCGAAAAAGGCATGTAGTAAAGCTGAATAGCGGGCAGGAGGGCAGCGTGAAAGAAAAGCGGTTGGATTCTCTTGATATGGTAAAAGGGATAGGTATTGTTTTGGTAGTGATCGGACACTCCGGTTATGTGTCCGAGGGTGTGCTGACATGGCTGGCTTCCTTTCATATGCCCCTGTTCTTCATCGTATCGGGTATGTTATTTGCCCACAAACGCTCTGATAGGGAACCCTTTGTTCCCTATTTAAAGAGACGTTTCTGCGGTATGATGATACCGTATGTCTCCTTCAGTCTGATTAATCTGGGGATAGATGCTATCCGCAGGATTATCAATCCTGCGGCTGTTGGGCAGGAAGTTATTTCTGCCGATATTCTGCAGACTGTTTCTTTCTTTGGGATATCCGTACTTTGGTTTTTGCCGACGATATTTTTGGGCGAGCTGTGTCTGTATGGACTGATGAAAAAATGTCCGGTATGGCTGCTTGGTATCATTGGCGTGGCAAGTGCATGGGTCCCGTCCGCCGGTATATGGCTGATCGAGACATATTTTCCTGCGGGAGAGTCTGTTTTTACTCTCTGGCTGAACAATTTGTGTATCGCGTTGCTGCGCGTTTTTCCGGCTCTGGTATTTTTGCTCGCCGGATATGCGGCATACTACCTGCTTCAAAAGCTTTCGATACAGGCTGTCTGGGAGATCATGCTGGGAATTGGCCTTTTACTGTTGAATGCAGTGGTTGCTTTTGCCAATGGCAGAGTAGATTTACATTATCTGGTATTTCATAATGTATGGTATTATTATATCGGGGCATGCAGCGCAACCTTTGGACTCATCCTGTTCTGCAGGCATACAAATCCTCTTGGGTTTCTGCTTTATTTAGGAAAAAATTCCTTGATCATCATGCTGACCCATCTGGACTTACGGGTCATGAACATTGCGATTCATATTGCGGGTGCGGTCAGTTCCATCGTTTCGGTATGGAAAGAGGCTGTGTTTCAGATCAGCTTATATGCGGTTCTGCTGATCGGGGAACTGCTTCTGATCGTTTTGATCAACCGGTTCGGCTTTTTCCTGATCGGCAGACGTAAAACGGCAGAATCGCAAAATAGTGGTATACTTACAGACAGAAATAAGGTATGATAGGAAGAGGAGATAAAGACTTGGGTTTTCAAATTGGTGTGATAGCGGATACACACGGTCTTTTGCGGGAGGAAGTAAAGAAGCGGCTGCAAGGCTGTGACAGAATCTTCCATGCAGGGGATATTCATACACCCCTTGTTACAGAGGAGTTAAACCGAATTGCGCCTACTTATTTTGTGCGGGGGAATGCGGATAAGGAATGGGCGGAAGACATACCTGTAACGCGGGTCATAGACGATATAGGGATTTTAGTCTTCATGATCCACAATCGAAAGCAGATCAACGAATCATTGGAGCCGTATGATTTGGTGATTTATGGGCATTCCCATAGATATGAAGAAAAGCACATGGATGGTAAGCTTTGGCTGAATCCGGGAAGTTGTGGGCCGCGCAGATTTAAATTACCGGTTACTATGGCAATGCTTTATATTGAGGATGACGGAAGTTTTAGAATTGAGCGCATAGATATCGAAACTGTGGAACCTCAAAAGGAGTTTGAGGTAACCGCGGCCACTGTGAAAAAGTATCTTCCCGCTATTATAAAGGATATTGATAAAGGTGTTGGGGTGGAAAGATTGGCTAAAAAATACCATTTGTCAAATGCGCTTGCGGAACAGATATGCAGACTTTACCTGACGCATCCGGGTGTTGATGCGGACGGTATTATGGCAAAGTTAGGTCTTTAGTCAATGGAAGGAGCATTTTGAAACATGAATGGGAACTGGAAAATATCGGTATCACCGGTATGCCATAAGGAAGGGAAACAATTTGCCTATGTATCCTTTCAGGACGGAGAGCGTATTGCTGAAGGGACAATTCCCGACTGTGTCATCACAACGGCGCAGGACTTTACTGCAGAAGAGATTACCCAGATGGAGGATTACATGCGCAGGGAACTGACCGAGCTTAAAAAGGCAGCTTCCAGCGTGAATGTATGGAATGCATTTTTAAAAAAATAATTAATACACATAATGGAGGAATCTAACATGAATGAAGAAATGAATAGTCAACTGAAAGGCTATCTTGACGCGCTTCCTGTGATAAAGCAGCTGTTCTCACACGATGTTTATCTCACGCTCATGGATGAGAGGGGCGTGATACAGGGATATTCCATTCCGGACGGAACAAAACCGCAGTTAAGTGTCGGGGAAAACTTTCATGATCCCAGTGGTGCACTCTCCGAGGTGCTTAGAACAGGAATGTCAAAGCACAACTATCTGCCAAAAGAAGTTATGGGAGAAGCGTTTGAAGGACAGCTGGTGCCAATAAAAGATGGCGGAAGCGTAGTGGGTGCTCTTGTATGCACCTATTCCGTAGGTGTGAAGGAAGAGATGGCGAAAATCACGGCACAATTTCAGGAGTCGGTAAGCAGTATCCAAGTGTCCCTGCAGGAGTTGATGGGTGGAATCGAGAGTTTATTCCAACTCTTATCCGATATGGACCAGCTCGCCAACGGTGTAGAGAGTGATGTGCAAAATACAGTGAAAGTCGTGAATAAGATTAACGATAATGCTTCCCATTCCAATATTCTAGCATTGAATGCTTCTATCGAAGCAGCACGCAGCGGAGAGCACGGGCGCGGTTTTGCGGTTGTGGCAACAGAGATGGGAAAACTGGCTAAGGACAGCGGGCAATCCGCATCGGAAATTAAGACTACTCTGAGCACGATCAAAGAGCATTTGACGTCTATTATGGATTCCATTAAGGATGCAAGCGGTTTTGCAAATGAATACCGGGGCAATATCAGTGCTATCCAGGAAGTTCTAGCAGATACGGTTGTGCTTGCCGGTGAGCTGGAAGAAGATATTAAGCGTCGATAGGAAATCTTGCAGGTAGATTTGAGTGTATGAAGAACTCCAAGGCATCAATTACGTGTATGACCCGTGGATCCCATATACAATGCAACAAGGAGGTATGACCCAATGGTTTATAGAGAATTTCAAGATTTAAACCTTTCTGCTCTTGGACTGGGAGGTATGCGTCTGCCCGTCGTAGATGGAAATGATGCACAGATTGATGAAGCGGCAGCGGAGAAAATGATTGCCTATGCAATGGAGCAGGGCATCAACTACTATGATACGGCATGGGGTTATCATGACGGAAACTCTGAACTGGTGATGGGAAAGCTATTGAGTAAATATCCCAGAGACAGCTATTATCTGGCCACCAAGTTTCCCGGATATGATCTTTCCAATATGGACAAGGTGGAGGCTATTTTTGAAAAGCAGCTGGAAAAATGCCGGACACAGTACTTTGACTTTTACTTATTTCACAATGTCTGTGAAATGAATATTGATGCTTATTTGGATCAAAAATATGGCATTGACACATATTTATGTAAACAGCGGGAAGCAGGACGGATCAAGCATCTGGGATTTTCCGCACATGGCAGTTATGAAGTGATGAAACGCTTTTTAGAGGCCTACGGTGATCACATGGAATTCTGTCAGATTCAGCTAAACTGGCTGGACTGGGAATTTCAGGATGCCAAAGCCAAGTTAGAGCTGTTAAAGGAATATAATATTCCTGTTTGGGTTATGGAACCTTTGCGGGGTGGCCGTCTGGCGGCACTATCCGAGGAACATACCGCAAAATTAAAGGCACTGCGTCCTGAAGAAGGGATTCCCGCATGGGCATTCCGTTTCCTGCAGACCCTGCCGGAAGTGGTGGTGGTACTCTCCGGTATGTCCAATATGGAACAGCTTAAGGACAATATCAGTACCTATGAAACAGCGCGGCCGTTAAACCCTGCGGAAATGCAGGCGCTGTATGAGATTGCCGAGGATATGACAAAGAAGATCGTATTACCTTGTACGGCTTGCCATTACTGTGTCAGCCATTGTCCCAAGGGCTTGGATATTCCTTCTCTGTTGGAACTCTATAACGAGCATAGCTTTAGCGGCGGCGGTTTCCTGGCACCTATGGCATTGATGGCAGTACCCGAAGATAAGCAGCCTTCCGCTTGTGTGGGATGTCGAAGCTGCGAGGCTGTATGTCCTCAGCAGATAAAAATATCGGAGGCTATGTCTGATTTCCATGCGAAATTAAACGGATAGGAAGCCATCAGAGAATATAAATTGGATATTATATAAAAAGCTACGGTTTTAAACCGTAGCTTTTTTATTGTAATTGTAAAAGGTAAATTTCTTGACATGATTTATTGTTTGTTCTATAATAAAACAAATGATTTAAAACAAGAGTTTTAAATAAAAAGGAGGTAAATATGCCACCAAAATCAAAGTTTACCAGGGATGAAATTATTTCAGCTGCCATACAGCTGGTACGGGAACAGGGTATGGAGGCCATAACAGCCAGAGAATTAGGCGCAAGATTGGGCAGTTCAGCAAGACCGATTTTCACGGTTTTTAGAAATATGGAAGAAGTAAATGCGGAAGTGAAAAAGAAAGCCAGAAGTATGTATAAGGAATATGTTACCGAGGGTTTAAAGGAAGAACCGGCCTTTCGGGGTGTGGGCAGTGCATATATACGTTTTGCCTATGAAGAACCTAAACTATTTCAGCTTCTGTTTATGAACGAACCGGAAAAATGGGCCGATTTAGAGCATATTCTGCCTATTTTGGATGAGAATTATGAAGTCATCCTGCAGTCAGTGCAACAGCCGTACCAGTTGGAAGCGGAAATGGCAAGAAGACTTTATCAACATCTCTGGATATACACGCATGGGATTGCCACCCTGTGTGCGACCAAAGTATGCCGTTTCAAGGAGCAGGAGATTCAGACCATGATGACAGAAATTTTCCTTAGTCTATTGGAAAAGATAAAGAGGAGTGGGACATTATGATAAAAGCAAATGATATATATAAGGAATATGGAGAAAAGGATGCCCGATTTCCCGTGTTAAAGGGGGTCTCCCTATGTATTGAAGAAGGGGATTTTGTGGTGCTGTTGGGTCCGTCGGGATCAGGTAAATCCACACTGTTAAATGTACTTTCGGGACTGGAGAAGCCGGATGGAGGAAGCATTTGTTATGATGGGGAAGATATTGCCGGTTTTTCTGACGAGCAGTTGACTGTATTTAGAAAGGAAAATATAGGCTTTATTTTTCAACAGTATTATCTGCTGCCCAATCTGACCGTAGATAAAAATGTAAAGATGGGTGCGGATTTGGCCGGGAATAAAGAATATCGGAAAATTATTGAGGCAGTCGGGCTGGGTGAGAAGCTGCAGAAATACCCTCATGAGCTCAGCGGCGGAGAGCAGCAGAGAGTTTCAGTAGCAAGAGCACTTGCCAAGAAGCCCAGAGTACTGTTTCTGGATGAACCTACGGGCGCTTTGGACGAGGAAACCGGCAGAATGGTGCTTCACTATATTGACAGTATGCAGAAGCAGTTGGGATTTACCGTGATCATGGTGACACATAATGTCAATATTGCGGAAATGGCTAAGACAGTGATGAAAATGGGTAGTGGAAAAATAGTGGATATTTATGAAAATTCCCTACAGAAATCGGCTTATGAAATAGGATGGTAAATAGGATGATCATAGGAAAAAGGGATATTTTTAAAATGTTGGGCGTATTCATTCTGTCCGCTTGTGCGGTATTTGTCTGTACGCTCTTTCTCAACTACAATGCGGACTTAAAAGGAATCAAAGATTTGATTGTAGAAGGTCCGATGCAGCAGTTATTTGAAGCGCTGGTTATGACCGGAAAGGTGGTCTGTGCGGTCAGCGGAGGGTGTTTGTTGTTGACCACAGTCGTAATGCTCTTTTTTTATATTAAGCAATATATTGATATGCACAGAAAGGAGCTGGGTATCCTAAAAGCACTGGGATATTCGGACTGGCATATTGCAAGAGGATTTTGGCGTTTTGGTTTTAGTGTCTTTCTGGGAACCGCAGCAGGATATGCCGGTGCCTGGTGCATGATGCCTAAGTTTTACGAAGTACAGAATGAGGAGCATTTATTGCCTGAGTTCGGTATTCGTTTTCATCCACTTCCTGCGCTCGGACTGACTTTGTTGCCTGCAGCTTTTTTTGCTTTGTTATCAATTTTGTATGGGTATCACAGGTTAAAAACTCCCGTATTAGCTTTATTAAAGGAGAGAGAAAGCAAGCGGGTGGTGGCGGCAAAGAGAGAGTCGGAACAGCCTTTTTTACAGG
Source organism: Lachnospiraceae bacterium (assembly GCA_022510705.1). GTDB lineage: Bacteria > Bacillota > Clostridia > Lachnospirales > Lachnospiraceae > Acetatifactor. The sequence goes on from JAFLSX010000038.1 coordinate 10,683, forward strand.
AGCTGGGTAAGAGTACCTTGCGTCAGCGTAAAACCCTGGTGTTTTTCACTGCCTTTGCTTCCTTCTGCTATGCCGCTATGGTACAGATGTCCGCCGGCATGAAAGAGTTGTCCAGTTTTATGATGGCAGTGATGATATTGGGAATTGGTATCCTCTTAGCTGTTGTCACTCTGTTTCTGGCAGTTACTACGGTTCTTAGCGGAAATAAGAAGACCATTGCCTTGATGCGTGCATTCGGCTATTCCTTTAGAACCTGCAGGAAGGCAATATTGGGTGGTTACCGTCCCATGGCCTACATCGGCTTTATTGTGGGAACCCTGTATCAGTATACACTACTGCGGCTGATGGTTTCACTGGTATTTCGGAATGTGGAAAATGTGCCGGAGTATCATTTTGACGTGCCGGTCTGTTTACTTACGTTAGTTTCTTTTGCGGTGCTTTATGAGTTGTTCCTGTATGCATGTGCAAATCGAATCAGAAAAAATACAATCAAAGAAATCATGCTGGATGTAGATTAGGGGGTGTGGTAAAATAAAGGAAACCATTGCTTAAGGTAAAATGCGTTTATCCGGACAAGGAGTCATAATTTGAAAGAGAGAAAAAACTTTTTTCGATCATTTATTCCAAAGCATATTGATAATTCCTTTTTGCTTGGAATATATCAGATGCTTACATGGATTCCTGTATCAAAGAAGATCAGAGAGAACCACTATAAGAGCAATGTAGAACAGCTACATAATACGGATTGGGATTTTTGGACTGTACCGTCCGCATATATTGAGAATCAAAATGATTGGGGCAAAATTATGTATGGAACCGGAGCCCATCATAATATGAGGTATTCCGGCTGCGAGATCATTGCTACATTTAATGCGCTGAAAGCCTTTACAGGAGCCGGTTCGCCGGAGTCGATGGCGAAACTCATCAGTGAATATGAGGCACGCGGCTCTGCGCTGAAAGGTGAATTCGGCGTCTCTCCGCGAGCAATAGAAGCATATTTTAAGAGAAATCATTATCAGGTCATAACAACTGATAATGACGATGAAAAATCTCTGTATATGGTTGATAGACAGAGTCATGTTTTAATTGCTACGGTATATAATGATGCAAATGATATTACCGAGCAGATTCATACGGTATGCATCACCAAGGAGCCGGGGAAAGGATATGTCCTGCACAATGCATATCGACGGGATCAGGCTGGAAAATATGTTGCGAGCGCTCCTTACGGCACTCTTTTGGATGCGATCAAGCATATTTCAAGACGGGATGCGCAGCTGATTTATTTAATCGGGATAGCAAGGGAATGATTTAATTGCTTGTCAATCCAATATTTAGGTGGTATTCTTTTCATATATCATGAAATATACCCGATTGGATAAGTGTATTTTAAGGAGTAAAAATGGCAGAGATTTACAGTTATCTTCTGGTAATGTTTGCCTTGATTTTTGGGGTGAGCCTTGCCTTCAGAAGTCATTATGTTAATAAATATAAAAACAGATATTTTATTTGTGCCGTATTAGTAAATATTGGTATTCTGATCGGTGAGATCGGTACTTATATAGGAGAGCATGGGAATCTCCGTTATATACATATTATTGCCAACATCCTTACCTATTCGCTGGCTCCGCTGCTTCCTTACTGCATTGTATTAATGAATCGGAAATGCTGGAAGAGAAATGAGAAGATAGCTATGATACCGGCGGTGGTGGTTATTCTGATTGCGCTGACAACCCAGTATACAGGATTGTTATTTTATGTAGATAAAGCCAATCAATATAGCAGGGGGCCTTTTTTTCTTATAAGTCTTGCAGTATGTATGCTTTATTTTCTGATGCTTACAATTACTTCTTTTCGAGAGTATCGGGATGCGGATTTTTCAGAAAAAGCATATTTGTTTGCAATATTGCTGCTGGCAGTAGGCGGTGTTTTTCTGCAGGTGATACTGCCCCAAGTCTTATCCATGTGGACGACCACAGGAATCAGTTTGCTTTTATACTATACGTTTGTACTGGAGTCGACCAACAAATACGATGTGCTTACGGGCGTTCATAACCGACGGGCATTTGACTCTCACAAAACCAATCTTTGTTTGGGGAAAGATTACGAGCTGATCGTATTTGACATCAATGGCTTGAAACCGGTAAATGACAATATGGGACATGAGAAAGGTGATAAGCTGATCATGGGCGTTGCAGGTGTGCTGGCTAAGAGCTTTTATGGAATTGGCAAGATATACAGGATTGGCGGAGATGAGTTCTGTGTGATCTGCGAAGAAAGAAATGAAGCAAAAATTAATGCGGCATTGCTGGAAATGGAACAAAATATACGTAGGGCAAATAAAAACAGCAAGGATCAAATTGTATTATCTGTTTCTTACGGCATGGAAATCCATAGGGCAGATGATGAGCGAAATTACCACGAGATATTTAATGCGGCAGATGAAAAAATGTATCGGATGAAGCAAGCGTTTTATACTAAGCAAGGGACATTTATAAAAAGAGAAACATTGATGTAACTGTGAACGGTATTCATAATAAATAATTGGCGCAGAGATAACGCTTAATGTAATCGTTATTTCTGCGCCTTAATTTATGTTTTGTCTGGTTTGACGGCCTTATCAGGCTAATAACTCTTCAAGTTCTTCAATAAGATTACCAAACAGCGCCAGAGCTTCATTCACCGGCGTCGGTGTACTCATATCTACCCCGGCAATCTTAAGCAGGGATATAGGATCGGCGGAACAGCCGCCACTGAGGAACTGCAGATAGTGTTCCACAGCTTCCGGACCGCCGGAAAGAATACGCTGTGACAGTGCCATTGCTGCAGAAAATCCGGTTGCGTACTGGTAAACATAGAACCGGCGGTAGAAATGAGGAATGCGGGCCCATTCCATGGCAATTTCCGGATCCACGATCACGTTGTCCCCATAATACAGCTTATTCAGGTCATAGTAAATATCACAGAACTGCTGTGCGGTCAGGGCCTCCCCGGCCTCTGCCAGCCTGTGTGTTTTCAACTCAAATTCCGCAAACATGGTCTGACGGTATAGGGTAGTGCGGAACTGCTCCAGAAAATAGTTGATAAGAACGGCACGTTCCCGTTTGTCAGTAGTGTGATCCAGCAGATAGCGCATCAACAAGGCTTCATTGCAGGTGGACGCCACCTCGGCTACAAAGATAACATAGTCCGCATAAACAGGAGGCTGATTCTGAGTGCTGAGATAAGAATGCATGGCATGACCCAGCTCATGTGCCAATGTAAATGCGCTGTCTAAGGTATCTTTGTGGTTTAACAGTACAAAGGGATGAACAGGACATCCGCATGAGTAAGCGCCGGAGCGTTTGTTCTCATTTTCATAGATATCCATCCACCGATTTTCAAAACTGCTCTCGATCACCTTGTGGTACTCCGAACCCAAGACTTCAGTTGCAGCAAGCACATATTCCTTTGCCTGTTCAAAAGGAATGACCCTGTCCGCATCCGGCAGCATGGCTGCATAGAGATCGTACATATGAAGCTCGTCAAGTCCCATGGCCTTTTTCCGCAGGCTCATGTAACGGTACATTTTATCTAAGTTCTGATGGACTGCATCAATGAGATTATGGTACACCGATTCCGGGATTTCTACAGGGGAGAGAGCGGCCATAAGAGCGCTGTCATATTTCCTTGCCTGAGCAAAGAATACATTTTTCCGTATCTCTGTATTGAGCATGCTGGCTAGGCCGTTCCGAAAACTGTCATAGACCCCGTAAAGGGACTTGAAAGCATTTTCTCTCAGGGTTCTGTCCGGACTTTCCATCAGAGCAATATATGAACCGTGTGTCAAAGGATGCTCAGCTCCTGTACTGTCAGTGACTGCAGGAAATTTCATGTCTGCATCTGCAAAGGAGTTATAAATGCTGCTGGGACCGTTTGTTACTTCGCCTGCGGCCGCCAGTAAATCCTCCTCCGCTTGGGAGAGGATGTGATCCCGTTCCAGCCGAGCCTTTGTCAAATGCCGGCGGTATTTCTCCAGACCGGGCTCTTTGGCATAGAATTGCTCCAGTTCTTCTTCGGGAATAGCTACCAGTTCCGGTTCCGCAAAGGCGTTTGCACTTTCTATGCGCACAAGAAAACTTAAGCAACGCCCGCGTACAGCCTGATATACCGGGTTGGCCGTATCTTCGTCGTGACGCAGCATGGCATAGTAAAACAGACTTTCCATACGGACATTTACCTGTTCAGAGAGTTCCAGGTATTCCAACAGAGTTGCTGCATCAGATCCCAGACGCCCCCTGAAGGCTGCCACTTGTTCAGGTATTGTCTGGCAGGACTGAAATTCTGCCTCCCATGCCTCGTCATTTGGAAAGATATCCTCTACGCTCCAGCAGTTAGCCGGATTTTGTTCGCCGCGTTTTATAATACTTTTTCCGTTTGTCATAGTATCCTCCATATCCGTACTCTGATTTGCCAATATAGTACCATATTTCTCGAGAAAGGACAACGGTCCGGAAATGAAAAATGATTGAAAATTCAAAGCTTTATGGACGTATTGTAAAATAATTCCTTTTGAGTTATAATGTTATGTGACTATGGTGTTCGGTATGCGAAGGAGAAAGGGATATGTTCCAGGCACTGGTGACTTTGCTGATCATACTTATTATTCTGATGATTGTCTGTGTCAGAATTGTCAGCAAAAAAGTCGTAAGGAATTATGAAAGAGCGATTCATTTAATATGGGCGGCGATTGTAACGGCAGCGTGTTATACCGTTTTTATTTTGGTGCCGCCCGGTCATGATAAGCTGGCGGTTTTTACGAGCGGACTCTATTTCCTTGCTACGGATTGGCTGGTCGTCTTTTTGATGTTTTTTGTTGCGGATTATACCCAGATCAAGCCGCCTTCCAAACTGCCCAGATACACTATTGCTATTCTGACAGGCGTGGATTCTGTTTCGTTCATTATCAATACCTTTACCCGTCATATGTATGACCTGCAATCTGTGACTGCGTATGAGCTTGGGGCAAATTACTGGGATATACAGTTAAAAATTCCCCATGCCGTTCATCGGATGTTTGTCTACGGCATTGTTTTGTACAGCTTATATATACTCACCTATCGATTGATCAAAGCCCCTGTAATGTACAAGAGTAAATATGCCAGTATTTTGTTTCAGACAGTGGCAGTAGTTGGAGTGAATGTGCTTTGTTCTATTATAAAAGCCAAGTACGATTATTCCGTCATTCTGTATGCGTCTTTGGCCATGTCCATCTGTTATTTTGCTTTGTATGCAGCACCCAGAAAGTTATTGGAAAGAATACATTTTACCGTTGTGGAAGATTCCGTGATCGGCTTGTTCTCCTATGACAGTGATGGAAAGTGTGTGGGTGTGAATCAGGTGGCAAGGGAATTGTTTGCCGGGGATGAGGACATTTTTGCGATTGCCGACCGGTATCTGGCAGATTGGATAGAGGAGCATCAAGGCAGTTCCTTAAGCGTTATCGGCGCAGAACGAACAATGATAAAGAACGGTGAAAAAGTATATATATATGTTACTTATCAGAAATTTTTGGATAAAAAGAGAAGAAATCTGGGCTCTTGCTTCCAATTTGAGGATCGTACGGAAGTAGTACGGAATTTTAAGGAAGAAAAGTACAGGGCTACACATGATATGCTGACCGGCTTGTTAAACAGAGAAGCGTTTGAAGATGAAGTAAGGAGAATTCTCTCCAGGGTGCAGGAACCTTACTGTATGGTCTGCTCCAATATTCAGGACTTCAAGTTGATCAATGAACTATATGGGGCAGAGGTGGGAGATAAGCTTTTGATGGCGCAGGCGGATATGATCCGAGGTGAGCAAGAGGAGAATGCTGCAAGCGCCCGCATATATGCGGATAAATTCAGTTCCTTGTTGCCGAAAAGATCTTTTGACGAGCAGATGTTTATAGAAAATATGTCCAGGATTTTGGAGTTTGGAGAGGAAAGCTCTTTCAGGCCGCATTTCTATATTGGTGTTTATGACATTACCAATGTGAATGAGCCTGTGTGGACTATGTACGATAAGGCCATCATGGCAATCAACACTATCCGCGGTAACTATGGAAAGAATGTTGCTTATTATTGTGAAGAACTGCTGCAGAGCATTATGGAGGAAAGAGAAATACTTGGCGAATTTGACAGGGCAATAGAGGAAGAGCGGTTCAATATGTTCCTCCAGCCCCAGATCGCAAATAACGGAACCATCGTGGGCGCAGAGGCATTAGTGCGCTGGATTCATCCGGAAAAGGGTATGGTGAATCCGGGTGTATTTATTCCTACCTTGGAGAAGGCGGGACTGATTCACAAGCTGGATCTGTATATGTGGGAAAGTGCGGCCAAAAAGCTGGAAGAATGGAAAGAACAGGGCAAAGAGAATCTGTCCATCTCCGTCAATATATCCACAAAGGACTTTTTCTACATGGATGTTTGTAAGGCGTTTCGCGCATTGGCGGACAAATATGATTTTGATATAAAGAAGCTCAAGCTGGAAATCACGGAGTCGGCATTGATAGAGAATGTTGGAGAAATCATGAAGACCTTGGATGGGCTTCATGCGCTCGGATATGAGATTGAAATCGATGATTTCGGCAGTGGATATTCCTCTTTGGGAATGCTTAAGGATATCAATGCGGATATTTTAAAAATTGATATGATATTCCTGCAGGAGACCAAGAATATAGGACGGAGCAACACAATCTTAAAAAATATCATTTCTATGTCAAAGGAATTGGGTATGCCCAATATTATGGAAGGTGTTGAGACCAAAGAACAGGTGGATTTCCTGAAGGATGCAGGATGTGATATGTTCCAGGGCTATTATTTTGCAAAGCCCATGAGTATAGAGGACTTTGAAAAAGAGTATTGTTAGTTGTTTTAAAATATATATGACCAAGCATCTATTGGCAATCCGAAAAAAGGATTGCCTTTTTGCGTTTTTGATTGCAGAAAGCCCTTGAAAATGCTAAAATTTCAATCATAAATGGAAGGGAGCTCATGTTATGAGAAAGAAAATATTATTGCTTTTATTATCCGGCTTGCTGCTTTGCGCTGGATGCGGTAATGGGGCGGAGGGGCCGTCTGCTCCGGAGTCTGCACCTTCCACACAGGAGAGTATTTCACCGGAAGGGGATCAGACAGAGCAAAATTCGCCGGCGGATGTATGGCAGCCCAAAGAGGCGCCGCCTGTTCGTAACGCATTGACGGATGAAGAAAAGCTTTCCAGACAGATTGCCATTTTAGGGAAGGGAATTTTCTTATTCTCGGGACAAACAGATGAGGGCTATTCTACGGATGATCTGTCCTTTTTGGAAGGAGCCGGTGGTCAGGATGCGTTGGCCTTAATCTATGTCTGTGATGATGAGAGTCATGCGGGCTGGGGCGTCTTAGGCTGGGGCGGCAATGTGGCAGGACAATATGTGAAAGGCGCAGATGTTCCTGCAATGTCCGATCCGACAAAGGAAAGAGTCGTAATGATAACGATGAAGGAACTGGCTGAAATGTTTGGAGTCGATTCTACTGCTGAAATGGAGAGCCTGATACTGGGAGCGTGGAACGGCGGCCGTATTGCAGGGTTATATTTTGTGACGGCAGATTTGGTACAGGAATGGCAGGATTGTGTGGCAGAGATAGATAGTTACGAACAGATCATCCATACATACAGCGGAGGGCTGTCAAATGAGAATGCCATAGAAAATGCGAAAACTCTGTATGCTTATCTGCAGGAAACTTATGGGCAGTATTGTCTGACCGGACAGATGGAGTCTACTTGGATGACCTCTCCTGATTATGAGATGGATTATCTGATGGAACATACCGGTAAGCTTCCGGCTATCCGCGGTCTGGATTTCATGCACAATGATTTTGAAGGAGTTGTGGACAGAGCCATTGAATGGTGGGAGCAGGGCGGTATTCCTACGATCTGCTGGCATACCGGTGCTGATTTTGCTTCCGGATATGATGAATGTTTGGCGGATAATATTAATTGGGAAGAAGCCTTTGTGCCGGGGTCTGAGACCTATAACAGTTTACTTGTCGGCATGGACCGGGCAGTACCCTACTTGCAGCAACTTGAAGACGCAGGGGTCCCCGTTCTGTGGAGACCTTTCCATGAACTGGACGGCGGATGGTTCTGGTGGAGTAAGGGCGGCAGTGATAACTTTGTGAAGCTGTGGCAGCTTATGTACAGCAGATATACCGATTACTGGGGACTGGATAATTTAATCTGGGTCTATGGTTATTCCGGTAACGGTGAAACAATGGCAGAGTGGTATCCCGGTGACGCTTATGTGGATCTGCTCGGAGCCGACAGTTATGCGGAAAGTGCAGAAGCAAGACTTTATGAAGAGTGTGTGAAGATAGCACCGGAGGGAATGCCCATAGTTTTCCATGAGTGTGGCAGGATACCCACCGAAGAGGAACTGAAGGAGGCAGAGGCAGCGTGGCTGTTCTTTATGGTTTGGCATACGTCCTGGCTGACGGAAGAAAAAAATCAGCCGCTGGATGCATTGTATCAGATTTATAACAGTGACTACTTTATCACATTGGACGAATTGCCGGATTTTAAATAAATACTACAAAAGAATGGAGATCCCGCAGAGGACGCCTGTATGAGGCAGGTGACCAAAGCGGGATTTTTTTATCCTGTTTATAGTTTTGATTATATTTTCTCAATATACTGGGTATATGAAGACAGGAGGGGAGAATAAATGGCATGGGATTTGTGGAAATTGCAATTTATGCGGTGATTTTGCGCACCTATTTTTATTTTGAGAAAACGGGAAGGACAAACAGCTTTGGCCGTTTTCCCTATTTAAAAACTTTAACGGAACGTCTTACGGAAGAGGCGTTAGAGGGGTGGGAGAAAGGTGAGGGAATACAAGGAGCCCGCTATTGGAAACTGATTAAGTCCATCGGAGACGGGGATGTGGATCCGGTAGTGCATACAGCGTTTGACCTCTGTCTGGCCGCCACATATGTACCGGAGTTTGCGGTCTATCTGAATTATTACACGGGAAATACCGCAACTATTCAGCTTGCATTTGAACTGGAAGGGCAATTCTGTCCACCCCATGAGGAGCTGGCAGACAGACTGCACAGGCTGCAGAAAATTTGCCGTATCGACAGGAAAAAACATCCGCTGGCTTATGCCTCAATGGAAGCGGATGACAGGCTTTTAGCATATTTGTTTGTAGAGGAAAGCGTTGGCAGCGGGAAAGTGCAGCCCACTGTTTTTGGGAACGGGGAATGGTTTTTGTGTGAAGAAGCAATTCATCCCATGTTTGTACATCAGGAGTTAGCAGATGAGTGTGCTGCGTGGCTGGGGGAGAGAATGCCCCGGACTGTACTGCAGATTGCAGGCAGCGGAGGCAGGTGTTTTTTAGCAAAGCATATTGCGCGTCTTCTGAAACAAAATCTGTTCTTACTATCCGCAGAGAAGTGCAGTGGCTTTTTTTCAGATGATGCGGAGGAACAAATGGACGGCCTGATCAGAGAATTGTTCTGGTCGGGGGGAATACTCTGCCTGTACGGTCTGAGAGCAGAGCTGTTTACGGAATGGCAAGTGACGGAAAAGGATTTTGGAAAAAAAGTGGTAAAGCGGCTTTTGGATGCAGGCATTTCGATTCTTTTGTGTACGGAAGGACATTTTATCTTTCATGACGGTGGCCTGATAGGAAAAAGAGTGGAATTGATGCCTCTTACAAGAGTAGAACGGCAGCAGGTTTTTGAGGGATTTGCTTCCCTGTATGGGATCTCCATTGATTGTATGCGCTATTCGGTCCGGTATCGTTTGTCTGCGGGAGAGATAGCCAGAGCAGTGGAATTGTGGAGGCAGGAAGGATCCGGTACGGAACAGGATTTTATGCGCATTTCTGCACAGCTGCTCAGTGGAGGCAGCGGGAAAGCGTTGGGGAACCTTTCCTATCCCACAGTGAATTTTGGTAATCTGCAGGTGCCCGGCGAAGTGCAAGAAGTTCTGGAACAGATCTGCTGTAATGCCATGCATGGCTACCGGATCTTTGAGGAATGGGGACTTGGGCAGCAGTATTCTTACGGCCGTGCGGTGACAGTGATGCTCTCCGGTCCGCCCGGAACAGGAAAGACTATGACTGCACACGTTATTGCAGGAGAACTGGGCCTGCCGCTGTATCAGGTGGACCTTTCCCGAGTAATGGACAAGTACATCGGTGAGACGGAAAAGCATTTGGAGGAAATTTTTTCCTTTGCGGAGAAAACAAATGTTGTATTGCTTTTTGACGAAGCGGATGCGCTATTTGGCAAACGTGGAGAAGTGACGGAAGGGAAGGACCGCTATGCCAATATGGAAGTTGCTTATATCTTGCAGCGTATTGAGCAGTTTGAGGGGATTGTGATACTTTCTACCAATTTCTATCACAACATAGACAAGGCATTTCTGCGAAGAATGAAATATGTCCTGCAATACAGGATGCCGGATGAGACTCTTCGCCGGCGGCTGTGGGAGAGCTCTCTTCCGGAAAAACAGTGTCGGGAAGAGTTAGATATAGACTATCTGGCAGCACAGTTTGAATTTACGGGAGGTATGATAAAAAATGTGATATTGAGTGCCTGCGTGAAGGCAATTTATGAGAAGAGTCAGTTGTCCATGGAACACCTGCTGCAGGCAATTCGGGCGGAATATGAGAAGATGGAATGGCCGGTCTCAGATGAAATCTGGGGCGAGTATGAGTATTTGATAATGTAAAAAAGGAGGTAATGGATATGTCCGGAGTTGTAATGAGAATGGAGAAAGAAGTAGAAAATGCAAATCAATCTGTAAAGAAAGTGAACCGCACGGGAATTCCGACTCAGCTGAAGGAGCGCTTGGAGGACAGCACAGGGTTGTCCTTTGATGATGTAAGGGTGCATTATAATTCCTCTTTGCCGGCTAAGCTGGATGCATTGGCTTACACAAAGGGAAATCAGGTAGAGATTGGTCCCGGGCAGGAATGTCATCTGCCTCATGAACTGGGACATGTAGTACAGCAAAAGCTTGGAGTTGTCCGTGCCAATGCAATGCATTCCAGCGGAGTGGCATTGAATACGGATACCCGGCTGGAACATCAGGCAGATGAGATTGGAGCGGGGAAAAGCTTTGCAATCCGCAAATAATGTTGTTTAGTAAATTGTTTATAGGCAGCTATTATATTCATAATAGGTTTATGGAAGCAACAAAAAAGAGGTGAGAACATGGAAAGTACAATGGTGCGGTCGCCGACTGCCGGTCTTTGGGAGAGTAGATTTTCTTCCATGGTCAGGGGGATGGAAGAGATTGTTATGTTAGAGGGCGCCAAAATTGCATCAGTATAAATAATAGGAATACATAGGTAAAATATATGGAAAAACAGCAGATATTGGAATCAAAAATTCTGATACCTGATACACCAAAGGAGTATGGACAAAGGGAGAAGTTGCTTTCAGAGCTGTATGTGGAAGAAGGAAAACTTTTGGTGCTGCATACTTCAATTGGATATGGCAAAACAGTGTTGATGTCTCAGTACGCCAGGTTGCCGGGACATATTTGTGCGTGGTACCATCTGGACTCCATGGACAATGAGCTTATCACATTTATCAGGTATCTGGTCCTGTCTTTGAACAAGGCATTGAATGGCTTTGGTTTTGGTGAGGAGTTGTATATGAATGGGGATACAAATTCTCATGATCAGCTGGGACGAAGTCTGGCTAAGGAACTGGAGAACAGTATGGAGGGTATGGACGGACAGAGATTGGTATTGGTCTTGGACGATTTTCAGGTGTTACAAAACCCTGAGATCTTTAAACTTTTGGAAGACCTTCTGGATTATACCGACCATCGTTTTTTGTTGGCAATTGGCACCAATGGAGTTTTGCCGGACTCCTTTGCCAAATATTTTATACGACATCAGGATAGCGGAAATGTGGACGGATATGCCGATATGGTCAAGACAACCCCGAAGGATGACAACCAAAAGCTGCTGGAGGTATCCTGCTTTGGAAAGTTCCGCGTAGTCATTATAGAAACCGGAAAGGAGATCTCATGGAGAACCCGTAAGGCAATGGAGCTTTTTGCTTATTTGGTAGATCTGGAGGGAAGGCCTGTGGAACGCCAGGTGTTGTTGGAACAGTTATGGTCGGACAATGCTCCAAACAATGAAGTGGCCATGTTACATAACATGATCTACAGTATCCGCAAGGAATTGAGCTCCCAGGCAGAGCTGAAAAACCTGATTCAGTATAAAAGGCATCAGTATTATTTGGATTATTCCAGGATCAAGGTGGACCTGGAGAGTAAAAAGCAGATTTGTAAATGGGCAGAAACGGGAAAGGTCTTAGAACTTTATGACCACAGAGAAAAGCTGTTGGATCAGTGGGGCGTTTATCTAAAAGAAGTAGACAGTACATGGTGTATAGCAAGGCGAACTTACTTTGAACGCACCTATGAGAAAGCATGCGGTCTTCTTGCCGATTATTGCAGAAAGAAGGGAGATTATGAAACGGAGGCTTCCTGTTGGAATGCGTATATGGCTGCAGACCGCTATTCGGAAGAAGCGGTGGCAGGACTGCTGCGCTGTTATGCAGATATGGGAGAGCGCAGTCAAATGCGGCGGGTTTTTGAATCGGCAAGTAAAATTTTCCGGGAGGAAATGGGAATTGAGTTAGGCCCGGAGACCGTTCGGATTTATGAGCAGGGCCTGAAAAGGAGAAATAATAATTAATAAAATTTAAAAACCTGTTTCATGTTTATAAATCTGATTAGAACTGTCTGTTAAAGTGTTGCTATAACAAGGTGCGCTATGAATCTTGATTAAAAAGAAAGGAGGTAACTGGTTCCCAAATACATAATCGGGAATCAGGAAAATGCATGGCAGAATATTTATCACCGGGAGTCTATGTGGAAGAATTTGAATCGGGAGGAAAACCGATGG
>JAFLSX010000039.1 GCA_022510705.1 Lachnospiraceae bacterium
TCAGATTCCAGATGTCCATATCCGTATCTTTGTACATCAGTTTCTGAATCTTTTTATTTTTGGTAATAATTTTCCATGCTACAAGTATCACCGCAGCAATTAACAGGCACAGGAAAACAATAATTGTTACGCTGTTATTTCGCAAGAAACGGTCTACGGTCATTAAGGAATAAACATTGTTTCCCAACATATATTCGTTGACAGTTTTGGCATTGATGACGGAAACCGTTTTACTTAAAATCCCACTCAAAGCCGGATTTTCATTTTTTCGGATTACCATGGAAACGGTATGATCTCCGCTTAAGACGCTCTTGACCTCCATCTTGTTGTACCGCAGTTCCGTACTCAACAGGTATTCAGCCAGATAGCCATCACATAGTACAGCATCTACCGTGCCCTTTCGCACCGCTTCCAAACATTCCTGCTGGGAATCATAGGTCACGATCGAAACCGAGCTTGTATCAACTGCATGACTCGCTTCGATATGCAGATAGGGAACGGTGGCCAGAGAGGACAAATTTCCCAGGCTGCCGCTTTCCTTCATGACGATGACAAGTGGAATATTGGCGTATTCTTTAACAGAAGTCAGTTCATAGGAACTGAGCGTTTCCGATGCATCCGTACAATAGGCTATAATATCAATGCTTCCTGCCTGCAGTGCGGACTCCGCTTCTCGCAGTGTTTCCATTTTCCGGTAAGAGAACTGTAGACCCACCGATGCGGGGCCGTCTTCCAGCAGCGCACGTGTCAGCCCACGGCACTCCCCGTGCTCTTCATAGGAAAACGGGTAATAGCCGTCCAAATAGCCGACTATAACGGTATGGCCTTCTGCGAGATAGTTCTTTTCTTCTATAGTAAATACCACAGTTTTATCAAGCCGGCTCTGATAATACTTATTCATCAAATCCGTTTCCAGTTCCGGCTGATTGATCCTCAAATCCGCAATAGCCTGATTCAGCTCACGCATTACATCATTGTTACCCTGATAAGAAATATAGTAAAAGGGCATCGGTGCAAAACGTCCGATGAGACGATGCCCCTCTTTGGTCTCGGTAAAGGTGTGAACGATGGCATCGACCTCTCCCTGCATTAACGCTTCCTGGAGCTCAGCCGTGGAAGCATATTCCCGAATCCTTGGATTGTCTACACCATTGTCTTTTAAATACTGTATAAATTCTCCTCTGCGGACATAGGTTTTGACGATACCGAAAGTAATGTCCTTCATCGCCGTAAAATCTTCATAGGCAAGAGAACTGTCCGAACTCGTCAAAATCACACCGAACGTGTAACCGCTTGAAAGATTTGCATACTGATAAGTTTCAGCCCGTTCTACCGAATACTGTGCAGAACCCACCAAATCCACTTCATGTGCTGACAATAGTAATAACGCTTCATCCCAACTGTCACATTTGATATATTCGATTTCCCAGTTGGCATAGTTGCACAGTTCATTCAGATAGTCAACATCCATTCCGGTCAGCGTTCCGTCTTCCGATGTCATGTTGTAGCCATCCATCGGAAAAAAGGCAACTCTTACCGTCCTTTTTTCAGATGCCAGGACAACGCCGGAAATAATGCCGACTGTCATGGTAAATGCCAGTAAACAGCCAAGTATAATCAAAATCTTTCTTTTTATATTCACGTTATACCTCAACTTTCCTTGCAGTGCCTGTTTCTATTTTATCATTCAGACTTTGATGTTTCAAGAAAAACCAGATTAGAAATCTGAAGTTGAAAGTGTGAAATAAGGTTATGGCAGGCGGCATATCCACCTTTCTTTTTTCATATGCTTTATAAATGGGAAAAGAATCGGATAGGATTATGAAACGGAAGCAAATGTTTCTGAAGAGCGGGGTGGCGTTACTGTTATTCTGCGCCGCATTGTCCTTGCTCTGGATGAATGGGCGGAAGAGCTTGTTTAAGCAGACGGCTGTGGCGGATGCACGTTTAGCAGATGCACCCTGCGTGGTGCTGGATGCCGGGCACGGCGGCATAGACCCGGGTAAGGTAGGAGTCAACGGCGCCCTGGAAAAGGATTTAAACCTGGAGATCATGCTGTTGGTAAAGAAATATCTAGAAGCGGATGATATCAGGGTAGTAGTGACCAGAGATTCTGATACCGGGTTATATGATGCAGGGGCATCCAATAAGAAGGTGCAGGATATGAAGCGTCGAATTGCCTTGATTGAGGAAACGGCGCCGGTGGTGACGGTGAGTATTCATCAGAACAGCTATCCTGAGGAGTATGTGCATGGGGCACAGGTCTTTTACTACACAGGAAGCGAGGAGGGCCGGAAGCTGGCAGAGAGGATTCAGGAGCGGCTTGTGGCCAAGGTGGATCCGGATAATAAACGTCCGGTCAAAGCTAACGACAGTTATTATCTCTTAAAGAAAACATCCTCTACCATCGTTATCGTGGAATGCGGATTCTTATCCAACTATGAAGAGGCAGAAAAGCTCTGCACCAGAGAATACCAGGAAATGCTGGCGTGGGAGATTCATCTGGGTATTATCCAGTACTTAAATGAAACGGACTAAAATACATATTAGTTTATAGTAAAAGAAACAGGTCATGAGAAAAATCCGTTTGGATATTCTCGTGACCTGATTTTTGCACTATGGCAAACATGTTTGGCCGGTTACGCCAGCAGCGTTTCCAAATATTCTGTTAATATTTTTGCTGCCCGTTCATGGGATTTAACCCCGGGATGGAAACGGGCGCCGATGGTTTCCTCAGTGGTATTGGGCAGTTGTAAAAAAGAGGTCTTCGTATCCTGATTCTCCCGACAGAAGGTCTCTACTGCATGGGCAATGGGCAGTGTCAGTTCATAGCCCAGCATACCGTAGACCCATATAATATGGGATGTGGGATTATGCTGTCGGATTAGCTTTAAAAAGTCCACAACGCCCTGCTCTAAGCGTGTAACGGAAGCCGGTTCTAAAGATCCGTCGGGGTTGCGTTTGTTCTGAAAAGTTTCCCCGGTTGTTTCGTCCCGCCATTCAGGCTGGTTGAAGGCTCCGTTATCGTTGGTGCCCAAATTGACAATAATGGCATCAGGCTGCCACTGCGCAAAAGGATTGGGCTTCCGGGCCCCTAACTGCTCATTGACAGGTCCTCCGGCCAGGCCGCAGATTTGTTCGTAATATAGAGGCAGCGCATGGCGGGGATCGTTATCCCATCCGCAGACTACACCCCAGCCGCCTTGAGAAATCAGGCGGAAATCCGCATCCAGTGCCTGTGCCGTCATGGCGGCATAATGTTTGCTGGCACTCATAAACATGGAGATCCAGGGATAGTCCCCCGGAGTACCGTAGGTGCCTTCTCCTGAAGTAATACTGTCGCCAATAAATTCCAGTTTGTATTTTCTGTCGGGAACGGGGGAGAAAGAGCCGTCTGTTTGAAAACCGTGAACCAGCACATGGCAGGCAGGGTCGTCGGACATGGCCTGCAGTTCTCTGAAGAACCGCACGTTCTTTACCGTCTCCTCACTCATGTTTCTGAAAATGCAGAGGTGCTGGAGACCGGGCAGCAGCATCTGCCTGCCTATCAAAGCACCGTCAATACTGTAGGCCGCCCAGGGCTCATGGTAGTCAAAATCCACTTCCAGATCGATCCATAACTCGGTTCCCGTTACGTTGATCTCCACGCCGCTGCCCGTCCAGAACAAGGGTAGGGGAAACCGGGTAGTATCGGTACGCCCGTGTACTTTGTAACAGGGTATATCAGCTAAAGAATAAGTTTTTAAGTTGGTATTAGTGTTCATAGAATTCTCCTTAACATGAATAACGGCTAAATTAAAAGGATATTATCAGTTTATTTCCTGCGCATGAAAATTTCAATAGATTTCTTTTCTGAGAGCATAAAAAACAGATGATGCATGGATTTTCGAACAAAGATGTGTTATACTATGACCGAAAGCGGCTAAAAACGCAGAATGGAGGCATTATGGAATTAGAACAGTTAAGAACAGATATGGTAGCAGCAATGAAAGCGCGGGATAAAGTGAGGAAAGATGCAATCTCCACACTGGTATCCGCAGTAAAGAAGCTTGGAATTGATGAGGGATGCAGGGAGGATATTCCTGCAGAACTGGTGGATAAGGCTATCTTAAAGGAATTAAAATCCGTGAAAGAGCAGTTGGATACCTGCCCGGCAGACAGAACGGAACTTAAGGCGGAATATCAGGCGCGCTATGATATTATTTCGGAATATGCACCCAAGATGATGTCCGCAGAGGAAGTAGAGAGCTACATTACCGCACATTTCCCTGAGGAACTGGCCTCCAAGAACAAGGGCCTGATCATGAAGGCAGTTATGGGAGAGCTGAAGGGTAAGGCGGACGGCAAAGTCATCAATGAAGTGGTTGCCGGGCTGTGTAAATAATATGGATACAAAAGTGATTACCTGCATGGAGGAAGATGACAAGGCATGCCTGACAGAAGCCGGGAGGATTTTACAATCCGGCGGACTGGTGGCGTTTCCTACGGAAACAGTTTACGGCCTGGGTGGGGATGCCTTAAACCCTGCCTCTTCCAGGAAAATATATGCGGCGAAAGGGCGGCCTTCGGATAATCCCCTGATTGTACATATCTGTCGATTTGAAGATATTTACAGGTTAGTATCCGATGATCCGGAGCATAAAGAGAAGCTGGCTGCGGCTAAAAAACTGGCCGACGCATTCTGGCCGGGGCCCCTTACGATGATACTGCCCAAGTCGGAGGATGTACCCTTTGAAACTACGGGCGGACTACATACGGTGGCCATTCGTTTTCCTTCCCACAAAACGGCGCTGGCATTGATTGCGGCGGCTGGCGGATACGTGGCTGCACCCAGTGCAAATGCCTCCGGCAGACCCAGTCCCACACTGGCTAAATATGTACTGGAGGATATGCAGGGCAGGATCGATATGGTAGTGGACGGGGGCGAAGTAGGCATTGGACTGGAATCCACCATCGTGGATCTGACGGTGGAGCCTGCGGAGATCTTACGGCCGGGATATGTAACCGAAGAAATGTTAAGAGAGGTGCTGGGTAAGGTTGAAACCGACAGGACTGTCTTAGATGGCAGCAGTGGTCAAATTCCCAAAGCTCCCGGTATGAAGTATAGACATTATGCACCCAAAGGACAACTGACAGTTGTGTCAGGAGAACCGGAAACGGTGATTTCCTATGTAAACAAACAGATAGAACAGGCAAAGGCAGCAGGGAAGAAAACGGGTGTCATCGCAGCCGAAGAAACCCGGAAGGACTATCGGGCTGATGTGTGTAAATCAGTGGGCAGCAGGCAGGATGAGCTTTCTGCAGCAAAACTTCTTTACCGCATTCTGCGGGAGTTCGACGAGGAAAATGTGGAGATTATATTTGCGGAGGCTTTTGAGAGTACCGGTTTGGGACAGGCACTTATGAACCGACTGCTAAAAGCCGCGGGACACCACATTATAAATGTATAATGTATAGAAGTATCATGGCAATATGGATATATCGTGTTTAAGGAGGCAGTATATGATAGCAATTGGCAGCGATCATGGGGGATTTGATTTAAAACAGGCGGTTATCGGATACTTGGAGGAAAAGGGGATTGCCTATAAAGATTTTGGATGTTATGATAAAAACTCCTGCGACTATCCCGTTTTTGGACGCGCGGTAGCGGAGGCGGTCGCCTCGGGAGAGTATGAAAAGGGAATTGTCATCTGCACCACAGGTATCGGTATATCCATGGTGGCTAACAAAGTGAAGGGAGTCCGCTGCGCACTGTGTCAGGATAGCTTCTGTGCTAAAATGACAAGGCTGCACAATGATGCCAATGTGCTGGCGATGGGCGGGGGTATCATAGGACCAAATCTGGCAGTGGAAATCACGGAAACTTTTTTGAACACGCCTTTTTCCGGAGAAGAAAAGCATTGCCGCAGAGTGGGGCTGATAGATTAGGAGCTTTTCTGTGGTCTGCAGGATAGACCGAGCAGGGCGGCTTGTAGTTTTTGTAAATATATAGTAGAATATCGAAAAGGAACGGGGGAGACTATGGTAAAGATGCGCAAAAGAGAAGACTACATAAGTTGGGATGAGTATTTTATGGGGATTGCCCAATTGTCCGGAATGCGTTCCAAAGATCCCAATACGCAGGTGGGGGCATGCATTGTCAGCGGTGACAATAAGATTCTCTCCATGGGATATAACGGTTTTCCTATGGGCTGTTCTGACGAAGAGTTTCCGTGGGACAGGGAGGGAGAGCAGCTTCTGGAAACCAAGTATCCTTATGTAACACACGGAGAACTGAATGCTATTTTAAACTATCGGGGAGGTTCTTTGGAGGGGACTAAAATTTATGTATCCCTATTTCCCTGTAACGAATGTACGAAGGCAATTATACAGGCCGGCATCAAAACCATAGTATATGACAGTGATAAATACGCGCTGAGTCCCACCACCATTGCTTCCAAAAGAATGCTGGATGCGGCGGGCGTTTCCTATATACAGTATCATAGGACGGAAAGAAAAATAACCTTGGAAGTATAAACGAAGCCTAAAGGCAAAGAAAGGAGGAGAGGTCAAATGCATAAGAAGTTTCTGCACACGGAAATCTTTGCGCGCAAAGGGATCTTGGCGCTGGGTGCCGCGGTAATCGTATTGATATGTTCTATCCCGACCTTTCCCCGTGCAGCCAATAGCGGAAAGACCACACAGGAGCAGCTTGATGAGGCGCTGCATGAGCGTGAGGACCTGCAGAACAGTTTGAATGAAGACGAAAATAACCTGGATTCCTTAAAGGGTGATCAGGCGGACTTGAAGAAAGACTTGAAGGGGCTGAACGAACAGCTTACAGACATCAGTGAGAACTTAGAGGATCTGGAACGCCGGATTGACGAGAAAGAAACAGAAATCGGGATCACTACGCAGGAACTGACTTTGGCCAGAGAAACGGAACAGTGGCAGTACGAATGTATGGTAAAGCGGATTCAGTATATGTATGAGGTTGGGCAGATGGACTATCTGGAGATGTTGTTTTCCGTAGACAGCTTCGGTGATTTGCTGAACTATACCAACTATGTGAGCGCCATTACCGAGTACGACAGCAATATGTTAAAGGAATACGAAGAAACCCGACAATATATTGAAGAAGAAGAAGCCAGACTACAGCAGGAACTGTTGGATCTTGCGGATCTGCGGCAGGCAGCGGAGGAAGAAAAGAGCCGGGTGGCAGGTTTGGTCAGCCAGACCTCAAATTCCATTTCCCGCTACGGGGACCAGATAGCAGCAGTGGAAGAGGAAGTCCGCGCCAAAGAGGAAGAATTAAAGAAGAAGGATGAGGACATAGAAGCCCTGCGTAAAAAGATTGAAGAGGAAAAAGCCCTTTCCCTTGCAGCTGCCAATGCAGCCTGGAGGGATATTTCGGAGGTTTCCTTTGCGGACGGTGACAGAGCACTTCTTGCAGCGATTATTTACTGCGAAGCCGGCGGAGAACCCTATGAAGGCAAATTGGCTGTGGGTGCAGTTGTCATCAACCGTGTCCTCAGTTCCAAATATCCGGATACGGTAGTGGGTGTTATCTATCAGAAAAGCCAGTTCTCGCCGGTGGCAAGCGGAAGACTGGAATTGGTGCTGACCACCGGAAAAGCCACGGCAGCCTGCTATCAGGCCGCTGATGAAGCCATGTCCGGAATGACAAATGTGGGAAATTGCCTGTATTTCAGAACACCTATTGATGGTTTGACCGGAATCAGTATTGGCGGACATATTTTCTATTAATAGGGTATTTAATTAGGATATTGAAATAAATAAAAAACCGGAGATCCCGGGGGGTATACCCGTGGAATCTCCGGTTTTATTCTTACTATAATCCAAGCAAATTAAGTTCCGCCTGCATCTGGGAAAAACGGTTTTCATAAATTGTGGTAAGAAGGTCATTTAACTGTTTTAAGGAGAGGATCAATTCCTCGGAAGAGATGAGTCCCTGTTCAAAAGCCTCGGCCAGTTCGTCCAGATCCGACACTTTCACGGAACCGTCCGAATACAGTATCACATCAGCCAGCAGATCCGTAACGGTCAGCACCGTATCCTGTTCGGAGAAATCATAGCGTACAATATCGCAGTACCAACAGAAGAGACTGCCGTCAGCACGGTAGAATTTGCTGACCTTAATGCCTTTTTTCAAAAAATAGCAGGAGGCGCCGTATTGAAAAGCTGTCTTGGGATTTAAGGTATTCCACTTCGTCACGATGACGTCTTCGTTTCGGCTGACAAGAATATCGTCCTTTAAGGGGATACATTCGTTGGGAATCAGGCGCTTCCGGTAGAGGGTGAGCTTTTCCATGATTAAGTCCTCCGCTTTGTCTGCATAGTATAAAATTAATGATTATATGAAAATACTACACCACAGGGAGAGGCAAAGTCAAACAAATAAAAAAGAATTTCGTGAAAAATTTAGTATAAATGTTGAAAGTGACTGGACAATATTGCCGAAAATTAGTATAATTTACTACAGGTGTGCATAGCCTGCCAGAGGAGGAAAAAGTGGCGAGCCGCAAAAAATATGATAAAAGCGTATACCGGGCACTGGCCTTGATCACCCAGTTTGGAATCAATATGCTGGTTCCGATTTTCCTCTTGTCCTTTTTAGGCATCTGGCTGGATAAAAAGCTGGGAACCTCTTATCTGATGATCCTGTTTTTCTTTATAGGGGCATTGGCGGGCTTTCGGAATATCTATGTAATGGCCAAGCATATCTATGAGGATAAGGACGGAGATGCCCATGACGGAAAGACTTAAAAAAATAGACAGGGCGATTTTGGAACTGATAACCGGTATTCTGGTTTTCGTTGTTCTCTGTCAGCTGGTCGGGCTGCTTTTGCCTTTTGACAGACAAAAGTATGCGTTTGGCTTATGGAGTGGTGGGTTGATGGCCTGCGTTTTGGCTGTACATATGTGGAAGTCCTTAAACAAAGCATTTCTCTGTGATGAGAAGACAGCAGCAAAGATCATGTCGGGAGGCTATCTGATCCGGTATCTTCTTACTGCCGCCTATCTGGTTTTTTTGTTCTATACGGGTGCAGGCTATGTGCTGGCAGGCTTTTTAGGCGTTATGAGCCTGAAAGCAGGAGCGTATCTGCAACCCCCTATTCACAAATATTATAATCGGCTCTTCCATGAAACCGATCCTGTTCCCCGGCCTTTGGAGGAGCAGAACGAGGTTTTGGAGGCTGAGAAGTAAGGAGGTGAGAACATGGGATACGGAATATTGCTGTCGGCGGGCAATGAAGTGGACTTTATGGTACATGGTTTGTTCAAATATTCCTTTTTCGGACATGAGGTATGGATTACTACCACCCATGTGAGCATTCTGATCGTAATGCTTATTTTATTGGGGTTTGCGGTAGCCGCCAATATTACCATGCGGCGGGCCAGTGAGATTCCCAAAGGCTTTCAGAATGTGGTGGAACTGATCGTGGAAATGTTGGACAAGATGGTGAAAGGCACCATGGGAAAGAATGCCACGAAGTTCCGCAACTACATAGGAACGGTATTCATCTTTATTCTCATCAGTAACATTTCGGGACTTATGGGACTGAGACCGCCCACAGCGGATTACGGTGTGACGCTGCCCCTGGCATTGATGACTTTTGTGCTGATCCATTTTAATACCTTTAAGCACAATTCCTTAAAGGCTATCTGGATTGACAAATGCTCTCCGCTGCCACCTTGGCTGCCCATTTGGCTGCCCATCAATATTATCAGTGATATTGCAGTGCCGATTTCGCTTTCCCTGCGTCTCTTTGCCAATGTGCTCTCGGGCGTGGTAATGATGGCGCTGGTATACGGACTGTTAGGTAAGATTGCATTGATATGGCCCGCAGCGCTGCATATATATCTGGATCTTTTTTCAGGCGCGATTCAAACATATGTATTCTGTATGCTGACGATGACCTATATCACCAATGCCATCGGGGATACGGAAGGCTAGTTCATTAACAAGAAATTTTATATTTTATATTTTAAATTTAAGGAGGAAATCACAATGGAATTTAACGAGAATTTTATCAGAGGATGCTCAGCAATCGGTGCAGGTCTGGCGGTTATCGCAGGTATCGGTCCCGGTGTTGGACAGGGTATTGCGGCAGGTCATGCTGCAGCTGCGGTAGGACGTAATCCCGGAGCAAAATCAGATGTTACTTCCACCATGCTTTTAGGTCAGGCAGTTGCCGAGACCACCGGTCTCTACGGTCTGGTTACCGCACTGCTTCTGATGTTCGTACAGCCCTTATTACCGTAAGGCTTTCTTTGTTACAAGGAGAGGAAAAAAAGAAAGGAGGCTGAAAGGGTGAGTATTTTATTGACATCCGGTGAAAGCATGTCCAGACTGTTTGACTTGGACTGGCAGCTGATGGCGGATTCCGTTCTGTCCATGATCGCAGTGCTCGTGCTGTTTGCGGCAATGTCCTTCCTGCTGTTCAATCCTGCAAGGAAGATGCTCTCGGGACGTACCGAGAAGATCGCAGCTGAGCTTGCGCAGGCTGAGCAGGATATGACGGACGCAAGAGCTATGAAGGAAGAGTATGAAGCAAAACTTCGCGATATACATAAAGAAGCGGACGGTATTCTGGCGGAGGCTCGCAAAAAGGCTGTTTTAAATGAGTCGCAGATTGTCGGCGAGGCCAAGGAAGAGGCTGCCCGTATTATGGAAAGAGCTCGTGTGGAAGCCGAGCTGGAGAAGCAGAAGGCTGTGGATGAAGTAAAGAGAGAAATGATAGCGATTGCATCCCTGATGGCAGGCAAAGCCGTATCGGGCGCCATTGATATAACGGTGCAGGAAAGGCTCGTGGACGAAACCTTGCGCGAGATGGGTGAGAGCACATGGCTAAGCTAGTAGAAAAGGTATATGGCGAAGCCCTGTTTGAGCTTGCAATTGAGGAAGGCAGAACCAAGGAGCTTCTTAATGAGGCCACGGAAATCAGACAGGCGCTCTCAGACAATCCGGATTTTGAAAAGCTTATGCTGAATCCCGCAGTTCCCGGGGAAGAAAAGGAAAAGATTCTGGCAGCGGTATGGCAGGAGCGTATCGGCAGTGAAATATTCGGTACCATGCGCTTGCTGCTTAAGAAGGAACATTATAAACAGCTGCCCCTGGTGCTGGACTATTTTATTGCAAGGGTAAAGGATGCGGAAAAAATCGGCATTGCCTATGTGACGACAGCGGTTGCCCTTTCCGAGGCACAGTGTGCCAAGGTAGAGAAAAGGTTGTTGGAAACTACCGCTTACCAATCCGTTGAGATGCACTATGAAGTGGATCCGGCTTTGATCGGCGGTATGGTTATCCGTATCGGCGACAGGGTAGTGGACAGCAGTATCCGGACAAAGTTAGAGAACATAAGCAGACAGTTATATCAGATTAAGCTGCAGTGATGCAGACAATAAAAGAAAGGTGTTAAGGATTCATGAATTTGAAACCAGAGGAAATAAGCTCCGTAATCAAGGAACAAATTAAAAGATACGCGGCGGAGATGGAAGTATCCAACGTGGGCACAGTTATCCAGGTGGCTGACGGTATTGCCCGTGTGCACGGTCTGGAAAATGCCATGCAGGGTGAGCTTCTGGAATTCCCGGGAGAAGTATACGGCATGGTTTTGAATCTGGAAGAGGATAACGTGGGTGCGGTTTTACTGGGCAGCCATAAGAATATCAACGAAGGTGATATGGTTAAGACCACCAGCCGCGTGGTAGAAGTACCGGTCGGGGATGCTCTGTTAGGACGCGTAGTCAACGCTTTGGGACAGCCCATCGATGGCAAGGGTCCCATTCAGACGGAAGGATACCGTAAGATAGAAAGAGTTGCTTCCGGCGTTATTACCAGAAAATCCGTGGATACGCCCTTACAGACGGGTATTAAGGCAATCGACTCCATGGTACCCATTGGCAGAGGACAGAGAGAGCTGATTATCGGGGACAGACAGACCGGTAAGACGGCAATTGCCATAGATACCATTATCAATCAAAAAGGGCAGAATGTAAAATGTATTTATGTTGCCATCGGCCAGAAAGCTTCCACAGTGGCTGCCATTGTGAAGACATTGGAAGAAAACGGTGCGATGAACTATACCACCGTAGTTGCAGCTACGGCCAGCGAACTGGCTCCCTTGCAGTATATTGCGCCCTATTCGGGCTGTGCGATCGGCGAGGAGTGGATGGAAAAAGGAGAAGACGTACTGGTAGTGTATGACGACCTGAGTAAACATGCAGCGGCATACCGTACACTTTCCCTGCTCTTAAAACGTCCCCCCGGACGTGAGGCATACCCCGGTGACGTATTCTATCTGCATTCCAGACTGTTAGAGCGTGCAGCCAGAATGAGTGAGGAATACGGCGGCGGTTCTTTGACCGCACTGCCCATTATCGAAACCCAGGCGGGTGACGTTTCGGCATATATTCCTACCAATGTTATTTCTATTACCGACGGTCAGATTTATCTGGAAACGGAAATGTTTAATGCGGGCTTCCGTCCTGCGGTCAATGCGGGTCTTTCCGTGTCCCGTGTAGGCGGTGCCGCACAGATAAAAGCTATGAAGAAGATTGCGGCTCCCATTCGTGTGGAACTTGCACAGTACCGAGAACTGGCGGCCTTTGCACAGTTTGGCTCCGAACTGGATGCCGACACCAAGGAAAAACTGGCACAGGGTGAAAGAATCAAGGAAATCTTAAAGCAGCCCCAGTACCAGCCGATGCCGGTACAGTATCAGGTTATCATCATCTATGCCGCAACCAACAAGTATCTGCTGGATGTTGCGGTAGAGGATATTATCCGGTTTGAGAAAGAATTCTTTGAATATCTGGATACCAAATATCCTGAAGTGCCCAAGGCTATTGCAGAGGAACAGTCAATTTCCGAAGCCACTGAGGAGACGTTAAAGAAAGCCCTTGTGAGTTTCAAGGCAGAGTTTGAGAAGAGATAGGAAGGGTGATACATTATGGCATCCATGCGGGATATTAAGCGCCGTAAGGGCAGCATACAGAGTACCCAGCAGATTACCAAGGCAATGAAGCTGGTATCTACGGTAAAATTGCAGCGGGCCAAGCAGAACGCGGAACGTTCCCGAAATTATTTTACCGGTATGTATGACACAGTCACCTCTATTCTGGCAAGAACCCAAGGTATGAAGCATCCCTATCTGGACGGTGGCTCTACCGGTAAAAAGGCGGTGGTTGTCATGACCTCAAACAGGGGATTGGCAGGCGGCTACAACTCCAATGTGGTGAAGCTGATAACCAAAGGTGATTTCAAAAAAGAGGAAGTCGTTATCTATGCGGTGGGCAAGAAGGGCCGTGATGCGCTGGCAAGAGCCGGTTTTGAGATAGCAGCCGATATGTCGGATATTGCAGAGGAGCCGGTATATGTGGACGCTATGCGGATTTCCCAAGAATTGCTGAGTGCCTTTGCCAGAGGAGAGATCAGCGAGATTTATCTGGCCTATACGAAATTTAAGAATACGGTAAGCCATGTGCCTACGGTGTTGAAGCTCTTGCCGGTGGCACTGCCGGAAGATGACGAAGTGAAGGAAGAGACGGGAAGCGCGCCCATGAACTTTGAAATGGAAGATGAAGAAGCGCTGAATCTGTTGATTCCCAAATATATTACCAGCCTGATCTACGGAGGGCTGATAGAATCTGTGGCCAGTGAAAATGGCGCCAGAATGCAGGCAATGGATTCCGCTACCGGCAATGCGGAAGAGATGATCTCCAGTCTCTCCCTGCAGTATAACAGAGCAAGACAGAGTTCCATTACACAGGAACTGACGGAAATCATTGCAGGCGCAAATGCGATAACGTAAGGAAATTGGAAAGGAAAGGACAACAAGATGGCAGGAGTAAATAAAGGAAAGATTACCCAGATTGTCGGTGCGGTGTTGGATATCCGCTTTGAGGCAGGGCAGCTTCCCGAAATCAACGAAGCAATTGTGATTCCCTTACAGTATGGGGATACGCTTACGGTTGAGGTAGCACAGCATCTGGGTGATGATACGGTAAGATGTATTGCCATGGGCACCACGGACGGTTTGGTCCGCGGCATGGAAGCCGAGGCTACGGGCGCACCCATTTCCGTACCGGTAGGTGAGAATACGCTGGGACGTATATTTAACGTTTTGGGACAGCCCATTGACAACAAACCGGCTCCGGAGAATGTAAGCTATGAGCCTATTCACAGACCGGCCCCGGAATTTTCCGAGCAGTCCACACAGACGGAGATACTGGAAACCGGTATCAAGGTTGTGGATCTGCTCTGCCCTTATCAGAAGGGTGGTAAGATCGGACTTTTCGGCGGCGCCGGCGTAGGAAAGACGGTGTTGATCCAGGAGCTTATCAGAAATATAGCAACGGAGCACGGCGGATATTCCGTATTTACGGGTGTAGGCGAGCGTACCCGTGAAGGAAATGATCTATATCATGAAATGACGGAATCGGGCGTTATTGACAAGACGACCATGGTGTTCGGACAGATGAACGAGCCCCCCGGAGCCCGTATGAGAGTGGGTCTGACGGGTTTGACCATGGCAGAGTACTTCCGTGACAAAGGCGGTAAGGACGTATTGCTTTTCATTGACAATATATTCCGTTTTACGCAGGCAGGTTCCGAAGTGTCCGCACTGTTGGGGCGTATGCCCTCGGCAGTAGGTTACCAGCCTACGCTGCAGACGGAAATGGGTACGCTGCAGGAGCGTATCACTTCTACAAAGAGCGGTTCCATTACCTCCGTACAGGCAGTATATGTGCCTGCGGATGACTTGACTGACCCGGCACCGGCAACCACCTTTGCCCACTTGGATGCGACTACGGTACTTTCCCGTTCCATCGTGGAGCTGGGTATCTATCCGGCCGTGGATCCGCTGGAATCCACTTCCCGTATTCTGGATCCCAGAATCGTGGGAGAAGAGCACTACAAGGTAGCCCGCGGCGTACAGGAAATTTTGCAGCGCTATAAGGAACTGCAGGATATCATTGCTATTCTGGGTATGGATGAGCTTTCTGAAGAGGATAAGCTGGTGGTATCCAGGGCCAGAAAGGTACAGAGATTCCTTTCCCAGCCTTTCTTCGTAGCAGGACAGTTCACCGGTCTGGAAGGTAAGTATGTTCCGGTAGGCGAGACCATCCGTGGCTTTAAGGAGATTCTGGACGGAAAGCATGATGATGTTCCCGAAAGCTATTTCCTGAATGTGGGAAGCATCGACGATGTAGTTGCCAAGTTTGAGAAGAAGTAGGAGTGGCTATGGAACAATTTAAATTACAGATAATCACCCCCGAAAGAGTATTTTATGAGGGGGATGTGGAAATGGTCGAATTTAATACTACCGAAGGCGAAATCGGTGTGCTGCCCGGCCATATTCCTATGACGGTTATCATTAAACCCGGTATTCTGACGATTACGGAAGGAGAAGAATCCAAAGAGGCTGCCCTGCATGAAGGGTTTGCGGAAATTCTTCCGGAAGGCGTCACGATAATGGCGGAAATCATAGAGTGGCCAAATGAAATTGATGAAGCCCGTGCAGAGGCCGCAAGGAACAGAGCGGAGGAGCGTATTAAGGAACATGCGGCGGAAACGGATATGGCCCGTGCGGAAACGGCGCTTCAGCGTGCGATTGCAAGAATTACTGTACTGAAATAGTTATACGAATGCCACAGGCAAAAGCCTGTGGCATTTCTTTTTTTCTTTGCATATGCTATGGAAAAGGGAAAACAAGGAATAGTATATGAATTATCATCATAGGATTCTGCCTTTTTATATGACCGGCTCCGTACCCTATTTTATGCAGGAGGAAGACAGCGTCTTGCGGGACTTGGAGTATCTACAGCAGCTGTATCCCGCGCAGGCCAAACAGCTGCAGGTCAAGGTATCAAGTATTTTAGATAAAATGGACTATGAGGGAAGCTTAATTTATGATGAGTATCCTGATAAATGGCAGCTCTATCGGCTAAAGGACTCGGTTATCACCATCTTAAAACAGGAGGAAGAAGAGAAGGAAGACGCAGAGCAGGGACCGCCCGAAAAATGGGAGTGGATGGGTGATATGGTGCAGTTGTTGATATATTACGAAATATATAGGAGAAGACATGGCGGAAGACACAGGTTTATAAAATTTTAGTTGAGGTTTTAGGACAAAGCCAGTACAATATAGTCATAGTGCCACATTTCGGACAAAGAGGCCGGAGGCAGCTATGACTATATCAATATGAGGTTATACTTATATGGAAAAGCTGCGAGAACTGCTGAATGAATTGGTGAATGAAAAATTGTCCAAACTGATTTTGAGCAATCCTGTGGATAGCGGGAAGGGCAGTAAGCTGACAGTCAGACCTTTACTTATAAAGGGTGAACTGTGCTATCAGGAAACCCTGTATCGTGATAATAAAGTATTTCATTATAATACCGCAAGAGAAGAGATCATAGAAAGAATGATGCTCTATATGGAGGACAACTTCCGGCAGGCGGAAATTGTGAGCGGGGAATATCAGGCAGTGGTCCTGATCAGTAAGAAGGGTAAGATCACAGTCAGGAAGAAACTGCTCAAAAAGGATGGGAGTCAGAAGCCCCGGCAAGGTACCGGTACACCACAGACTCACAACAGAACAAAACGCTATATTCTGGAAGAAGGTAAGCCGGTGGACTTTCTGGTGGGACTGGGCGTGCAGACTCCGGACGGGCAGATTGTAAAGGCAAAATATGATAAGTTCAGGCAGATCAACCGTTATCTGGAATTTATCGAAGATGTTTTAAGAAAATTGCCGGTGGACAGGCCACTCCGTATTATTGATTTTGGCTGTGGGAAATCTTATTTGACTTTTGCCATGTACTATTATCTGCATGAACTGAAACAGTATGAAGTGCAGATAGTCGGATTGGATTTAAAAGCAGATGTTATCGACAGATGCAATAGCCTGGCACAGCAGTACGGATATACGGGATTACATTTTGAGAGGGGAGACATCAGCAGTTATGACTGCGCCCATCCTGTGGATATGGTAGTTAGCCTCCATGCCTGTGATACGGCTACCGACTATGCACTTGACAAGGCTGTCAGGTGGAATGCGAAGGTGATCCTGGCGGTTCCCTGCTGTCAGCATGAGGTCAATAGGCAGATAGAAAACAAAGAATTGGGACCCATATTAAAGTACGGTTTTATAAAAGAGAGACTGTCGGCGTTGCTCACGGACGGCATACGGGCCAATTTACTGGAAGAGATGGGCTATGAAACCCAGATACTGGAATTTATTGATATGGAGCATACTCCAAAAAATCTCCTGATCCGGGCGGTAAAAAGAGAGGGTATGCGTGCTAAAGGCGGAGATATTCGCAAGTTAACTGATTTTTTGCATGTGGAAACTACCCTGCAGAAGCTTTTCGAGGAGGAGCATTGAGTTGAAGAAAGCGATTGGAAAGGCGGTTATAAAAGGAATTGTCCTGGGGATAACTTTTTTTATAGCGCTATTTGTGATCAGCAAAATAATGAATAAGGGAAATAATGACCTCACTGTGGAAATGCCTGATGCAGAATTTCCGGTGGTGTACATGGGAATGGACGATATTCTCTATAATGAGCTGCATGGTTACGCTCAGGAAATGGATACCGCTTATATGAGGGATACCATTACTGCTTTAAATGAGGGGCGGTCCACCCAATTTCAAATCGCGGCTTACGGACAGACTATTGAGAAGATTTCTTATGAGATCAGAAGTGTGGATGGCCAACGTCTGATAGAGAATACGCAGCTTACGGAATATACCCAGGATACTGATACGCTCTCGGGCAAGATAACGGTAAAAGACCTGATTGAGGAAAATACCGAGTATGCCATGATTCTCATGTTACAGACTGAAAAGGGACAGATCATACGATACTATACTCGAATTGTATGGGCACCCCAGTTTCATCTGCCGGAAAAATTAGCGTTTGCCCTGGATTTTCATGAGAAAAGTTTTGATAAGGAAGCAGTAAAGGAATTGGCCAAGTACATGGAAACCAATTCGGAAGGGGATAACAGCACTTTGCACAGAGTGGATATCCACTGCAGCTTAAATCAGGTGGCATGGGGCAACCTTCCTGTAAAACGTGAACAGGAACCGGTCTTTAATGTAACGGAACTGGCTGAACAGACAGCCAGCATTGTGGGCAGCTATATTGTATCCACCGGCGATGATGATGGAGAGAAAACTTATTTTTATGTGGAAGAATATTATCGGCTTCGGTATACGCCTGACAGAATCTATCTGTTGGATTATGTGCGAAGCATGAATACCCTGTTGAATGAACAGAGCAGTATTTACGTCAATGACAAGATTATGTTGGGGGTGGCTGCTGAGGACTTACCCCTGTTTGAAAGCGGGGATGGGAATGTATTTGCTTTTGTGCTGCAAAATCGCCTTTACAGCTACAATGTAACTACCAATAAGATGGCTGTGGTATTTGGATTTTATGACAAAGATCATGCCGACAGCAGGACACTTTATAATCAACATGATATCAAAGTACTGGATATCGACGAGGGTGGAAACATTCATTTTGCCGTGTACGGCTATATGAACAGGGGACGACATGAGGGAGAAGTAGGCGTCCAGATCTATTACTATAACAGTTCGTTAAACACCATTGAGGAGGAACTATACATTCCCTATGACGGCACCTACCGGATTCTTCGGGCAGAGATGGAGCAGTTGCTTTATTTAAACAGAGAAGAATACCTCTATCTGCTTTTACACGGTTCTGTCTATGAAATTAATCTGTTAGAGCGAAGCGGAGCGTTGATTTTGGAAGTCAGCCAGGATGGAAGTATGCGGGTATCGGACAGCAATAAAATGATGGTCTGGCAAAGCGGCAGCAGTCTGTACGAGTCGGAGAAGCTGATTTTGATGGATTTAGGCAGCCGGGACAGGGTAGAAGTCAATGCAGGAGAACCAAATTATATTCTTCCCCTGGGTTTTATGGGAGAAGATTTAATCTATGGACTGGCGAGAAAAGAGGATGTTGTGGAGGACAGCTCCGGTGGCATTCTGTTTCCCATGTACGGTGTCTATATCCGGAATGCGTCGGGAGAGATCCTAAAAACCTATAGGCAGGAGGGTGTCTATATCCAAAGCTGTTCTTTGCAGAATAATCAGATTACATTAGAGCGGCTTTTGCGGGATGAGAACGGTATCTATACGGCAACCACACAGGATTATATTATGAATAATGCCGCCGAGGGAGTCAGCAAAAATAAGATTAATGTTGCCATTACGGAGCGTTACGGAAAATATGTACAGATAGAAGTAAGTCAGACAATTGACGGTAAGACTATTCAGGTTCTGACACCCAAGGAAGTGCTGTATGAGGGCGGCAAAGAACTGCTCATAGAGAAAGAGAGTGCCACGGAGCGGTACTATGTATACGGTCCCGACGGAACTACGGCTATATATCGTAATCCGGCCCGGGCAGTGAGTCTGGCGGATGCATGGTCCGGCGTAGTGTTGGATAAAGAGGGTGGATATGTCTGGATGAGGGGCAACCGCGCAATCCGCAATCAGATCATGGCTATTGAGGCAGCTTCTGTTACAGAGGAAAAGGGAAGTCTTGCTGTCTGCCTGGATACCATGCTGCTCTACGAAGGTATTGTTAAAAATTCGGAGTACCTGCTTTCTACAGGAGAAACGGCGTATTCCATACTGGAAAAGAATTTGGAGAATGCTCGTATATTGGAGTTAGAGGGCTGTTCTTTAGATTCGGTATTGTATTATGTAAACCAGGATATTCCAGTTCTGGCCTGCTTAAAGGATGGCAATGCAGTATTGGTAGTGGGCTTTAACGAGTACAATGTACTGTTCATGGATCCCCAGACGGGCACAATCGAAAGAATCGGCAAAAACGACAGCTCCCAGTGGCTGGAGGAGAATGGGAATTTCTTTATCACTTATATACGAAAATAGTATTTGTTAGCTATATGAGAAAATCATCCAACCAGGGTTCAGATGCGGTGGCATTCACCCTGATTGGATGATTTTCATCGATTTTTGTTGTAAGAAATAACCGGATGATTATACGGGGAAAGATATGAAGAACAGTTATACGATTTCAAGGATTGTTATATGTGTACTAGCCGGGGTAATATCATTAATTGCGCTGCATAACGAACATATTACATTAATATTTGGTGCAACGGTACTGATCACGGTTGTTGCTTTGGTGATGAGTTTTTTGACAACACCCGTAAGTAAGCAAATGATAGGTATAGGTGATCGTATTATGAATAAATACTTGCGGGTATTTTATTATTTTATGCTTTTACCATTCATTCTAGTGGTTGTTTATCTTTTGTGGATATTAATTTATTATTCTTTTGATCATATGGGGCAATTTGCTGAAATGGGAGAGGCTTTGGGTAAAGCATTGATTGCGGTGTTCTTAGGTGTTGTTGTTTTTATTATGTTTATTGTTCCATATATACAATCGCTGATTGTGCTCTTGCTTCGTGGTTTCTTGAACGAAACATATGAGGGGTATTAGAAGGCATTATTATAGGATTCCAATGATAGAACAACATGGCAGAATGACAAACGAGAATTTAGTTTACTAAAATTTTAAAGGAAAATGACATGAAGAAAATTACAAGGTGGGCAAAGAATAATGTTATTGCAGCTATGATGGTTTGTTATTTGAGGTTTCCCAAATCTTTCAATCTTAAGTGGACAAGAATTGATGTTATCATTGTAATGGCATTATTGTTAGCGGCTTGCGGCAATGATACGGATCACACAGAAAACCCATCAAGCGAAGTGGGTCAGGGGATAGTCAACGTTACCGGAGAAGAAAACAACATAGAAGCAGAGACAGAGAAAACAACCACGGAAGCTATAGTGCCGACGGCCGTATTTGTAGAGCCGGCGGCAGAAGATTTTGAGTATACTTATGACACAGTAATCGGAGGAGTAATTATTACAAAATATAATGGTGATGCCAAAACGATTTGTATTCCGACCGAACTTGAGGGTGCTCCTGTAAAGCAAGTAACATTATGTGGTAATATTGTTATAGAACAAGTTGTGCTTCCGGACAGCGTTACGGTGATTGGTTATAGCGCATTTGCTAACTGTGACAGTCTTACAGAAAT
The DNA here is from genome assembly GCA_022510705.1 of Lachnospiraceae bacterium. GTDB lineage: Bacteria > Bacillota > Clostridia > Lachnospirales > Lachnospiraceae > Acetatifactor. Next base: position 21,121 of record JAFLSX010000039.1, read on the forward strand.
AACGCTCCCGGAAAGTGTTGTAGATATTAGTGACGAAGCATTTCGTGGTTGCAGCAGCCTTACAAGCGTAATAATTCCAGACAGTGTTACAAGTATTGGAGATAGAGCATTTAAAGGATGCAGCAGTCTGGCAAACATAACAATTCCTGATGGTGTTACTGAAATTGGTTATGGCACGTTTTGGGATTGCAGCAGCCTCACAAGCATAATAATTCCTAATAGCGTTACAAGTATTTGTGATAGTGCCTTTAAGGGGTGCGGCGGTCTTACGGTTACATATAATGGACAGGAGTATAATCATGAAAGTGATACCAATTGGTGGTAAACGACATCCGTCTGTTAGAAGATGAGGGTTTTGAATTACAGAAATAATGAAAGAGAGGATATTAAAAGCAATCAGATTTTGCGGAGGAGAAATAAAATGAGTTTTGAAAGACTGTATTATGAGGATTTAAATTATCGTCCATTGTTATTTTATGTAATATTCGGAGTTAGCGGTGAAGAGTTAAGTGTTTCCAGAGAACGCCATCATGTTGATGCATTTCCGGAGGGACTGAATCTGCTATCTTATCAAAAACCGGAACATGAAGAATATATGGCGGAATTACTTGGCGGCACGATCGGTGAAATCCTGAATGCAGACAATCATACTCTGTATGAGGCAATAAAGGATACGGAGCAGTGGGTTATTATTCGGGGAGAGGTTTTACAGGATGCTGACCTGAATTATATGCGGAATGTGATCGGATTTGTCCAGGCTCTTATAGAAACCGGTGCGGTTGGAGTGTTGGATTTACAGACATTCACACTCTATTCACCCGAAGAATGGACAAACAGTATCTTTTCAAAGGAATTTGATCCATATGCGCATGTTACGATTCTGGTATCAGAAATGGAGGATGGCACTATTTGGCTGCATACCAGAGGCATGCGTAAATTCGGACGTCCGGATATCAGTATGGAGGGTGTGGCTGAAGATAAAATAGAGCATGCAGCGCAAGTGGTCAATCAAATGATATATTATGGTGCGCTTGGTGTCTTTTTTTCCAACCCGACAAAATTACATACACATATAGGCCCGGCTTATGTTGTAACGCCCAATTTTGTAGAAGATTTTGACAATCCGGATTTTAATAATTCGTATTATTGGATTTTGTGGAAGGATTGCAGCTTGGTGGAATAAAAGATATGCTCCATAACGGGAGAAGTACACCATTTTGCAGGAAAGAGAGAAAATAAACACATGAGTATACAGTTTGTATTGTTTGACTTAGACGGCACTTTGCTTCCGATGGATCAGGATGAATTTACCGGGGGATACTTCAAACTCCTAGCAGAGAAGATGGCACCCTATGGATATGAGCGGACGAAGTTTATTGATGCCGTATGGTCAGGGGTAGCCGCAATGGTAACAAATGATGGAAGCAAAAGTAATGAGGAAGCCTTCTGGTGGAAATTTACTGAGATCTATGGGGAAAAGGCGATGACGGACAAGCCGATATTTGAAGAATTCTACACGAATGAATTTGAGGGTGCAAGGAATTTCTGCCAATA
>JAFLSX010000004.1 GCA_022510705.1 Lachnospiraceae bacterium
AATCTTCTAAGGGAAGAAGAGATAAGAGAAGAGCAAACTGGAAAATGACTGCTCCTACTTTGGTAAAATGCAGCAAGTGCGGTGCATTGATGGTGCCTCACAGAGTTTGCAAGGAATGTGGTTCTTATAATAAAAAAGAGATTATTGCTCAGGATTAATTTTATTTGGAACGAGATGAAAACCGCTCTAGGCAGTAGAGCGGTTTTTTTACACTTTGCGGGAAGGAATAAGGTAATTGCTGTAGATGTAAATCGGAGGGATAGAATATGATAAAGGAAGTAACTTTAGGAAAAACCGGTATTACCGTCAATAAAAACGGCTTTGGCGCACTGCCCGTGCAGAGGGTGGAAAAGCAGGCTGCAGCAGCTCTGATGCGTAAAGCTTATGAGAAGGGCATCAACTTTTTTGACACTGCCAGAAGTTATACGGACAGTGAGGAAAAACTGGGAGAGGCCTTAAAAGGTATTCCCAGAGAGAATTTTTATATTGCCACCAAGACCCCTGCTCAGACAGGAGAAGATTTCTGGAAGGATTTGGAAACTTCATTAGAAAAATTGCAGATGGACTACATAGATATTTATCAGTTCCACAATCCCTCTTTTTGTCCGAAACCGGGTGACGGTACAGGGCTCTATGAAGCTATGCTAAAGGCAAAGGAGCAGGGCAAGATTCGTTTTATCGGTATTACCAACCATCGTATCAGCGTTGCCATGGAAGCGATAGAGTCGGGGCTTTACGATACCCTGCAGTTTCCGTTTTGCTACTTGTCTTCGGATAAGGAATTTGAGATCTTAGAAGCATGCACGAAAGCCAATATGGGATTCATTGCCATGAAGGCTATGTCGGGCGGACTGATAACCAGCGGCAGAGTATCCTATGCGTTCATGGATCAGTTTCCGCAGGTACTTCCGATCTGGGGTATCCAGCGGGAAGCGGAATTGGATGAATTTTTGGACTGCATGGAAAATCCTACCGGCATGACCGAAGAAATTCTGGCGGTGATAGAACAGGATAAGAAGGAACTGGCCGGAGATTTCTGCCGGGGCTGCGGCTATTGCCAGCCTTGTCCTGCGGGAATCGAGATTTTTATGTGCGCGCGTATGTCGCTTTTATTGCGCCGCGCCGTAACGGAGGAGTATTTTAAGCCATACTGGCAGGAGAACATGGGAAAGATTGAGAAATGCCTGCACTGCGGCAAGTGTAAATCGAAATGTCCTTACGGATTGGATACGCCTGCTCTGTTAGAGAAAAACTATCAGGACTATAAAGAGGTACTGGAAAGCGGCTCTATGAAGAAGCAGTGATAATGTAAGAAATGCGAAAGAGGATAGCTGGTGCTATCCTTTTTTGACAGGAGGAAGGTAAAATATGTCTGTTCTGAAAAAAGGAATGAGCAGCAGTACCCTTAAGATATTGGCAATAGTGTCCATGTTAATAGATCATACGGGAGCAGTCTTGCTTGAAAGGATACTGATTCAGCGCGGATGGTACAGTGCAGCATGGCAGGGAGAGGACGCTCTTTCACAGTTCTATCATGATAATTTGTTCCTTTATTCCACTTTCTTTATTATGAGATATATTATCGGCAGATGGGCATTTCCCATTTTTTGCTTTCTATTGGTGGAAGGTTTCAGTCATACACGCAGTGTTTTGAAATATGCCTGCAGGCTCGGCATTTTTGCATTGCTTTCGGAAGTTCCATTTAATCTTGCTCTATATGGGACTCCCTTTTACTGGGAACATCAGAATGTATTCTTTACGCTTTTTATCGGACTACTGACCATGTTTGCTTTTCGGAGCATTACGGAGAAACTGAAAGTGCATTTTGTACTAAAACTGCCCCTATATGCTTTTGCGCTGACTGTAGGATTGTTGGTGGCCGATCTGCTGTGCACGGATTACGATTCCAGGGGAGTGCTCAGCATTATGGCACTGTATATTTTCCGTAGGATAAAGTGGCAGCAGTTTATGGCGGGGAGTGTGACTTTTCTTTGGGAGTTTCCGGCACCTTTGGCCTTTGTGCCGACAGCTTTTTATAACGGAAAAAGAGGGCTGAAAATGAAATATGTTTTCTACGCCTTTTACCCGGTGCATTTGTTGCTGCTCTACTTAGTGGCTTATTTCTGCGGACTGGTATAAAAAGGATTTTTTCACTTGATTTTTGTATGTTCGTTTAGTATAGTAAGAAAGGATATTCCCATACGAAAGGAAACAGCAGAATGTCAGAGGTGATAAAAGTAGCGGTAGACGCTATGGGCGGGGATAACGCACCGGCGGCAATTGTGCAGGGTGCCATTGACGCAGTGAATGAAGAGGAGCGCGTCAAAGTATTTCTGGTGGGCCGCAGGGAGGCCATCGAAAAGGAACTGAAAAAGTACACCTATGATACCTCCCGTGTAGAGGTTGTGCATACAGAGGAGGTTATCGAAACGGCAGAGCCGCCTGTGATGGCAATCCGCAAAAAGAAAGATTCCTCGATTGTGAAGTCCATGAATATGGTAAAAGAAGGCGAATGTGATGCCTTTGTATCGGCCGGTTCCACCGGTGCGGTATTGGTAGGCGGACAGGTAATAGTAGGACGTATCAAAGGCGTGGAAAGACCGCCGCTTGCACCTTTAATTCCTACGGAAAACGGTGTGGCTCTCTTAGTGGACTGTGGAGCCAATGTGGATGCCAGACCGTCTCATTTGGTGCAGTTTGCTAAGATGGGATCCGTCTATATGGAAAGTGTCATGGGAGTCAAAAGTCCCAAGGTTGGTATTGTTAATAACGGTGCCGAGGAAGAAAAGGGAAATGCCTTAGTAAAGGAAACCTTTCCCCTTTTGAAAAATTGTCCTGAAATTAATTTTATTGGCAGTGTGGAAGCCAGAGATATTCCTGCAGGTGTGGCGGATGTCATTGTGTGCGAGGCTTTTGTGGGCAATGTTATTTTGAAGATGTACGAGGGTGTAGGCGCCTCTCTGATCAAAAAGGTAAAAGCCGGCATGATGAGCAGTCTGCGCAGTAAAATAGGTGCGCTGTTAGTAAAGCCCGCTTTAAAGAAAACCTTAAAGGCTTTCGATTTAGAGCAGTACGGCGGAGCCCCCATGTTAGGCCTAAACGGTCTGGTAGTAAAGAGCCATGGCAGTTCCAATGCAGTAGAAATCAAAAATTCTGTTCTCCAATGTGTCACCTTTATGGAGCAGAAGATTAATGATAAAATAAAAGAAAAAATCACATTAGAAGATTAAGAAAGAAGGATTTGTGTTATGGAATTTGAAAAGCTGAAAAAAGTCATTGCAGAAGTTTTAAATGTGGATCCCGAGGAAATCACTCCGGAAACCACCTTCATGGATGATCTGGGGGCTGATTCCCTGGATGTATTCCAGATCATCATGGGTATTGAAGAAGAATTTGATATTGAAATACCTGCAGAGAAGGCAGAGAAGATTTCTACCGTAGAAGAAGCGGTAGAAATGATCAAGGCTGCGGTAAACGGCTAAAAATATGGTATTTTAAAGTATTCCTGAGTGCCGATTGTCAGTGGGATTACCATGGACAATATGCTGCATCAGGAATACTTTGTTTATGAAAGGACATTCATGGAAAATCAATATACGCTGGAAGAACTGGAAGACCGAATCGGTTATCATTTTCATGATAAACGGCTATTGAAGCAGGCGGTTACGCACAGTTCTTTTTCAAACGAGCAGAAGATCAACCGTCAGCTGCACTATGAGAGGCTGGAGTTTCTCGGGGATGCGGTTTTGGAACTGGTAACCAGTGATTATGTTTACAGGGCAGATCCGGAAATGCAGGAAGGACAGCTGACAAAGAAACGAGCTTCCCTGGTCTGTGAACAGGCTCTGGCGCTCTGTGGCAGGGAGCTGGAAATTGCCGATTTTATCAGATTGGGTAAGGGTGAAGATGCTACCGGAGGACGGAATAGGGATTCCATTCTTTGCGATGTTATGGAAGCCCTTATTGGAGCCGTTTATCTGGATGGCGGTATGAAAACGGCCAAACTTTTTATTCATCGCTTTGTGCTGTCGGATACGCCCGAAAGAGGATATCAGTTTAGTGACAGTAAAAATAATCTGCAGGAGTATGTACAGAAGCGTATTAAGAAAGACTTTCACTATGAGCTGCTTGAAGAATCGGGCCCGGAACATGATAAGACATTTTTAATAGAAGTCATCGTTGATGGACAACCCATGGGACGAGGACAGGGAAGAACGAAGAAGATGGCAGAGCAACAGGCAGCCGGTGCAGCGCTGCTTAATTTGCAAAAGCTGGAAGAAGGGAAAAACGAATGTATTTAAAAAGCATTGAGGTATACGGATTCAAATCCTTTGCCAATAAAATTACCTTTCAGTTTCATAACGGCATCACCGGCATTGTAGGACCTAACGGCAGCGGTAAGAGTAATGTTGCGGATGCGGTGCGTTGGGTATTGGGTGAGCAGAGGATTAAGCAATTGCGTGGTGCGTCCATGCAGGATGTCATTTTCTCGGGAACAGAAACCAGAAAGCCCCTAAGCTATGCGTATGTGGCAATTACGTTAGACAATGCGGATCATCAGCTGGCAATTGATTATGACGAGGTGACGGTTGCCAGAAGGATATACCGTTCCGGAGAAAGTGAATATCTGATCAACGGTTCTGCCTGCAGACTGAAGGATGTCAATGAGCTGTTTTACGATACCGGTATCGGTAAAGAAGGCTATTCCATTATCGGTCAAGGACAGATTGACAAAATACTGAGCGGTAAGCCGGAGGAGCGCCGTGAACTGTTTGATGAGGCTGCGGGTATTGTAAAGTTTAAACGCAGAAAGTTTGCTGCACAGAAAAAGTTAGAGGATGAGAAAAACAATCTGATTCGTGTCAGTGATATACTGGCGGAGTTAGAGAAGCAGGTGGGACCTTTAGAGAAGCAGTCAGAGGTTGCCAGAATCTATTTAAAGAAAAAAGAAGAATTAAAGACTCTGGATGTGAATATGTTCCTGTTGGAGCATAACCGCTTAAAGGAGCAGTTGAGCGCGGTAGAGAGTAAGTATGAAATTGCTTCCGCGGATCTACATACCATGGGAAGCCGCTTTGAAAGCATCAAGGAAGAATATGAGCGTATTCAGGCAGAGGTAGAGGCGTTGGAAGAGGCCATTGAACAGGCCCGCACCAATTTGACCGATACCAGCGTGCTGCGCGGTAAATTGGAAGGCGAGATCAATGTATTAAAGGAGCAGATCCGCTCTGCAAGTGACAATGAGCAGCATCTGCAGAACAGACTCCGGACGGTTCAGGCGGGAATTGACGAAAAGAATGTGGACAAGGACGGCATTCTGCAGGAAAAAGCTGAAATTGATGAGCAGGTAACCGCACTGATCACGCAACGGGATGAAGCAAGAGGGCTGCTTGAACAGATACAGAACAGAATTGAAGAACTAAATGACAAAATTGAGAGTGGCAAGAATACCATTATTGGGGAATTGAATCAGCGTGCTACCATCAAGTCCAAGATGGGACGCTATGATACCATGATGGAGCAGATCGCCATCCGTAAAGCAGAGTTAAATTCCCGGTTGCTGCGTGCTAAATCTGATGAGGAAACCCAGGAAGAAACCATCCGCCAGTTAAACAGTCAGTTTGAGGCAGTTACGGCGGAGCTGTCAGAGATGAATGGGAAAGCTGCGGACATGGACAAGCAGCTGATCGGAATCAGGGAAGAACTGGTGAAGAAGGATGATGCCTTAAGAGCGGCACAGGAACAGTATCATCAGGAAAAATCCCGTTTGGAGGCACTTTCCAACCTTACCGAGCGCTATGAAGGATATGGCGGCAGCGTAAAAAAGGTTATGGAGCAGAAGGAGAAAGAAAAGGGTATTATCGGCGTTGTGGCGGATATCATCAAAGTGGATAAGAAGTACGAAACCGCTATTGAGACCGCACTGGGCGGTAATATCCAGAATATTGTGACCGATGATGAAGAAACCGCCAAAAGGATGATCGGTTTCTTAAAAGAGAACAAATTCGGACGCGCTACCTTTTTGCCTCTTACAAGCATTCAGAATCCCCAGGAATTTAAGAATCCCGAAGCCTTAAAGGAAAAAGGCGTGATCGGTATGGCGGATGAACTGGTAGAGCTGGATAAGAAGTATCGGAATGTTGCCAAGGCTATGTTGGGACGGATCGTAGTGGTAGACAATGTGGACAATGCGGTGAAGATTGCCAGAAAGTTTGACTACGGCATCCGAATGGTAACCGTAGAGGGTGAACTATTGGTGCCCGGCGGTGCTATCAGCGGCGGTGCTTTCAAAAACAACAGTAATCTGTTGGGCAGGCGGCGTGAAATAGAAGAACTTGAAAAAAATGTGGATAAGCTGCTAAAGACCACAGAGCGTTTGGATGAGGAAATAGAGGAATTAAAGCATGGGCGTAATAGCCTGCGTATGGAGTTAGAGAGCCTCAAGGCGGATATTCAGAGAAAATTCATTGAACAGAATACCGCACGACTGAATGTGGAAACTGCAAGAGAGCGTATGGAGGAAGCGGAGCAAGGTTCCCGTTCCCTGCAGAACGAAGAAAAGGAAATTGAAAAGCAGATTCAGGATATCAAGAGCAGTAAAGAGGATATTTTAAAGGAACTCGCAGCATCCGAGGAACTGGAGAAAAATGTGGAAGAGCAAATTCTGCTTTTCCAAAAGGATCTGGAGGAGCAGCGTACAGAAGAAACGGATAAAGCTACTCTGGTATCGGAGTGGGATGTCAAAGTAGAAAAGATGCTTCAGACGCAAGGATTCCATCAGCAGAATGTGGAACGTATCCTCGGTGAAATTGACAGGCTCTTAGAAGAGAAAAAGGAAATTGAAGAAGGGCTTGTAGAGAACAACAAAAGCAGGGAAGAAAAACAGAAAAATATTGAAGAGATTCAAAAGACCATTCTGGCTTCCCATACTTCCCAGAATCAGTCCCAGAAAGAGTTGACTGAGAACATGGAAAAGAAAGAAATGCTGAGTGCTAAGCAGAAGAATTTCTTTAAAGAGAGGGAAGAACTGGCGGAACAGATGACGGCGCTGGACAAGGAGGTATACCGTTTAAATACTCAGAAAGAGCGCTTGGAAGAGTCCATGGAAACCCAGATTAATTATATGTGGGATGAGTATGAGATTACGCTTTCTGATGCTGCGGCTATCCGCAACGAGGAAATGAACGATCTGGCGGCCATGAAGAAAGAGATTGCTTCCATAAAAGAACAGATCAAGAAGTTGGGTGATGTCAATGTAAATGCCATTGAGGATTATAAGAATCTGATGGAGCGTTACACCTTCTTAAAAAATCAGCATGATGATCTGGTGGAAGCAGAAAAGACCTTAGAGGGAATTATCGAAGAACTGGATAATGCTATGCGCAAACAGTTCAATGAGAAGTTCGGAGAGATCACAAAAGAATTTGATAAGGTATTTAAAGAGCTTTTTGGTGGCGGTAAGGGAAGCCTGGAGCTGATGGAAGATGAGGATATTCTGGAAGCCGGTATTCGGATCATTGCCCAGCCGCCCGGAAAGAAACTGCAGAATATGATGCAGCTTTCCGGTGGAGAAAAAGCGTTGACGGCCATTGCTCTTTTATTTGCCATTCAAAATTTGAAGCCTTCGCCTTTCTGTCTGTTAGACGAGATCGAGGCGGCCTTAGACGAGTCCAATGTCGGACGTTTTGCAAGATATTTACATAAGCTGACAAAGAATACCCAGTTTATCGTTATCACGCACAGAAGAGGCACCATGGAAAAGGCGGACAGGCTTTACGGCATTACCATGCAGGAAAAGGGAGTTTCCGCACTTGTCAGTGTCAATCTGATTGATAAGGACCTGGAAGACTGATAGGAGCATGTCTATGAGTGAAGAAAAAAAGGGCTTTTTTGCCAGACTAAAGAGCGGTTTAAAAAAGACCCGGGACAATATTGTAAGCGGTGTGGATTCTGTCTTTAGCGGATTTTCTTCCATTGATGATGAGTTCTATGAAGAATTGGAAGAAATCCTCATTATGGGCGATATCGGCGTGAAGGCCACGGAAGAGATTTTAGAGAGGCTTAAGGAGGAAGTAAAGCACCGACATATCAAAAATCCTTCCGACTGCAAACAGCTGTTGATCGACAGCATCAAGGAGCAGATGCAGGTAGAAGAAATTGCCTATGAATTTGAACGGGAGCAATCCATTATTATGGTGATCGGCGTAAACGGCGTGGGAAAGACCACTACGGTGGGAAAACTGGCCGCATTGTTAAAAGCACAGGGCCGAAAGGTACTGATTGCCGCAGCCGATACTTTCCGTGCCGCAGCCGGAGGACAATTAAAGGAATGGGCGGAACGGGCAGGTGTGGATATGATTGGCGGCATTGAAGGCGCCGATCCTGCCAGCGTGGTATTTGACGCGGTATCTGCAGCCAAAGCCAGAAGAGCGGACATTCTGCTCATTGATACGGCAGGACGTCTGCACAATAAGAAAAATTTAATGGAAGAATTAAAGAAGATGAACCGTATCATCGATAGGGAATTTCCGGATGCGCACAGGGAGAATCTGATCGTATTAGACGGTACTACCGGACAGAATGCGTTAGCACAAGCGCGGGAATTTACGGAGGCGGCAAGCTTGACCGGTATTGTCCTGACAAAGATGGACGGTACTGCCAAGGGAGGTATTGCAGTGGCAATCCAGTCCCAGCTTCAGATACCGGTGAAGTATATCGGTGTGGGTGAGTCCTTAGAAGATCTGCAGAAATTTGATTCCGATGAATTTGTGAATGCGCTCTTTGATGTGACGGAAGATATAGAAAAAGCGGATGAAGAAGCGGCAGAAGAAACGGAAGTTTGAAAGTGAGGTTATTGCCATGGAAGAAAAAATGCTGACATTGGAGAAATTTGAAGAAGCCTCCGAAGTCGTAAAAAAGGTGACACTGAAGACCAAGTTGATCTTTAGTGATCATCTGAGTGCGCAGACAGGTAATAAGGTCTATTTAAAACCGGAAAATATGCAGTTTACAGGAGCCTATAAAGTAAGGGGCGCTTATTATGCCATGAGTACGCTGACAGCAGAACAGCGGGAAAAGGGCGTGATCACTGCTTCTGCTGGCAATCATGCGCAGGGAGTGGCTTATGCGGCACAGAGTTATGGTGTAAAGTCAATTATTGTAATGCCAAGTACCACACCTCTGATGAAGGTGAATCGGACCAAAAGCTACGGTGCGGAGGTAGTGCTGCACGGGGATGTCTATGACGAAGCCTACGCAAAAGCCTGTGAACTTGCAGAGGAGAAGGGCTATACTTTTATCCATCCCTTCAACGATCTGACGGTAGCAACCGGTCAGGGTACCATTGCCATGGAAATTTTTCAGGAACTGCCTTTGGTGGACTATATTTTGGTACCTATCGGCGGGGGCGGATTGGCTACGGGCGTATCTGCATTGGCAAAACTTTTAAATCCCAAGATCCGGGTGATCGGTGTAGAGCCTGCGGGCGCTAACTGCATGCAGGAATCATTAAAGGCAGGGAAAGTGGTAACTCTGGAAAATGTCAATACGATTGCCGACGGTACTGCGGTGAAAACACCGGGAGATAAGCTGCTTCCCTACATTAAGCAGAATTTGGACGATATTATCACCATAGAAGATGAGGAACTTGTGGTAGCCTTTCTGGATATGGTGGAAAATCACAAAATGGTGGTAGAAAACTCGGGTCTTCTGACTGTTGCCGCATTAAAGCATTTAAATGTAAAGGACAAAAAGGTGGTATCCATTCTAAGCGGTGGAAATATGGATATTATCACTATGTCTTCTGTAGTACAGCAGGGATTGATTTTCAGGGACCGTATTTTTACTGTTTCCGTGCTTTTGCCGGATAAGCCGGGGCAGCTCTGCAAGGTGGCTGATATCGTGGCAAAATTAAACGGCAATGTTATCAAGCTGGAGCACAATCAGTTTGTAACCACAAACCGAAATGCGGCTGTGGAGCTTCAAATTACGATGGAGGCTTTCGGCACGGAGCATAAAAATCAGATCATGGCGGCCTTGGAAGAGGGTGGATATAAGCCCAAACTGATTCGTACAATTTTATAATTTATAAAAATCCGCATATGCTATATATGTGGATTTTTCTGGCTTTAAATGCCGGAAAGCGAAAACATAATTGAAAACGAAAGGAGCGATCATGCAAAAAGGGAAAGGAAAAATTATAAAGGTGGTTAAGAATTATATTTTGATGACGGCAGCATGTTTCTGTTATGCGGTAGCAATCAGTATGTTTTTGGACCCCAATGAGCTTTCCACGGGAGGAGTTACAGGTATTGCCATTGTATTAAGCCGTGTGACATCTTTGAATACGGGTCTGCTCTTTTTGCTTTTAAACATTCCGATTCTGTGCGTAGGCGCTTGGAAATTCGGTATCAGGTTTATTTTGTCCACCGGTTACTGTACCCTGATCATCTCTTTCTTTACGGATGCCTTAAAGGGTACGAGTGCGCTGACCACTGATCCGCTTTTGGCCGCATTGACGGGAGCGGTTTTGATTGCTGTGGGGTTGGGCGGTGTGTTTTATGCAGGCTCCACCACCGGTGGAATGGATATTATCGTAAAGCTGCTGCGACTGAAATTTCCCTATATGAGAACAGGCACGCTCTTTTTAGTGGCGGATGTAACGGTAGTGGCTCTTTCGGCTTTGGTTTTTTGGGATGTGGAGAAAGCGCTCTATGCTGGCATAACGGTTTTTGTTACTTCCTATACCTTAGATTTAGTGCTATATGGAAGGGATGGCGCAAAACTGATCTATGTGATCAGTGACAAAGCGGAACATATTGCAGACAGACTTTTAAAGGAACTGGATATCGGTGTGACTTATATCAGAGGACAGGGTGCTTATAGTGGCCGGGAGAAAAAGGTAATATTCTGTGTGATGAGGAAACAGTTAGCACCGAAAGCGGAACAGATTATCAGAGAGGAGGATACGGAGGCCTTTTTGATCATCACCAGTGCGACGGAAATTTACGGAGAGGGCTATAAGAGCTTTTTTGAAGAAAAATTATGAGTGTATAATTCCATAAATATATGGCATTTGTGGTGTCAAGAAAAAATACTTGACAGGATGAAAGATTTCGTGTATGCTACCTATTGTGTCGGCAACAGAGTGTGAAAAGAGGCTTTCTTCAGTATGGAAAAGATTGTTGAACGGGGTCTTTTATATGATTTTTACGGAGAACTGCTGACGGAGCATCAACGCAGAATTTATGAAGATGCGGTATTTCAGGATATGTCCCTGGCGGAAATCGCGGAAGAAGCGGGTATCAGCAGGCAGGGCGTACACGATCTGCTGCGGCGTTGTGATAAGCTGCTACTGGACTATGAATCCAAACTACATCTGGCAGAACGTTTTATGGAAGCCAAGAAGACTGTAAAAGAAATCCTGCGGCTGACGGGAGAAGCCTCTGAAATCGGCGAGGCTGAATCGGCGAAGCGGCTTTTGGAGATCCGAAAACTGAGCAATCAGCTGCTTAACGAGCTTTAGTAAAATCCGATGATCGCCTGTAAGGAGTGCATATGGCATTTGAAAGTTTAACGGATAAACTCCAGAGAGTATTTAAAAACTTAAGAAGCAAGGGCCGTTTAACCGAAGAGGATGTGAAAAGTGCACTGAAAGAAGTCAAAATGGCACTTTTGGAAGCGGATGTAAGCTTCCGTGTGGTAAAGCAGTTTATCAAGTCCGTGGAAGAGAGAGCGGTGGGGACCGATGTGTTAAACGGTTTGAATCCTGCCCAGATGGTAATCAAGATAGTAAATGAAGAGATGATTGCCTTAATGGGTTCCGAAACCACGGAAATTCAAATGCAGCCGGGAAAAGCCGTTACCGTTATTATGATGGCGGGCTTACAGGGTGCCGGTAAGACCACTACCACAGCTAAGATAGCCGGTAAGCTCAAATTAAAGGGTAAGAGACCTCTGTTGGTAGCTTGTGATATTTATCGTCCCGCAGCAATTGAACAGCTGCAGATAAACGGTGCGAAGCAGGAAGTAGAGGTTTTCTCTATGGGAGCGGGCCATAAGCCTGCGGATATTGCGGCAGCGGCCTTAGAGCATGCGGCAAAAAAAGACTGCAATGTGGTGATACTGGATACCGCCGGTCGTCTGCATATCGATGAAGATATGATGGCTGAGCTTCAGGAAATCAAATCCAGAATTGCCGTGCATCAGACCCTTTTGGTGGTGGACGCCATGACCGGTCAGGATGCGGTGAATGTAGCCAAAGAATTTGATGAAAAAGTTGGCGTTGACGGCGTGGTGCTTTCCAAGATGGACGGCGATACCAGAGGTGGTGCGGCGCTTTCCGTAAAAGCCGTTACAGGCAAGCCGATTCTCTACGTAGGTATGGGAGAGAAGTTGTCCGATTTGGAGCAGTTTTATCCGGACCGTATGGCAAGCCGTATTTTAGGCATGGGTGATGTCCTGTCTTTGATAGACAAGGTACAGGCTAACATAGATATCGATGCGGACAAGGAAAAAGAAATGGCTGCCCGCATGAAGAAGGGGAAATTCGATTTTGAAGATTACCTGGAAAGTATGAAGCAAATGAGGAATATGGGCGGTCTTTCCGCTATTCTGAGCATGCTGCCGGGCATGGGAAGTAAGCTGGGAGATATTGAGTCCATGGTGGATGAGAAGAAGTTAGCCCATATGGAAGCCATCGTGCTGTCCATGACCCCGAAGGAAAGACAGAATCCCAAGCTTTTAAATCCACAGCGTAAGTTTAGGATTGCAAAGGGCGCGGGTGTGGAAGTAGCGGAAGTAAACCGCTTCGTAAAGCAGTTTGAACAAAGCCAGAAGATGATGAAGCAGTTTGGCGGCGGTAAGCACAAGGGCTTCGGATTCCCCGGTATGGGCATGGGCGGAAAGGGAAGATTTCCCTTTTAAATGAGTCAGATATGGAATTTTCAAAAGAAAAGCTCCTTATCCAAATAAAATGATATGCCAAATCATATGGCAGAAAGAGAGGAAAATATGGCAGTTAAGATCAGATTAAGAAGAATGGGACAGAAGAAAGCTCCTTTTTATAGAATCGTTGTAGCTGATTCCCGTTCTCCCAGAGATGGAAAGTGTATCGAAGAAATCGGTACTTATGACCCCAGCACGGAGCCCAGCTCCTTTAAGATCAATGAGGAACTGGCAAAAAAGTGGCTGGCTAACGGTGCGCAGCCTACGGAAGTTGTAGGTAAGCTTTTCAAGGCAGCCGGCATTGAGAAATAAGAATCAGGTTTCTTTTAACGGTATGCCCGGAGGTGGATTATGAAGGAATTAGTTGAGGTTATTGCAAAAGCGCTTGTGGATAATCCGGATGAAGTGGTAGTAACAGAAAAGACAGAGGGAAGAAATGTCACTGTTGAGCTTCATGTCGCGCCTTCCGATATGGGTAAGGTGATCGGCAAACAGGGAAGAATTGCAAAAGCGATCCGTTCCGTTGTAAAGGCGGCATCATCCAAAGATAATAAGAGAGTGGATGTAGAAATCATCTAATGCGGCGGGGACGTTCCTAAGAGCGTCCCTGTTTTACATCATGGAAAGAGAAAAGATATGGAAGATATTTTAAAGGTAGGCATTATCACCTCTCCTCATGGAATCAAGGGTGAAGTGAAAGTATACCCTACGACGGACGAACCCCGACGTTTCAAACGCTTAAAGCAGGTGCTTTTAGATATGGGCAAAGAAAAGCTCGTAATGGAAATCGAAAGTGTGAAGTTTTTTAAAAACATGGTAATCATAAAGTTTAAAGGACTGGATACACCGGAAGATGCACAAAAGTACAGACAGAAAGAACTGTATGTGGAGCGTAAGGATGCTGTTAAACTGCAGAAAGACGAATACTTCATTGCGGATTTGATCGGTCTGCAAGTAGAGGATGAGGATGGCAGGAGCGTAGGTATATTGACTGATGTCATTACAACTGGAGCCAATGATGTTTATACAGTGGCTTTTTCGGAGGACAGCGCTTATGGTCCGGTTGGAGGAGAAGTCCTCCTTCCTGCGATCAAGCAATGTATCCTGCAGATTTCCTTGGAAGACCAGAAAATGGTAGTACATGTGATGGAGGGGCTGTTGTAGTCATGAATTTCCACATATTGACTCTGTTTCCGGAGATGGTGGAGAGTGGACTGTCAGAAAGTATTATCGGGCGGGCCAGAGAGAATGGAAGCATTTCTGTGGAAACAGTGAATATACGGGATTTTTCAGAGGATAAGCACAAAAAAGTGGACGACTATCTTTATGGAGGCGGTGCCGGACTGCTGATGCAGGCACAGCCGGTTTACGATGCCCATAGATCCGTACTGGAGAAAACAGGTGACAAATGTGTCAGAACGATCTATTTAACTCCCCAAGGCAGAACTTTCTGCCAGGAAATGGCAGAAGAACTGGCTCAGGAAGAAGATTTAATCTTTCTATGCGGTCACTATGAGGGAATTGATGAGAGGGTGTTAGAAGAGATTGTAACAGACTATGTATCATTGGGTGATTTCGTTCTGACAGGAGGCGAACTGCCGGCAATGGTCATGATCGATGCCATTTCCCGACTGGTACCCGGGGTGTTGCATAATGATATCTCCACTGCTGAGGAATCTTTTTCCGGTTATCTATTGGAGTATCCCCAGTATTCCCGACCGGAACTCTGGCATGATAAGCCGGTTCCGGAAGCGCTTTTGTCCGGAGACCATAAAAAAATACGGCAGTGGCGGTTAGAGGCGTCCATAGAGAGAACACGTAAAAGGCGGCCGGATCTGTATGCCCGGTATGAACACATAATGCAATGCCGGGACCGTCTTTTAAAAGATAAGCTGCAGCATATCGATATGTTAGAACTGATCCATCGAGGCAGGGCCAAGATGCTTTTTACAGGAGAAGAGGGTACGCTGCTGAAAGATAAAGATAATGGGAACTATATGCTCACTGCCATAAGTAAGGAAGCGGGAGAGATAATTCTGGATACGGTTTTTGGGGTATCGGATAGGGGGCCGGAGAAAGTTTCCGCAGGTATTCGGTTTATTACCCATCAGGAGTTTTTAAATGAGGTGGTGTGCAATCGTTTTGGCTTTAGTCATGTAAAAGGATACTATCCCTATACCTATACGAGGCATGAGGCAATTTCTAAGAGGAAGACAGACGACCCCCGGGAACTGGAAGAAATAGACTTTATAAACCAAGTGTTAAAGCAGGGAGGGATTCCCTTTTTATATGTGTCACAGGAGGATAGTGCAGCCATAAAGCGGCAGGAGAAATTGGGATTATATCGGGCTAAGGAAAAAATCTGGCAGCTTATGTGAAGGTATTGCGTTTACACAATGAAAAATAATCCTTGCAATTATGCCTATAATATGGTAAAGTATGAATGTTGTGAAAATCAGATGGTCCTCTGTTACGAAAGGTATTACGAACATCCAAAAGTAAAGGAGTAAAGATATGAACGAAATTATTAAAAGCATTGAAGCGGAACAGCTGAAGGAAAGCGTAGACCAGTTTAACGTCGGTGATACAGTTAAGGTTTACGGTAAGATTAAGGAAGGTAACCGTGAGAGAATTCAGGTTTTTGAAGGCGTTGTTGTAAAGAGACAGGGCGGAAGCAATCGCGAAACCTTCACTGTGAGAAAGACTTCCAACGGTATCGGCGTAGAGAAAACCTGGCCCTTACATTCTCCCAATGTAGAGAAGATAGAAGTAGTCAGAAGAGGTAAGGTAAGACGTGCGAAGTTAAATTACTTAAAGGGCCGCGTCGGCAAGAAGGCTAAGGTAAAGGAAATCGTGAAATAAGAAAAACGAGGAACACCTTTTCGGAGTATTCTGAAAAGGTGTACTTTTTTTATCAAAAAGCATAGCGCATGAACCGTTATGGTAGTATAATACAATGGATGTGAGATGCTTGCATACCTATGGAAAAGGGAAGAGGATGAGAAAACGCAAGGGATTAAGCTTTTACAAAAAGAAAAAGAAGATCAGTGCCGCTGCCATTCGGGAGATCGCGTCCTGGATATTCGGCATTTTGGTAGTGGTCTTTATTGCCTTTGTGACAGTTTATGCCGTAGGTATGTCCGTCAGTATGGTGGGTGTCTCCATGGAACCGGGTATCAATAACGGTCAGCAGGTTTTGATCAACCGATATGCTTATCTGTTAGTAAAGCCGGGGCGCGGTGATGTGGTAGCGTTTCTGCCCAATGGCAACCAGAATTCCCACTATTATATTAAGCGGGTTGTAGCAGTTCCCGGAGATACGGTACAGATAAGGGATGGCAGACTCTATGTCAATGAAGTACAGGTGACGGATGCCTACGATAAGATGGCAGAAGCCGGTATTGCCGAGAATCCCATTGTTTTGGGAACGGATGAATATTTTGTACTGGGAGATAACCGCAATAACTCCGAGGACAGCCGTTCGGCAAATATCGGACCGGTGCAGGGAAAGGACATTATCGGAGAAGTGTGGTTTCGTTTAAGGGACGTCGAGACCGGTATGGGTTTTGTAAAATAGGAAAAGGAAGGCAAGTAAAATGAATTACCAGTGGTATCCCGGTCATATGACAAAAGCCCGTCGTATGATGCAGGAAGATATAAAGCTGATAGATTTGATCATTGAGTTGGTGGATGCAAGAATTCCTCTCTCCAGCAGAAATCCGGATATAGATGAACTTGGAAAGAATAAGGCACGCATTCTTCTGTTGAATAAAGCGGATCTGGCTGATGTCCGGGGCAATCATGCCTGGACAGAGTATTTTCGGAGTAAAGGCCTGTATGTGTTAGAAATCAATGCACGGACAGGAGCCGGTATCAAGGCCATTCATGGACTGGTACAGGAGGCCTGTAAGGAAAAGCTTGAGAGGGATAGAAAGAGGGGTATTGTAAATCGGCCGGTACGCGCAATGGTAGTGGGAATCCCAAATGTAGGAAAATCCACTTTCATTAATTCCTTTGCAGGGAAGGCCTGTACGAAAACGGGTAATAAGCCGGGTGTCACCAAAGGAAAGCAATGGATACGCCTGAATAAGACATTGGAGTTGCTGGATACTCCCGGTATTCTCTGGCCAAAATTTGAGGAACAGACTGTAGGAATGCGTTTGGCATTTATCGGCTCAATGAATGATGAGATCATTGTTTTGCGGGAAATGGCACTGGAACTGTTACAGAGCCTCCTAAGAAATTATCCCGAAAGCTTGCGGGAAAGGTATGGGCTGGAGCTGTCGGATGCTGTGGATGAGCAGGCGGCAGTAGATGTACTTGCCGGGATTGCCAAAGTCAGAAAGTGCTTCTTAAAAGGAGAAGAACTGGACTATGACAAGGCAGCATCTTTATTTATTGAAGATTTCAGAAGTGGCAGGCTGGGAAGAATCACCTTGGAATTTCCGCAATAGAATAAGAATGAATGGAGAAGGAGTAAAATGAAAGAAAAGAGTGTGTTAAAAGAGATATTAGGCACCAGTATATTTTTACTGATCGTGGTTATGGCAACCTATTTGCTGATTGTTTTTGTAGGACAGCGGGCAGTAGTAAGAGGTGCATCCATGGAACCAACGCTGTACGGAAGAGATGATAATAACCCCGATAAGGTGGGAGACAATTTGATCGTGGATAAGATCAGTTATCGTTTCAGCGACCCCAAGCGCTTTGATATCATTGTTTTTAATTTTCAGTATAACCGGAATGAGGATTTGATAAAACGCATTATCGGACTGCCCGGTGAAACGGTGCAGATTGATACGCAGGGCAATATCTATATCAATGGAGAACGTTTGGAGGAAGGCTACGGAAAAGAAGTTATGCTGGATCCCGGCAGAGCTATTGAGCCCATTACTTTGGGCGATGGTGAATATTTTGTATTGGGTGACAACCGTAATAACAGTACGGACAGCCGTTTTGCCAGCGTAGGAAATGTGCATGAAAGCCAAATTATCGGCCGTGCATGGCTGCGTATCTGGCCGTTTAGCCGATTCGGTATATTAAAACATCAATAGCATAAAAAATGAATCAAACCATACAAGAAGAGGAAGAGAATGGAAAACAGTATTTCTGCCATCAAGGCAGTCTTTGCAGAGGCTTCCATAGATGAACTGCCTGTTCTTATGGCAGAATATAAAGAGGATCACAGAAACGGTGTGCAGGCACTTATTACCTCCGCAACAAAAAGGTTGGAAGCAATAGAGAAGGAAAAGCAGCGTACGGAGCGGATGAAGCAGTATGAATATCAATATGCATCGGCTGCTTTTATCTGCGGTATCGATGAGGTGGGGCGTGGGCCCTTAGCCGGTCCGGTAGTAGCGGGAGCCGTTATTTTACCCAAGGATTGTGACATATTGTATCTAAATGATTCTAAGAAACTCTCCGAAAAAAAAAGAGAAGAGCTCTATGATGTGATTATGGAAAAAGCTGTGGCGGCAGCTGTGGGTTATGCATCACCGCAGAGGATTGATGAAATTAATATCCTGCAGGCGACCTATGAGGCCATGCGGGAGGCCATTACGAAGCTGTCTGTAAAGCCGGAGCTTTTGTTAAATGATGCGGTTACCATTCCGGGTGTGGATATGATGCAAGTGCCCATTATCAAAGGTGACGCCAAGAGTATTTCCATAGCGGCAGCCAGTATTATAGCAAAGGTGACAAGGGACAGACTGATGGTGGAGTATGATACGGTGTTTCCTCAGTACGGCTTTGCCGGCAACAAGGGCTATGGTTCAGCGGCCCATATTGAGGCACTGAAACAGTATGGTCCATGTCCCATTCACAGAAGGAGCTTTATTGGACACTTTGTAGAAGTATAGGAGAATACATGAAGCTTTCTGATATTTTTTCCCCATCCTCCCGTCAGGTGAAGAGAGAGGAGAGACCTTCCGTTCGTAGCAGCGGAACTTCCAATGAAAATTTAAACAGACAGATCAAGTCGTTGACGCCCGGTAAGGTGCTGCAGGGGGAGGTCATTGAGAAAAACGGCGGAGAAGTCAAGATCAAACTGAGTGACGATATGGTGTTGACTGCACGTTTGGATCAGGATGTAAACGTAGAGGCGGGCAAGATGCTTACCTTTGAGGTACGCAACAATGGCAGCCTTCTTTCTTTGAGTCCGCTTTTTACCAATACGGCCAATTCAGACACTGTTTTTAAGGCGTTGCAGATGGCAGGACTGCCCATCAACGAGACTACGGTTGCCATGACAGATTCCATGATGCAGCAGGGTATGAGTATAGACTCTAAATCCTTACAGGCTATGTTTAAAGAGGTGATGGCATTTCCGCAGACGGATCCTGCCAATATCGTGACACTGCATCAGTTGGGACTGCCTCTTAATGAAGAGAATATTGCCCAGTTGGAAAATTACCAGAATTTACAGCATCAGTTGATGCAGGGCATGACGGACATACTGGCAGAGCTGCCAGCAGCCTTTGGAGAAGTTTTGGCTGCAAACGGAGAAAAAAGTGCCGCAGAAATGTATCAGGCGCTGTTAGCTCTATTTTTGGAGAATGGTGTAAGCGGCGGTGAAGAAGCGGCCATACTGCAGGCAGGCGAAGAGATAGCTGCTCCTCAGGATGGGGAAATCGCATCTTTGCCTTTGGAAGGAGAAGCCGCTGTTCTGATAGGTGAAGCGCCGGAAGAAGGTGCGCCGACAGGAGTGGAAAATGGACCGGAGGCAGTACTTTCTCAGGGAGAGGATGGCAGCGTTCCTACGGAAAGTAAGTTGCCCTTAAATACTGAGGAAAGAAACACACTGGCAAAATTATTTTCCGAATTTCCGGAGGAGGCAATACCGGATAAGAAGGATTTTCTGGCAGACATCAGGCAGGGAACGGTGGATACGAAGGATGTGTTAGAACTTTTGGCGCGTACGCAGCCCCAGACGGAGGAAGCCGGTAAAGCTCTCAGTGATATTTTAAAAAGTCCCGAGTTTCAGAAACTCTTTCAGGCACAGGTATTGGATCAATGGTCCTTAAAACCGGAAGAGCTTATGCAGGATAAAAAAGTGGAAGAACTGTATGAAAAATTAAACCGTCAGCTGGACAATATGAAGGAAATCTTGCAAAATAGTGGCGCAGGACAGACTGCAGCAGCTAAAAATGCTGGGAATCTCAGTCAAAATTTGGATTTTATGAATCAAATGAACAATTTGTACACTTATGTACAGTTACCGCTGAAAATGGCGGGCAAACAGACGAATGGGGATTTGTATGTCTATACAAACAAACGTTCGTTGGCGAGAAAGGATGGAAATGTCAGTGCATTGCTGCATCTGGATATGGAGAATTTAGGGCCTGTGGACGTATATATTGCCATGCAGCAGACACGGGTTACTACCCGCTTTACGGTGCGGGATGATGATATGTTAGACTTTTTGAATGACAATATGCATATCTTAAACGAGCGGCTGGAAAAAAAGGGATACTCCATGCGCTGTGAAATGACCGTCAGGGTGGAAGCGGATACCGCAAGTCCCATTGAACACATTTTGAATACGGATAAGAACAATACGGTGTTGGCACAGTACGGTTTTGATGTGCGCACCTAAGGAGCAGATATGGAAGAAAAAAAGAATAAAATAAAACAGGCCATTGCTCTGGAATATAATCCCGATGAAGAGGCTCCTAAGGTCATTGCCACCGGCCGGGGGGCACTGGCGGAGCGTATTATTGAAAAGGCAAAAGAATCGGATGTTCCCATACACAGGGATGATAAATTAGCGGATACACTGTCCCGTCTGGAGATAGGGGATATGATTCCGCCGGAACTCTATGAAGTAGTGGCGGAGATCCTGATATTTGTGGATTCTATGGATAAGATAAAAGCCAAAGTGAATAAATAAATTATAATAAAGTCATAACAAATAGCATACTGCAGTGATAACATAGGCGAAGTTCACTGCAGTATGCTATTTTTGTATTTATGAATTAAGAAAATCCTAAGAAATATTTAAATGCCTCCTAAATATTCTCTGCTATAGTGAAAATAATTGAACGAAGAACATATGAAGGAACGGAGATTTACATGAAAAAAATACTGGTTATTTTTGGGGGCTGCTCCACGGAATATGAAGTTTCCCTGACTTCTGCATCAGCCGTGTTAGCGGTAATGGACAGAAGCCGCTATGAAGTCCTGCACCTTGGCATTACGAGAGAAGGACAGGCGCTCTACTATGAAGGTAAGGAAGAAAGAATCGCAAATAATACCTGGCAGGAAGAGAACTGTTATCCGGCCACTATTTCCATGAGCAGAGGAAAACCCACACTTTGGGTGGAGAGGGAAGAACGTTTGAAAAAGATGGAATTTGACATAGCATTTCCCATTCTTCACGGAAAAAACGGTGAAGACGGCTCGTTGCAGGGACTCTGTGAAATAGCGGCTATTCCTTTGGCCGGCTGCGGTATGGAAAGTTCCGTGATCGGAATGGATAAAGTGTTGGCACATACGCTGGTTTCCCTGGCGGGTATCAGGGTGCCTGAAAGTGTAACCATAAGCAGTATGGCAGAGTATGAAGATAAGCGGACTGAAATAGAGGCATTGGGATTTCCCCTTTTTGTCAAACCGGTGAGGGCCGGCTCCTCTTTTGGCATCAGTCGTGTTGGAAAGTGGGAGGATATGGAAGATGCGGTTTGCGAAGCCTTTTTACATGATAAAAAAGTGGTAATAGAGGAGAGCATAAGCGGTTTTGAGGTAGGCTGTGCGGTTATGGGAAATGAGGAGCTTACTTTAGGCAGAGTGGATGAAATTGAACTTTCAGAAGGATTTTTTGACTATGAAGAAAAATATACTTTAAAAACCTCCTCCATCCATATGCCGGCACGGATCAGTGAAGAAGAGGAACAGCGGATAAAAAAGACTGCGGCAAAAATCTATCGTACCTTAGGGTGCAGGGGCTTTACCAGAGTGGATATGTTCTTTACGCAGGAAAAGGAAATTGTGTTCAACGAGATCAATACCATTCCCGGCTTTACTTCTCACAGCAGGTTTCCCAATATGATGAAGGGAGTCGGAATGGAGTTTGCGGAAGTGGTGGATCAAGTTTTGGAGCTGGCGGTAAATACCCGCTCAAATCCATAAATAAAACAGTGCGGAGGGGATTTATTTGCAGCAGGGAGCAAGACTAAAAGGGCTGGATGATTTTAAGTGGATAGCAGCGGCGTTAGTAGTGGCAATTCATACTTCGCCCTTGGAAAGCATAAATGAGACGGCGGATTTTTTGCTTACCAGGGTATTAGCCAGATTGGCGGTGCCTTTTTTCTTGATGGTGACCGGTTATTTTGTATTATATGGCGCATATGCAGCGGGTGATTCCGCCAAGATCAGACGTTTTTTATTTAAATTGCTGTGTCTGTATCTGGCAACCACATTACTTTATCTGCCCGTCAGATTATATCAGTTTTTAGGAGAATGGACGCTTTATAGAAATATTGCGCCCATGGAACTCTTATTGCAGGCGGGAAGAGCATTTTTCTTTGACGGAACCTATTACCATCTCTGGTATCTGCCAGCCGTGGTATTGGGATTGATCCTGGTTTGGGGAGGCTTATCAATACTGGGAAGAACAAGGACTTTTCTTTGTGCATGGCTGCTCTATCTGATTGGTCTTTTTGGGGATAGTTACTATGGAGTGACCGCCCAAATCCCCTTACTGAACTCCCTGTATGAGGTGATATTTAAAATTTCTTCCCATACCAGAAACGGATTGTTTTTTGCGCCCCTTTTTTTATTACTGGGTTATGAAGTCGCGGTCCGAAC
The DNA here is from genome assembly GCA_022510705.1 of Lachnospiraceae bacterium. Taxonomy (GTDB): domain Bacteria; phylum Bacillota; class Clostridia; order Lachnospirales; family Lachnospiraceae; genus Acetatifactor. Next base: position 22,747 of record JAFLSX010000004.1, read on the forward strand.
GCAGTTGCAAGCCGGTCCTGACAGTCAGTCAGATGAAAACGGCAGCATCAGAAAAGAATCTGCCCTGTTCTTTTTCGGTACCCTGCTCTTGATGTGCGGGGAGGGGCTGGGATTACATATACTCAGATTGCAGCGCCATGACAGTATGTACTTGCTCCTTCCTTTTTGCATGCAGGGCTTGTTTGCCCTGTTGCTATCATGTAAAGGTATATGGAGTAAAACGCAGGATTTCAATACAAAGGCACAATGGAAGGCTTTTTATGAAAAAGGTCCCATGCTTTTATACTGTCTGCATCCTGCCGTCATTTTAATTTTGAGAGGGTTTGTAAAAGTGACCGGGTTTCGATTTATGCTCACGATCAGTCCTCTCTACTATTTGATCGTACTGGGAGGCAGTTTGTGTCTGGTATATATTTGCATCCGGATAAGGGGAGTATATGAATCAGTCGGTGAAAGAAAAAAGCATTTCTAAATGGAAGATAGAAAATAAAATAGAAGATACCGAAAAACCCGGCAGGGCGTGGCTGGAAATTTCCCTGCAGAAGCTGCGGGAAAATTACAGGGCATTATTATCCAAAATGCCTACGGGCTGTGCCAGCATGGCTGTAATTAAAGCAGATGCCTATGGGCATGGCGCCATTAAAGTAGCAGAGGTCTTGGAAAAGGAAGGTTGTGGACATTTTGCGGTAGCTACACTGGAAGAAGGCATTGCACTGCGGGCTGCAGGTATCGGCGGAGAGATTCTGGTGTTGGGATACACCATGCCCAGAGATGCATTTTTATTAAAACGCTATGGACTGCTGCAGACGGTAGTGGATGAGTCCCACGCGGCTGCGCTGGCAGGTACGGGATGTTTTCTTCGCACGCATCTGGCAGTGGATACCGGTATGAACAGGCTGGGAATTTCCTGCAAGGATATAGAATCTATCGAGCGGGTATTAAGACTGCCGGGGCTTCGGGTGGAGGGACTGTATTCCCATATGAGTGTGGCGGACAGTGACAGAAAAGAGGATCGTCTGTTTACCTTAAGACAGATTGAAGATTTTATGAACCTGAAGAAAAAGTTGGAAGAAAAAGGTTTTTTCCCCGTATGTCATATGCAGAGTAGTTACGGTCTCTTGTTTTATCCCATGGAAGGAATGTCTTATGCACGTCCGGGGATTGCACTCTATGGCTGTGCCAGTAATTCTCCCAAGGAGAGACTTGGACTGTCCCTAAGACCGGTATTGAGTTTAAAATGCCGGATTGCCTGTATTCGTACCGTGGAGGCAGGCGGCTACGTATCTTACGGCAGAACCTGGCAAGCCGGAAAAAAGTGCAGATTAGCCGTCATAGCCATCGGCTATGCGGACGGGCTGCCCAGAAGCCTGCAGCAGGGTTATGCGCTGGTAAAAGGGAAAAAGGCACCCATTGTAGGACGTATCTGCATGGATCAAACGATATTGGATGTGACGGGGATTCCGGTTAAAGAGGGGGATATCGTAACATTGATAGGGAAGGATGGAGAGGAAGAAATACAGGCTGTATCTCTGGCGGAACGGGCAGGAAGCATTACCAACGAACTCCTTAGCAGATTAGGCGGAAGGCTCACCAAAATTTACATAGAATAAGGGCAGCATTACGGTAGGAGCTGTCAGGGAAGATTTGTTTGACGGGCGCATTCTTGGGAAGTATACTGAAAAAAGAAAGCCGTGGATGGGAGGATATATATTTGCCCGGATCAAACAACAGAAAAACCGGAACAGAACAGGAAGAACGGGCTGCGAAGTATTTAGCAGCCCGCGGATTTCGGATTGTGGAGCGCAATTTCCGTTGCACACAGGGTGAGATTGATATTATAGGCTATGACGGAGAATATTTGGTATTTGTAGAGGTAAAATATCGCAGCAGCAGCCGGTATGACAGTCCTCTTGCGGCGGTGGGGAATGCCAAGATGAAAAAAATCTGCCGTGTGGCAGATTATTACCGCTATCAGGCGCGGATTGGGAAAGAGGTCCCTGTGCGCTATGATGTAGTCGGTATTCTGCGGGAAGAAATCATATGGATACCCAATGCATTTCCACATATCTATAGTCGGGGTTAAAGAAAGGCAGGAGAAAATGAAATTTGTTCGCAAGGGTATAAGCCCTGTATTAGAGGAAAAAGAACAGAACGGATTGGTTTATCTGACCTTTCCTGCTTTTAGCAGGACCGGCATCGTATCTCATTTATTTTCCACCCGTATGGGGGGCATCAGTCAAGGGATGTTTTCCACTTTGAATCTCAGCTTTACCAGAGGGGATGATAAAGAAGCGGTTATAGAAAACTACAGACGTGTTGCGGCGGTTTTAGGGTGTGAACTAAAGGATTTTGTCTGTTCGGACCAGACCCATACCGTCAATATCAGAAAGGTAACGAAGGCAGACTGCGGCAAAGGTGTAATCTATCCTAAGGATTATGGGGATGTGGACGGACTCATCACAGACGAACTGGGGATTGTATTGTCTACTTTCTATGCCGACTGTGTCCCCCTGTATTTTGTGGATACAAAGAAGAGGGTGATCGGACTGGCCCATTCCGGCTGGAGGGGAACAGTAGGAAGGATTGGAGCCGGAATGGTGCGGCTGATGCAGGAGGAATACGGCTGCCATGCAAAGGATATTCTGGCGGCTGTTGGACCATCCATCTGTCGGGACTGCTATGAAGTCTCGGAGGATGTGGCGGATGTTTTTAAAAAGGAGTTTGGAGAAGCGGTATTAACTGCGGGAATGGCACCCGGCAAATACCAACTGGATTTATGGAAGGCCAATGAGCTGGTACTTAAGCAGGCGGGACTCTCTCCCAAGCAGATTACGGTGACGGATATTTGTACCTGCTGTAATCCTGCGCTTTTATTTTCCCATAGAGCCAGTCATGGGAAAAGAGGAAATCTGGGGGCGTTCTTAATGTTAAAGCCTTAAAGTATAGGGGCCAATGTAATGTGTAAATAATACAAAATACGTACCAAATGGGGAGAATGTGAGGAAATATGGCAAATATACTGGTTTGTGATGATGATAAGGAAATCGTGGAGGCTATTGAAATTTATTTAAGGAATGAAGGGTACTCTATTTTTAAGGCCTATAATGGGGAAGAGGCAATCGAAATCTTACAAAAAGAGGAGATACACCTTCTGATCATGGATGTTATGATGCCAAAACTGGATGGAATTCATGCTACTGTTAAAATACGGGAATACAGCAGTATTCCGATCATTATACTGTCAGCAAAGTCAGAGGATACGGATAAAATTTTGGGACTGAATATCGGGGCGGATGACTATATTACAAAACCCTTTAATCCGCTGGAACTGGTAGCCAGAGTAAAATCCAATCTGCGCCGTTATACCAAGCTGGGCAGTATGCCCCAGGAAAGTAGTGCCATTTATCGCATAGGAGGACTTTGTATCAACGATGATACCAAGGAAGTGACCGTGGATGAAGAACCTGTACGGTTGACGCCTATTGAATACAGCATTCTGCTTCTGTTGGTAAAAAATCCCGGAAGGGTCTTTTCCATAGACCAAATCTATGAGAATATCTGGAACGAAGAGGCCATCGGTGCGGACAATACGGTGGCGGTGCATATACGGCATATTCGGGAAAAAATAGAAATCAATCCTAAGGAGCCTAAATATGTGAAGGTAGTCTGGGGTGTGGGCTACAAGGTGGACAAACAGTAAGAGGAGATGGGAATTGAAAACAAGAAAAGGACTGACAAGAGGCAAAAGTATTCTATATTACAGTCTGCAGCAGTTGAGCATGGGGCTGTCGGCAATTGCTGTGTTCTGGCTGATAATGTATTCTTTTATCAGTATAAAGGTGGATAACGCGAACATCCCAACCGGCAGGATTAATTATGACTGGAGCCTTTTTGGGGAAGAAACGGCTTTTGATGAAACAGAAGCTTTCGATTATATGCTGTGGAATGCCCTGCGGGATATCATCCGTTATAATGTGGCAAAAAGCCAGCTGGAGACAGACGGAGTTTTTGACGGAAATAAAGTCATGGATATCAAGGCCTTTGTCAACAGGAGATACGGAGAAAAAGCAGAAGAAATCGTTGAGTCGGAGGACGGAAAATATCAGCCGGAAGCAGCCCAGTATTATTTACAGGATCTACTGAAGTGGGATAAGTACGGTTTGAGCTATGAAGTACAGGATATGACAGAAGAGGAGTTTGTATTTTACTTTGGTTCTTCGCATTATAATACGGTGGACGGCCATCTGAATGCGGAGCAGGAGGGCATTCTTCATGACTACCTGGGAGATAGCGCGACATTTCTTTTAAACTGGGGGGATACCGATGCGGATAATACTTATTTCCAAATAACGAACGAGGCAATATTAGCAGAAACAGAAGAAGTTTTGGTTGAAACCGATTCATCGGAAACAATGACAGTCATCCATGTTGCCGGTGAAAATATGACGCATGAGGTGCTGGCAGATATTCTGTTGACGGATAATCCCGTAGCGGATGTGTATATAGATCATGACGGCAATATCCGGGTTTTGGTAAATATGCTGGCGGAGCGCTACCGGACTGTAAACAATAAAAGCTTAACAGACTGTGTCGAGAGCTGGTCAGAATATGTAACTTACTGCGGCTGGGTAGAGCAGGCAGTCCAGGATATTTCATATAATTATAACGAATACTTAGGCTTTGGGGAGCGCTATAGTGCAGAAAATACCAATATTGCTTATAATTTTGAAATGGCAATGATGGGAGAGAGTGTGCGGGTAAGCAATCTTTCTTCTGATAATTGGGATGGTCTGGACGAATATTACAGAGAACAATATGGCCGGTATATGATCTACAGACCGGAAAATATGATCTATGAATCCAATATGGGTTCGGATATATTCAATGAACAGGCAATTTTTGATGCTTTTTCCAGATATGAGTATGCATATCCGGAAACAGCGCGTATCTGGCTGGGGGTCGATACCTCCTATCCTCTGACGGATTTTCTGGCCCAGGCGGATGCTGCTTATTCCCGGCTTCATCCCTATGCGTATCTGCTGTTGGCAGTAGGTGCGGTCGGTTTGTTGCTGTGGTTTGTATTATTTTTATTTTTAAGTGTCAAAACGGGATGGCGTGCGGCAGGACGGAGTAAAACCGATGCTTCCGGAGCCGAGGAGCGGGAAGCGGTACTTGTTTTAAATTGGTTTGATGATATTCCCACGGAAATAGCGGCGGGACTGGGAGCTGCATCGGCATTTTTCCTGTTTGAGTTTGGGTTATGGTTTCTGTGGGAGTATTTCAGAGGGGACAATTTGGATATTATCTGTGCCCACAGATTCAGGACCGCCTGCATGGCAGGAGGCTTCGTTCTTTTGTGCAGTCTGTCATTCTGTCTGTTCTGGTACAGCTTGCTGCGCAGAATAAAAGCTCATACACTCTGGCAAAACAGTCTGTTTAAGTTACTGTGGCAGAAACTGATAAAAAAGCCGGCTATGGCCTTAAAAAAGCTATTGCTTAAGCTATATGACAATAGCGGTGTCTTTTTCAGAAATCTGTTTATCATGGGCGGAATTATGGGGCTAAATCTTATTTTAGGCTTTTGGTTCTGCAACGCATGGTGGCATAGGAGCCTGAGTCAGCTGATTTCGGTGTTTATAATAGTATGCCTCATGGATGCGGGTATTTTTTGCATTTGGTTTTACCACCATTTAAAGAGAAAGAAGATTATAGAGGGAATCGTGAAGATCAGAGAGGGTGAACTGGGCTATCAGGTACCCACCGATGATATGCACGGCGAAAACAAACAGTTGGCGGAAGCGGTGAACAGCATCGGCTCAGGCATCAAAGAAGCTGTGGAAACTTCCATGAAGGATGAACGCTTAAAGGCCGATCTGATCACCAATGTTTCCCATGATATCAAAACCCCGTTGACCTCCATTATCAACTATGTGGATTTATTAAAGCGGGAAAAGATAGAAGTGGAGCCGGTGAAGGGATATATTGAAGTGCTGGAGAACAAATCCCAGCGTCTGAAGCAGCTGACGGATGATCTGCTGGAAGCCTCCAAAATCTCATCCGGCAACATTATCCTGACTTGGGAAACCATCAATCTGACTGAGTTGTTAAAGCAGGCGTTAGGAGAATTTTCTGAAAAGTTTGAAGAAAAAAATCTGACGGTCATAGAGAGCTTTTCTGAAAAAGCGGTTAATATTGAAGCAGATAGCAGAAGAATCTGGCGGGTAATAGAAAATCTTTTCAACAATGTGTGTAAATATGCGCTGCCGGGAACCAGAGTGTATTTGGATATGGAAAAAGGACAGCAGGATGTCATGCTGTCCATTAAAAACATTTCCGCCCAACCCCTGAATATTCCGGCTGAGGAACTGACAGAGCGCTTTATCAGAGGGGATGTGTCCAGAAATACGGAAGGCAGCGGATTAGGGCTGTCCATTGCCAAGAATTTAACGGAACTGCAAAACGGTAAATTCCATATTTATCTGGACGGGGATCTGTTTAAAGTATCCTTAAGTTTTCCCATAAAATCATTCTAAGTCAACCGGTATGCGCTGGTTATAGGCTTCCAGAATACTGTGTATCTTTTCTGTGGTAGCCAGAGTATTGGTCAAAGATACATCGTGGTTCATAAAATCTATGATGGAAGCAGTGAATTTACTCATATCGGCTTCTACAAAATAAGGCCTTTGGCGAATCTCGGGAGGCAGATAGGTCAGATTGGTAGTAATGACTTTATCAAAATAGCATTTCTCGTAGGCTTCATCAAAGGCTTTTAAGCCGTTTGTAAAGAGGCCGAAGGTGCAGCAGAGGTATACCCGTCTGGCGTGCATGGCTTTTAACTGCCTGGAAGTATCTAACATACTTTCTCCGGAGGAAATCATATCGTCAATGATGATCACATCTTTATCTTCTATATTGTCCCCCAGAAACTCATGCGCCACAATGGGGTTTTTACCGTTTATCATGACGGAGTAATCCCGACGCTTATAAAACATACCGGTATCCACGCCCAATACAGTAGCAAAATAAATGGCCCGATCCAAGGCACCTTCATCCGGACTGATCACGACCAGATGGTCCTTGTCCACTAACAGATCCTCCTCGGCAGCTAACAGCGCTTTGATGAACTGATAGGGGGGAGTAAAATTGTCAAAACCGTTTAATGGAGCGGCATTTTGTACCCTGGGATCATGGGCATCGAAAGTCACAAAATTAGTAACGCCCATGGAACTCAATTCTTCCAGTGCATAGGCGCAGTCCAAGGATTCCCTGCCGTTGCGCTTATGCTGTCTGCCCTCATATAAAAAGGGCATTATGACGTTGATGCGGTGTGCTTTGCCGTTGCAGGCGGATATGACACGCTTTAAATCCTGATAGTGGTCATCGGGGGACATATGGTTGGTATATCCACCCACGTTGTAGGTGAGACTGTGATTGCAGACATCAGTTATGATAAAGAGATCCTTGCCCCTGATGGATTCATGGAATACGGCCTTGCCTTCACCGCTGCCAAAGCGGGGACATTCAAAATCCGTTAAATAGCTGTTTTCGATGTATCCGTGAAAGGCGGGATCGTTTTTTACTTTATTATTGACGCTCTTACGAAAGCCTACCAGATATTCATTAACTCTGTGTGCCAGTTTCTCTGCAGAGGGCATGGCAACAATCTTTAAAGGGGCCACCGGCATGGCATTTTCCAGTTCATGTAAATTAGGCATGGTTTCCTCCTGCGTGCAAGGTTTTCTATGAATATTTTATAACATTATGCTAGTGACACGTCAAGAAATTTCTAGTAGAATAGGGATAGATGTTAAGAAGGAGCGGCAGGATGAAGAAGCAGATGGAACATGTTATCAGTCGGGTGGAGAAGGGCAGTATCGCAGAAGAACTCGGACTGGAATGCGGAGATAAAATAGCAGCCATAAACGGCAGTGAAATAGAGGATGTTTTTGACTATCAGTTTCTCATTCAGGAGACATACATAGAGGTGCTTGTAGAAACCAAAGACGGAGAAGAATGTTTGCTGCAGATTGAAAAGGATTTGGATGAGGACCTGGGTATTGTTTTTGAAAACGGTCTGATGGATGAGTACAGACACTGCAGCAACCGCTGTATCTTTTGTTTTATCGATCAAATGCCGCCGGGGATGCGGGAAACATTGTATTTTAAGGATGATGACTCCAGACTCTCTTTTTTACAAGGTAATTATGTGACCCTTACCAATATGTCCGACCACGATATTGACAGGATCATCAGATATCGCTTGGGACCCATCAACATTTCTTTTCAGACTATGAATCCAAAATTGCGTTGTAAAATGTTAAACAACCGTTTTGCAGGAGATGCCCTTAAAAAAGTGGACAAACTCTATGCGGCTGGAATCCCCATGAACGGGCAGATCGTACTGTGTAAGGGTATCAATGACGGTGCGGAGCTGGAATACAGCATAAAAAAGCTGACAGAGTATCTGCCTCATTTAGAGAGTGTTTCGGTGGTGCCGGTGGGACTTTCAAAGTACAGGGAGGGGCTTTATCCCTTAGAGCCCTTTGAAAAGGCCGATGCGGAAGCGGTGCTGGACATGATAGAGCGCTGGCAGCAAAAGCTTGTTGAGACGCACGGTCTTCATTTCATTCACGCCAGTGACGAATGGTATATACTTGCAGAAAGAGAGCTGCCGGAGGAAGAGCGCTATGACGGTTATCTGCAGTTGGAAAACGGCGTGGGTATGCTGCGGCTTCTGTTAAATGAATTTGAAGACGCAATGGCAGAAGCAAAGGTCATGCCGTTCATACTTCACAGGCAGAAGCAGCCGGTGACGGTTTCTATGGTGACGGGCAACCTGGCCTATCCCTATATCCGGCGAATGGCGGATACCATGGAAAAAACTATTTCCGGACTCACGGTCTTGGTATATGCCATACGAAATGATTTTTTCGGAGAAAATATTACGGTTTCGGGACTCTTAACCGGGCAGGATATTGTGTCGCAGCTTGCAGGTAAGGAACTTGGCTGCAGGCTCTTTCTGCCCCAGAATGTGCTTAGAAGCGGGGAGGATGTTTTGCTGGATGATATGCATCTTTCCCAGTTGGAGGGGGCTTTACAAGTACAGGTAGATATTGTAAAATCAAGTGGTTATGATTTCGTGGAAAGTATTTTGCGCATATTGAAGGAGGAAAGTTGATGGCAGAGGGAAAGTCCAAGCCGATTGTAGCTGTAGTAGGAAGGCCCAATGTGGGCAAATCCACTCTGTTCAATGCGCTTGCAGGAGAAAAGATTTCGATTGTAAAGGATACGCCGGGAATTACCAGGGACAGAATCTATGCGGATGTGAGCTGGTTAGATAAGAACTTTACATTGATCGATACCGGCGGTATTGAACCGGACAGCAAGGATATTATTTTATCGCAGATGCGGGAGCAGGCCCAGTTAGCCATGGATACCGCGGATGTGATTCTTTTCATGGTAGATGTCAGGCAGGGGCTGGTAGATGCGGACTCAAAAGTGGCGGATATGCTGCGGCGCTCCCATAAACCGGTAGTATTAGCGGTCAATAAAGTGGACAGCTTTGAAAAATACGGCAACGATGTCTATGAGTTCTACAATCTGGGCATCGGAGAACCCTATGCCATATCATCCATTAACAAACTGGGACTGGGAGAACTTTTAGACCAGGTGATTTCTTATTTCCCCGAAAGTGACGGAGAAGAGGAAGAGGATGACAGGATTCGGGTAGCCATCGTAGGCAAACCCAATGTGGGAAAATCCTCCATTATCAACAAGCTTTTAGGAGAGAACAGGCTGATTGTTTCGGATATCGCAGGAACGACCAGGGATGCGGTGGATACGGATATTACTTATAACGGCAGGGAATATGTTTTTATAGATACGGCGGGCCTTCGCCGCAAGAACAAGGTGAAAGAGGACTTGGAACACTACATGATCCTCCGTACCGTGGGTGCGGTAGAACGTGCGGATGTAGTAGTCATGGTAATTGACGCTTCGGAAGGTGTGACAGAGCAGGACGCCAAGATTGCGGGTATCGCACACGATAGAGGAAAAGCGGTGATCATTGCGGTCAACAAATGGGACGCAGTGGAAAAGGACGATAAGACCATTTACCGCTTTACGGAAAGCGTGCGCAATACCCTGTCCTTTATGCAGTATGCGGAAATACTCTTTATTTCCGCCAAGACGGGACAGCGCTTGCCCAAGCTGTATGAAACCATTGACATGGTCAGTGAGAATCACGCCATGAGGGTACAGACAGGTGTGCTAAACGAGATCATGGCGGAAGCGGTAGCCATGCAGCAGCCGCCTTCGGACAAGGGCAGGAGATTAAAGCTCTATTACATTACACAGGCCTCTGTCAAGCCGCCAACCTTTGTCATTTTTGTCAACGATAAGGATTTGATGCATTTTTCCTATACAAGATATATTGAAAACCAGATTCGGGAAACCTTTGGCTTTAAAGGTACGCCTCTGCGGTTTATTATCAGGGAGAGGAAGGAAAAGGATAAATGATATTAGAGAGGATCATCTGTCTTGTGATCGGTTATATTTTTGGGTTGTTCCAGACCGCATATTTTTACGGAAAAGCCCATGGTATCGATATCAGAGAGTATGGAAGCGGCAATTCCGGTACTACCAATGCACTCAGAGTATTGGGAACAAAGGCCGGGTTGATCGTGCTTGCAGGAGACTGTTTAAAATGTATTTTGGCAGTAGTGCTCACCCGTTTTTTATTCGGTGCAAGTCATCCGGAAAATATCTATTTGTTGGCTCTTTATACTGCAGCGGGCGTCATTTTGGGACATAATTATCCTTTTTATATGCATTTTAAAGGGGGAAAGGGAATTGCAGCCACAGCTGGTCTGGTGCTGTCTTTTCACCCTTATTTCATCCCCATGGGAGTCATCGTGTTTTTCGGCACATTCTTTTTAACCCACTATGTATCCTTGGGGTCATTGTTGGTCTATGCAGGATTCATGGCGGAGATGGTAATCTGCGGAGAACTGGGTGTTTTTACGGGAATGGGCAGGATGCAGCTCATCGAGTTATATATTTTGACGGCTCTTTTGACAATACTTGCTTATTATAAGCATAGTGCAAATATTGTGCGGTTAGTGAAAGGGGAAGAACGAAAGACCTATCTCACTAAGAAAAATAAAGTGGAGGAATAAGGGGATTATGGCAAAAGTAGGAATTATCGGAGCAGGAAGCTGGGGCATTGCACTGGCGGTACTCTTACATAAGAACGGACATGAAATTACAGTATGGTCCAAAATTGAACAGGAAATTGCCATGCTTAAAGCAGAGCATGAGCATAAGGACAAACTGCCTGGGGTCAAACTGCCGGAAGATATGGTATTTACCACCGATTTACAGGAGGCAGTAGCCGGTAGGGATCTGCTGGTGCTGGCGGTACCTTCTGCATTTACCCGCAGTACCGCAAAGCTGCTCAAGTCGGTAGTAGAACAGGATCAGATTATCGTGAATGTGGCAAAAGGCATTGAGGAAAATACGCTGATGACTCTTTCCCAGATCATTGAAGAGGAAGTACCCCAGGCGGTAGTAGCGGTGCTTTCCGGACCTTCCCATGCGGAGGAAGTGGGCAGGGGAATTCCTACCACCATTGTTGTGGGTGCGAAAAAGAAAGCGACAGCGGAATATCTGCAGAATATTTTCATGAACGATGTATTCCGTGTCTATACCAGTTCCGATGTGCTGGGTATTGAATTGGGCGGTTCCCTCAAAAATGTGGTGGCTCTGGCTGCCGGCATGGCGGACGGACTGGGTTACGGTGACAATACCAAGGCGGCACTGATCACCAGAGGCATTACGGAGATCGCCAGAGTGGGTGTAGCCATGGGTGCCAAGTTTGAAACCTTCTGCGGACTGACCGGCATCGGCGATCTGATCGTTACCTGTGCCTCCATGCATTCCCGCAACCGCAGGGCCGGTATTTTGATCGGACAGGGAAAGAGCATGGAAGAGGCCATGGATGAGGTCAAGATGGTCGTGGAGGGTGTATATTCCGCTAAGGCGGCCATGGGGCTGGCAGAGAAATATCAGGTACAGCTTCCCATTATCGAGCAGGTCAACCAAATATTGTTTGAAGGTAAGGCTGCGGACGAAGCAGTGAAAGATTTGATGCTGCGGGATAAGAAGATAGAGATTTCCGATGCCCAGTGGGAGGAATAAAGTTTGATAGAAATAAAAGTGATAAACGGGGAAATAAAAATCAGCGGTACTTTTGATTTCGGTTATATGGGTGTTTACAAAGATGATCAGATCAGTATCTACAGTGATTTAGAGGAAATTAAAAACTGGGATATCATTACATCCAGGTTGGATACGGCAAGTTGCTCGAATGATGAAATAGCCGACTGCTTAACAGCCTATTACAATGAATTTGAAAAACGTGTACAGCAGAATAGAAAACAGGTAAACGATAATTTTTTATTAAATATCATGGAAGATATGGAAGCCTGCGGATGTCCTTTCTGGGAAATCGATGAGATCACTGTGAAAGAGGCTTTGCCGTCAGACCCTGACGAAGAAGTGTATCGGCCCCATTGGGACAGGCTGACAGAATTAAAAAAAGAATATGATGAAACACCCAATGACGGAACAGTGGAAAAGACCGATATTGAAGCGACATTGAAGCAGCTTTTTCCCATGCTTAATCTGGATAAGCTAATTGCGAATATTATTCCGGAATCTTTAGGGTTATCTGATGGCTATGTTTCTTTTCAATGTTCGGATGCTTTCGGAGAACAAATATTGTGCAGCGCGTATGATGATCTGGATGAGCAGTTAACTTTTACCGATTGGCATAATTTTTGATTGAATGTCGATAGATGTTTTCCATGATCTCCTAAGAGGTAGAGAAAATGCTTGAAACATATGCTTGGGGCCTGATCATGTAAGGAAGGGCTACGGAAGACAGATTCTTAATTATTTGATTCAGTATTGTAAAAAAGAACTTGGAGCAGAGGAATTTATTCACTTAGCAAGAGAAGAAAATGAAGCGTCCCATAGGCTTGCAAAGTCTATGGGCTTTCGTATGATTGATTCAGAGTTATGTGTGGATAAGCGGGATGGAAGTCAGTATAAATTGATGAAGTACAGCTTGAATCTGTGATTGATAATTTGAGAGGTGCTTCTAATTGATAATATAAAAATATAGACAAAATATATTGACATATATAGTACTATATAGTACTATTCTATATAGGAGGAAAATAATGATTGAGACAAGAGGAGGATTTTTAATTTCACAGATTAAGCAGATTCAGGGACGTGTCTTTGACAAATTGCTGACTGAGGCCGGAATTGACGAATTCAACGGTGCTCAAGGGCGTATTCTCTATGTTTTATGGCAGGAGGATGATCTGCCCATCGTGGAACTGGCCAGGAGAACGGGACTGGCGAAGACAACACTGACCAGTATGCTTGATCGCATGGAAGATCTAGGGCATGTAATAAGATGTTATGATCCCAAGGATCGCCGGCAAATCCGCATCCGTCTTACGGACAATGCACGTAGGTTGGAAAGTAAATATAATGAAGTCTCCGATGAAATGAGCCGCTTATTTTATAATGGTTTTACTGATGAGGAGATATTGAGATTGGATGCAGGACTTGAGAAAATATTGAAAAATCTTGAAGAGGAGGAAAAGAAGATATGACATTGAATGAAATTGATAAATTAGTAAAGGAAGCTGGTTTTGCAAGTATAGGTTTTTTGGACAAGGACGGAAATCCCAGTATTAGAAGAGTATTTAGTACTTGGCACAAAGGCTTGGGAGGACATTTGATTTCAACAAATACGTCCTCAATGCATGTACAGTCATTATTAAAAAATAATAAGGCATGCCTGTACTTCGATAATTGCCAGACGTTTGAGGGAGTGTGCTTTACCGGAACAGTTATTGTGCACTTTGATCATGAACATAAAGCTATGTTATGGAATGAAGGCGATGAGAAATATTATCCAAAAGGAGTAGATGACGAGGATTATTGTATCATTGAATTCCGGGCAGAGCATGGCCGCTATTACAGATATGATGGTATTGGAAATATTACTGCAGAAGAATTGGCTGAATTTGACAAAGATGCTGAATTTATAAACTACGCTTAAAATATAAGGGATTATGGAGGAGTGCAATGCTTATCAGTAGTTATATTTACATACCAGTTAGTGACTTGGATAAAGCTGCTGTTTGGTATGAGAAAATTCTTGATTTTAAGGTGATACATAAAGATTCTCTATATTTTGATATGAGAACTGAAAATGGGGTTAAAATAATGTTAATTCCAAGCGAAAACAATGTTATTTCTCAAATGCAATATGCAACGGGAGAACAGCCAGCTTATGGATTCTGTGTTGATGATTTTGATGTTCTTAAAGAAAAATTAGAAATGAATCGTGTGAAAATCGGAGAAGTATTTGATTATTTTGGACGCTCTCTATCTTTTTATGATTTGGACGGAAATAAAATAGAGATTTAGGAAGATTATGAGTATGATCTATGACGGCAGATGCATTTGATAACCGAAGGAAATACATTATAAAGTCATACCGTAAAGAATGTAATATTGTTGAAAATGCAAAAAAGAGCCGATAATATGCAGATGAAACTGTTATTATCGGCTCTATACTTATTTCATAAATATATGCCAAATGAGTTATTCCAATATCGAGTATTAAGGCTTTACACTTCTAAATGTATCTGTTATAGTATCTATACCGATAGCAAATCTCGTCTATCGAACTTTCTATCTATTTGTAGCAGGAATCTGGCTTAATTCTTAGAATTTCAAGCAAGTATCCCAACGAAAAGAACACACAAAAAGTACCTTGATAATTGAATAAGGCTTTACACTATGGTACAATATCACCAACGAAAGGCGGTGGTAGAAAGTGAGTGAATATATGACAGGTAAAGAAATTATCAATCTGATTAGAAAATTACGTGAAAAGGGTATGAATAGCGATGAAATACTTGATATAATAGAATACATCGAAACACACGACCCAAAAGAGAATGACAGCAAGTAAATAGTAACCTAATAACAACTATCTAAGGTGTAAAGTCTTATTGGATTTTGAAGACTTTACACCTTTTTAATCTCTTAACATCACTATGATTCTCAACTGATTGCCGCTACAATTTCTCCGGCCATTTTCGGTCTGTTCATGGTATAGAGGTGTATGCCGTCCACACCGTTTGCTTTTAAGTCCAGAATCTGGCGGATAGCATAGTCGATACCGGCCTTGCGCATTTCCTCCGGCTTATCCCCGTAGGTGGCAATGAGGTCGGAAAAAGCCTTCGGGATAGAAGAGCCGGAAAGCGAAATAGTAGTACCTAAGGAAGAAGCGGAGGTGACGGGCATAATGCCTGCACAGATGGGAATGGTAATGCCTTTTCTTTCTGCCCGATCTTTAAAATCGTAAAAGTAATCATTGTCCATAAATAATTGGGTAATAAAGAAATCTGCACCTGCTTCCTGTTTTTTCTTCAGGTTTAA
The DNA here is from genome assembly GCA_022510705.1 of Lachnospiraceae bacterium. GTDB lineage: Bacteria > Bacillota > Clostridia > Lachnospirales > Lachnospiraceae > Acetatifactor. Next base: position 38,278 of record JAFLSX010000004.1, read on the forward strand.
TATATCGGTTTCCTTGCTGAAGCATTCAAAATGCTTTTCGGGATAGCAGGCACCCGCACAGCTTAAGGAGGTGTGTTCCTTGATATAAGTAATCAAATCCGAAGCATGGGCAAAGTCACGGGAATCAAACTGTTCATCCGTCATGTCTCTGGGGCGGTCGCCGCGCAGAGCCAGTACCTGGGTGATATTGCTTTTCTCAAAGCCTTCAAGTACGGAGAGAATATCCTCTTTCTTATTTCCTACACAGGTCAGATGGGCAAGCGCCTCTACCCCAAGGTCATTTTGCAGAAAGGAGGCAATTTCCAGCGTACGTTTGGATTTACTGCCGCCTGCACCGTAGGTGACGCTGATAAAATCAGGGTGCAGATTGTTTAATGCCCGAAGGATATCAAAAACGGAATCAAAATCATCGTCCTTTTTCGGCGGATAGACTTCGAAAGAAAGGGTGGGACGTCCGTTTTTAAATAAATCTTTTATCATAGTGTATTCTCCATAATTTCCTTGATTTTAAAACAAGAATATCGTAACATGATAGTAAATAATTTTCAAGAAAAAGTGATAGGGAAAGGGAGAGCGTATGGACGAGCAGAAGACTGGCTTTCAGGGAAGCAGTGAATATGTGGCAAGTGAGGAGCTGATGGCCAGCGTCAATGTGGCAATTGCCTTAAAAAAGCCACTGTTGATAAAGGGAGAGCCTGGCACCGGCAAGACCATGTTAGCGGAAGCGGTAGCCAAATCTTTGGGAAGGAAACTGATCATCTGGAATATTAAATCCACCACCAAGGCCCAGGAAGGGCTCTATGTGTATGATACCATTCAGAGGCTTTACGACGGTCAGTTTGGGGAAGCGGGCGTGGATGATATTTCCCGCTATATCAAGCTGGGTAAGTTAGGAGAAGCCTTTGACAGTGACGAGCAGGTGGTGCTTTTGATCGATGAAATAGATAAGGCGGATTTAGAGTTTCCCAACGACCTTTTATGGGAATTGGATCAGATGGAGTTCTATATCCATGAAACCAAACGTACCGTAAAAGCAAAGCACCGACCCATTGTGATCATTACCTCCAATGCGGAGAAAGAGCTGCCGGACGCATTTTTACGTCGCTGCATTTTCCACTATATCGATTTTCCGGATGAGGAACTGATGGAAGAAATCATAAAGGTGCATCATCCCAATGTGGAGGAGGCGCTTTTAAAGAATGCCATGGAGGTATTCTACAGCATCCGCTCCCTGCGGGATATCCGTAAAAAGCCCAGTACTTCGGAGCTGATCGATTGGATCAACGCATTGCAGATAGGTGGTATTTCCGCAGAAAGAATTAAGAGTGCACTGCCTTTTATCGGTGTGGTGGTAAAGAAGGATGAGGATTTGGAAACCGTAAGACATAACGCCAATTCGCTGTAAGGAGCAGAAAATGTTTACAAAGTTTTTTCATACCTTGCGGGAGAAGGGGCTGCATGTGACGTTAGGAGAATTTTTAACGCTGCAGGAGGCATTGGAAAAGAATTTGTGCGAAAGCAGCATGACCCGGTTTTATTATATTGCCCGCATGATTTTGGTAAAAAGCGAAACCGATTACGATAAATTTGATATGGCTTTTGAAGAATGCTTTAAAGCTGCTCAGTTTGAAAAGGAAATTACTTCCCAGATGCTGCGCTGGCTGGACAAGTCCGACTTGCAGCAGTTGGCGGATGACGAGGCCAGAACCCAGCTAAACGAGTTAGAGGATCTGCAGGTCCATATGGACAAGGAAGAGATAGAGCAGAAGTTCAAAGAGCGCCTTAGGGATCAGGATTCCGAGCACAACGGCGGCAGCTTCTGGATAGGCAGCATGGGTAAGACTTCTTTCGGAAGCAGCGGCGGCAATGTAGGGGGCTTGCGCGTGGGCGGTAAAACCGGACACCAGTCGGCATTTGCAGTTATCGGAGAGAGAAAGTATCGGGATTTTCGGGACGATAGGGTATTGGACAACAGGCAGTTTCAACTGGCATTCAGAAAGCTGCGCCAGTTTTCTGCCAGACTGGATATTCCTGAGACGGAGCTGGATATCAACGGAACGGTGGACAAGACCTGTAATAACGGAGGGTGCCTGCAGATTGTTATGCAGAAGCCCCGTAAGAATGCGGTCAAGCTATTACTGTTGATGGATTCAGGCGGTACCATGATTCCTTTCAGCTCTCTGTTAAACGATTTGTTTCAGGCAGTTCATAAATCCAATCACTATAAAGACGTTAAGACCTATTATTTCCACAACTGTATTTACAGTAAGCTCTATAAGACGCCGGAGTGTGAAAACGGTGACTGGATAGATACGGACTGGATGTTTAAGAATCTGGACAGTGATTATAAGGTGATCATTGTGGGAGATGCGGCTATGGCACCCGAAGAACTGTATTCCGATACGGGTAATTACAGGGGACCTAACGGCGGTATTTCAGGCTGGGATTGGCTACAGTTAGTCAAGAAGCACTATAAAAAGGTAGTCTGGCTCAATCCAAAGATGGCACCGGGACATGCGCCCTGGCGGGAAGCGGAGACCGCTATCAAGGGTTTGTTTCCCATGTATAAGCTGACTGTGGACGGCTTAAATCAGGCCATGGTAAAGCTGATGGTAAACCGTTGAGGTTTTGCAGCATGTCGGATTCATGAAAAATTGTTGACAATCCGAATGGTGGTTTGTATAATGAGAAATCATAAATAATTTGAGAAAGTGATGATGAGAAGAAGTACCATTGTCTAAAGGCTGACAGAGAGTTGCCGGGTGGTGAGAGGCGCAAGAAGGACATCGGGAAATACATCTCGGAGCAGCAAACCCAAATGTGGAAATCTTTTTTAAAAGGCATCTGCAAAGTAGGATTTGCCGGAGGCACCGATATCTGCCGGGGTATTGTTTGATACCTGCCAAGCCGTAGGGCGTGAGCCATGCGGGAATAAAGGTGGTAACACGGGTTAAGCTCGTCCTTTGCATAAGGACGGGTTTTTTTGTGTGAAGGCATAAGGCAAGAGAAAATGCAAAAAGGAGAGAGTAAAATGACAGTATTTGAAGAACTGAAGGCAAGAGGGCTGTTAGCACAGCTTACTGATGAGGAAGAGATCAAGGAGTTAATAAACAATGGTAAGGCCACATTTTATATTGGATTTGATCCTACCGCGGACAGTCTGCATGTGGGGCATTTTATGGCTTTATGCCTGATGAAGCGCCTGCAGATGGCAGGTAATAAGCCCATTGCCCTGATTGGCGGCGGTACCGGTATGATCGGAGATCCTTCCGGCAGAAGTGATATGCGTACCATGATGACCAAGGAGACCATTGCGCATAACTGTGAATGTTTTAAGAAACAGATGAGTCGTTTTATTGACTTTTCCGAGGACAGGGCGCTTATGGTAAACAATGCTGACTGGCTCATGGATTTAAATTATATTGAGTTTTTAAGAGAAGTAGGTGCCCATTTCAGTGTCAACCGTATGTTGAGCGCAGAATGCTATAAGCAGCGTATGGAGAAGGGATTAAGTTTCTTAGAGTTTAATTACATGATCATGCAGAGCTACGATTTCTTATGCCTGTATGAGAAATACGGCTGCAATATGCAGTTCGGCGGGGACGACCAGTGGAGCAATATGTTGGGTGGTACGGAGCTGATCCGCAGAAAACTGGGTAAGGATGCGTATGCCATGACCATCACTCTGCTCTTAAATTCCGAGGGCAAGAAAATGGGTAAAACACAAAAAGGTGCAGTATGGCTGGATCCAAACAAGACTTCTCCTTTTGAATTCTATCAGTACTGGAGAAACGTGGCGGATGCGGATGTATTAAAATGTCTGCGGATGCTGACCTTCCTGCCCATAGAGCAGATTGAGGAAATGGACAAATGGGAGGGCAGTCAGTTGAATACGGCTAAGGAAATCTTGGCTTATGAACTGACAAACCTGGTACATGGAGAGGAAGAAGCGACGAGAGCGCAGGAGAGCGCCAGAGCGCTATTTACCGGCGGCAGTGCGGCTGATATGCCTACCGCGGAACTGACCGAAGAGGACTTTACCGACGGAAGCCTGGATATCATGGGGGTATTGGTAAAAGCTGGTCTGACAACTTCCCGTTCCGAGGCCAGACGTGCGGTAGAACAAGGCGGTGTTACCGTTGCAGATGAGAAGGTAACGGATATCAAAACCGTCTATGCACCGGAGCAATTTGCAGGAGAGGGTCTCATTGTCAGACGCGGTAAGAAGAATTTTAAGCGGGTTATAATGAAGTAGGAAATCATTTTTTGGAGGATTTTATATGAAAAAAGTGAGCGGAAAATTTTTAGCTCTGGAGATCGGTATTGTATTGCTTCTGGGATTCGGACTGGCAACGGCGCTGCTTTTTGTTAACAGCAACGGTGCAACTGTGCTGTATTTTCTTATCGCTGCTCTGGTTTTTTGTGTTTTTATCGGCCTGTTTTGGGCATTGCTTAGCAGAGCTGTGTTAGGGGGAGTGGCGCAAAAGACAATGACACAGGCAGATACCCAGGGAATTCGCAACGACGGCACTTTCACCACATCCAATGCGATTCTGCGAATTGATATTCAGGGTGGAAGGATTGCTTATGTTGCTTATCAGAATCCGTTTGAACTGCAGGTGGTTTCTGCAGGTGAGATTACGGATATCCAAACTTGGTGGAATAAAGCGCCTATGAATGCCACCAGCTATGTAGCCTTTCAGTTTAATTGCCGGGGCAAGCGGGTGCGGATTCCTACCTTTACTTCTTCAAGAACTACCTACCTTATGAGTTCTCCCCAAGTGCAGACCGGTATTTCCAAAGCGGATACTTACTGCGGTCTGTTAGCACAGGCTAGGCAGATTGCACTTTCCGGAGGGATGCAATAAATGGATATCGAACTTATGCTGGGATTGGCATTTTGGGGAGTAATGGGCAGTCTTATCGTCACCTCGCTGATCATTTCAATGGTGGAAAAGAGGCAGAATCGTGCGGATGGCAGACGTTGTAAAGCCTGCAGAGGCGCAGAGACCCCAATACATACCTCGCTTTATTTGATCCCGGTCCGGTTTAATTACAAGCATGATGAAAGCGCTGCCTGGTATGCCCGTAACGGGCAATATATCGAAAATGTGGAACAGATTCCGACCGGTGTCAGAGCCTTCCGGCTGACAGTGTACCGTTGCGCCGGCTGTGGCAGGCAGGAGGTTCTACTTGTGGATTTTTTGAGGGTGAGGAACGAAGAAAGTATACAGAGTGTCCATATCTTTCCCTATGAGGAATTTCACGGACTTTTACAGGGAGGCTGGCAGTGAGTATGGAAGGCTTTAAGCCGGGAGAGGAATGTGCAAAATGTGGCGGCAGATGCTGTAAGGAAAGGGGCTGTTCCCTGTCCCCCGAAGATATGCTGCGGGTTTTGACAGCCGAAAATGCGGATATGAATCTTGCGGATGTGGATGAGAAGTCTGCATTCCGAAAAGGGCTTCTAACATTATTGCAGGAAGGGAAGTTGTATGCTGTTGACTGTATCAGTCAAAACGGGCATCCCTTTTATTATCTGCGAATGCGCCATAAATGCTATACATTTATTGGTGTGGAAGCCATGGGAGAATGTATTGCCCTGACACCTTCCGGCTGCAGTCTTTCTGAGGAGGAGAGACCAAAGGGAGGCCGTTTTTTAAAGAGTTCGCCGGATGGACACTGTATGCAGCATTATATGAAAGAGGATATGCTTGCAGACTGGGAGCCCTACCAGTCCATATTTTCTGGAATCTGGGAGGAATTTTACACTAAATTTGAAGCTGACGGTACCTTTGATGCCTGCGATGAGGCATATTTTGCATGGATGAAGGAAGTAAATACACAAAATCAGTCATAAACGATCACCCCTTTTCATACACTGAACTAAGTATGGAAGGGGTAATTTTATGGACACTAACAGCTTTAAAGAATATGATTTATACAAAGACATACAGGTAAGGTGCAACGGAGAAATTTACATAGGAGTAGTCGGACCCGTGCGTACCGGCAAATCCACCTTTATCAAGCGGTTCATGGATGTGTGCGTTCTGCCCTATATGGAGGATGAGCATGAGAAAGAGCGTGCAAGGGATGAACTGCCCCAGAGTGCCGGCGGTAAGACTATAACCACCACGGAGCCTAAATTTATACCCAAGGAAGCTGCAAAAGTGCTTTTAGGGGGTGATATTGAGGCTAAGGTAAGACTCATAGACTGCGTAGGATATATGGTGGATGGCGCTGCAGGACATATGGAGGGTGACGCGGAGAGAATGGTAAAGACCCCTTGGTCCGAGAATGAAATTCCCTTTACGCAGGCGGCCGGGATCGGTACGGATAAAGTGATCGGAGATCATTCCACTATCGGCCTTGTGATCATTACGGATGGCAGCTTCGGTGAACTGCCCAGAAACAGCTATTTGGAAGCAGAAGCCAAAACCATTACTGCATTAAAGAAAATGCAGAAACCGTTTTTGGTACTGTTAAATTCCGAAAAGCCCCATGCTGAAGAAACCAAAGCACTGGCTGCTGAGATTGAGGGAAAGTATCAGGTAGCCGTTATGCCGGTTAACTGCGAGCAGCTAAAAAAAGAGGATATTCATGCCATTATGGAGCAGATACTCTATGAATTCCCTATTTCCCGTATGGAGTTCTATATGCCTAAATGGGTGGAAATGCTGGCAGCGGATAACCGAATGAAAGTGGATATGGTATCCGCGGTAAAATGTCTGATGAAAGAAATCAATACGGTGAAAGAACTTAGGATGCGGCAGATAGATGGTCAATTACCTTTGGATAGCGAGTATATGAAGCGCTGCAGAATTGATAAAGTAGATTTGGCGGATGGCAGCGTCAAACTGCAGATAGATGTGGATAATACCTATTATTACGAAATGTTAAGTGAAATGGTGGGAGATGAGATCACGGGAGAATACCAGTTGATTTCCAAGCTGAAAGAACTCTCAGCCATGAAACAGGAATATTCTAAGGTACTGGAGGCAGTCAGGGCCGTGCGCTATAAAGGTTACGGCGTGGTTACGCCTGAGAGGGCAGAAATCAGTTTGGAGAAGCCGGAACTCATTCGCCATGGCAATAAGTTCGGAGTCAAGATCAAAGCGGAAAGTCCATCCATCCATATGATAAAGGCCAATATTGAAACAGAAATAGCGCCCATTGTGGGGACGGAAGAACAGGCTAAGGATCTGATAAAATACATAGAGGAAGCAGGAGAGAGCGGAGAAGGTATTTGGGAAACCAATATCTTCGGTAAGACCATAGAACAGTTGGTCAGTGACGGCATCGGCAACAAGATTTCCATGATCGGTGACGAAAGCCAGATCAAGTTGCAGGACACCATGCAGAAGATCGTAAACGACATGAACGGCGGCCTGGTGTGCATCATCATCTAGGCAGAATGAGGGAGCGGTTTTCCTAATTGATATTATCAATTTGATATCATCAATGGGGAGACGGCTCTCTTTTTTTGAGAGAATTTTATGAAAAGAGAAGCGCGATAAGGAAAAATGTGGTATACTGTTTGCAAAGAGCAGAAAGGATTAAATCAGGCTTATGGACAAGGTATATGAAAAAGTACTGCGCTGTTATGAATGTGTAAGACAGAAAGTAAAGTTTGTACCAAAAGTTGCGTTAGTATTAGGATCCGGATTGGGAGATTTTGCGGAGAACATTCAGGTGGAGGCGGAACTTTCCTACAGTGAGATAGAAGGATTCCCCGTATCCACGGTACCGGGGCATGCAGGGAAATTGATCTTCGGTTATTTGGGCGAAGTACCCATGGTCTGTATGAAAGGACGGGTACATTTCTATGAAGGCTATGATATTACGGATGTGGTATTACCCATGCGTCTGATGAAACTATTGGGAGCAGAGATATTGTTTTTGACCAATGCTTCGGGCGGTGTGAATGCTTCTTTTGCAGCGGGAGATTTGATGCTGATCACGGACCAGATATCCTGTTTTGTAAAAAATCCGCTGATAGGCCCTAATATAGAGGAGTTGGGAACCCGTTTTCCCGATATGACGGAAATCTATGACAAAGAGTTGTCTGCAGTAATAAAGAATACTGCGAAAGAGCATAGGATCAATCTAAAAGAAGGGGTTTATCTACAACTGACAGGACCGTCATTTGAATCCCCGGCGGAGGTTCGGATGGCCCGCATCTTAGGGGCGGACGCGGTAGGCATGAGTACCGCGGTGGAAGCCATTGCTGCAAAACATGCGGGAATGCGGGTGTGCGGTGTATCCTGCGTGTGCAATTTGGCAGCGGGTATGACGGAGAATCCGTTAAGCCACGAGGAAGTGCAGGAGGCCGCCAATAAGGCTGCTCCCTTATTTACGGGACTGTTAAAAGAGAGTATCAAGAAATTTTAATATAGATACTGGAATGTTTATCATACCAAAGTGCAGATATATATTGTTGGAAGGAGGGAGAATGTATGGCAGATTGGAAAAATACCTTGATAAGGGCTGCTTTGGAAGCGAGAAAAATTGCATATGCCCCTTATTCGGGTTATAAAGTGGGAGCTGCGCTGCTTACGGAGGAGGATGAAATTTATACGGGATGCAATATAGAAAATGCCTCCTACGGAGCAACAAACTGTGCTGAGAGAACAGCTTTTTTTAGAGCAATCAGTGAAGGTAAGCTTAATTTTAAAGCTATTGCCATTACCGGCGGCAAAGAGGCTCCCGAAGACTATGCATATCCCTGTGGTATCTGCAGGCAGGTGATGCAGGAGTTTTGCAAAGAAGATTTTATCATATTGACGGCCAAAACGGAGCAGGATTATCAGGAATATCGCCTAAGGGATCTGCTTCCCTACGGATTCGGAGGTGAAAAGCTGCAATGAAAATACGATTGTACAATGCAAGAATACTGACCATGGAAGAGGACAAGCCCATTTTTTTAGGAGAGGTTTGGGTAGAAAATGACAGGATTCTCTATGTTGGTACAAGTAAATCTGTAAAGGCCGGCAAAAAAGTACATTCTTTTGATAAGGAAATAGACTGTGAAGAAAATCTGCTCATGCCCGGTTTTAAGAATGCACATACCCATTCGGGGATGACTTTCCTGCGCTCTTATGCAGATGATCTTCCTTTGCAAAAATGGCTGACGGAAAAGGTTTTTCCCATGGAGGAAAAGCTGACCGGAGAGGATATTTATCATTTTGTCAAGTTAGCTATTTTAGAGTATTTAAGCAGTGGTATTACCGCAGTTTTTGATATGTATCTGATGCCGGAGATTATGGCTCATGCTTCCATGGATATGGGAATGCGCTGTGTACTTACCAGCGGATTGAATAATTTTACTTCTTCGGTGGGAGTGGTAGAAGAGGAATATGAAAAGTGGAACAGTTTTTCTCCCCTGATCACTTATCAGTTAGGATTTCATGCTGAATATACCTGTTCGAAAAACCTGCTGGCACAAATGGCTTCTCTGGCTCACAAATTCCGTGCACCCGTATATGCCCATATCAGTGAAACGTCGTCGGAGGTAACAAACTGTAAGAAAAAATACGGGATGACGCCCCCTGTATTTTTAGATAGCCTGGGGATGTTTGAATATGGGGGCGGAGGTTATCATTGTGTGCATATGCGACCGGAAGACTTTGATGTTTTTCATAAGCGGGGACTGTACGTCATTACCAATCCCGCTTCGAATGCGAAATTAGCCAGCGGCATTGCACCTCTTTCCCGGTTCTTGGAAAAAGGGATAACGGTGGCTATCGGTACGGACGGAGCAGCAAGCAATAACAGTCTGGATATGTTTAAGGAGATGTATTTAGCCACGAGTCTTGCTAAATTGCATGACAAGAACGCTGCCAGTATGGGAGCGGAAAAAGTGTTGCGTATGGCTACCGTAAACGGAGCCTCGGCCATGCATCTGAATGATGCGGATGTGCTGGCAAAGGGAAAACTGGCGGATATGATTTTGATCGACTTACAGAAACCCAATATGCAGCCCATTCACAATATAGAGAAAAATATTGTCTACAGCGGCAGTAAGCAGAATGTCAAGCTCACCATGATAGGCGGCAGGATTCTATATCAGGACGGAAACTATTATTTAGCGGAAGAGCCTGTGCATATCTACAAAGAAGTGAACAGGAGCATTACCCGCCTGATGCAGTAAAACTGCTCAAATGATAGTGAATGAACTATGGAGGTTTATAGTGGAATATATTGTATTTGGTGTGGTTGTGCTTGTGTTGGTGCTGCTTCTGTTAGGAAAGGGACTGTATGATGAGTACCAAGATTATAAAAAGTTTTTAAATCGGCTTAAAAACCACTATGGAGAGTTGGAGAAAAAAGAATACAGACCCGAGCAGTATGCTTCCATAGCCAGTTATTTTATTCATCATCCTGAAGAAGATCAGGTGGATGATATTACTTGGAATGATCTGAATATGGACGAAGTTTTTCAGGGGATGGACGATACTCTTTCCTCGGCAGGGCAGGAAGTGCTGTATCATATACTGCGTACACCTCGCTTTTCGGAAGAGGAACTTGAGCATTTTGAAGATCTGGTGCAGTATTTTACGGAACATACGCAAGAGAGAGTGAAAGTACAGTTTTTGTTAAAACGTCTGGGCTTTACGGGACGGTTTTCTCTCTATGAATATCTGGAACATTTGGATATTTTGGGAAGCAGAAGTAATCTAAAACACTATATCGGTATTTTTTTGTATATACCTTTTCTGATATTCTGCTTTGTGTATCCTTCCTTGGGAGTGATCGGACTCGTTCTCTGCATGCTGTATAATATATTTATTTATTTTAGGGAAAAGAATGAAATCGATCCCTATATCACCAGTTTTTCCTATGTGATGCGGTTAGTTGATATAGCGGGAAAGATGGCGGCAGCACTGCCTGCGGAAATGGAAGCGGAAGCAGAAGACCTTCGTAAACACAGGAAGCAGTTAGGGAAATTTAAAAGAGGCGCTTTTTGGTTGATGTCTTCCGGCCGGATGTCGGGCTCGGGCAATCCGTTGGATATCTTTTTGGATTATGCCAGAATGATCTGTCATTTTGATCTGATCAAATTTAATACCATGTTAGAACAGGTGCGGAGTCATACGGAGGATGTGGACACCCTGTTCTATACTACGGGCTATTTGGAAACCGCCATTGTAGTCGGAGCTTATCGAAAATCCCTTGCGGAGGGGTACTGTATTCCCGTTTTGAGTAAAAAGAAGGGGGACATATATCTTACAGCAAAAGAGATGTACCATCCGCTTATTACAAATCCTGTTAAAAATTCTATTGCAACAAAACGGGGCGTACTGTTGACCGGTTCCAATGCATCCGGAAAATCTACCTTTTTAAAGACCGTGGCCATCAATGCTATCTTTGCACAGACCATTCATATGGCATTGGCGGATTTCTATGAGGGCAGCTATTTTCATATCTGTACTTCCATGGCATTGAGGGATGACTTGGTAGGCGGCGAAAGCTATTATATCGTGGAAATACGCTCCTTAAAAAGAATATTAAATCATACTGCGGAAGGCAAACCGGTACTCTGTTTTGTGGATGAGGTGTTAAGAGGTACCAATACAGTGGAAAGAATTGCGGCCTCTACGGAAATATTAAAGAGTTTGACGGAAAAGAATGTGCTGTGTTTTGCGGCTACTCATGATGTGGAATTGACAGAACTGCTCGGGGCTGATTATGATAACTATCATTTTGAAGAGCAGATTGAAGACGGGGATGTGCGTTTCCAGTACCGTTTGTTGGAAGGGAAAACCACTACCCGCAATGCGATTAAGCTCTTGGGTGTCATGGGATACGAGGAAAGTATTATTGAAAATGCAGAAAACCGAGCAGAGCGTTTCTTAAAGACGGGGCAGTGGCGCTAAGGTGATACGGAAAGGAAGAAAGCAATGAAAGTAACTTTATATACTGACGGGGCAGCCCGGGGTAATCCTGACGGACCGGGCGGTTACGGTGCCGTTTTGCAGTATGTGGATCCCAAAGGAACCCTGCATGAAAGAGAATTCAGCGCCGGTTATAAAAAGACCACCAATAATCGCATGGAACTGATGGCGGTCATTGTAGGTTTAGAGGCGCTGACAAAACCTTGTGAGGTAAGGGTGGTATCCGACTCTAAGTATGTTACGGATGCCTTTAACCAGCACTGGATCGAAGGGTGGTTAAAAAATAACTGGAAAACCAGTACGAAAAAACCGGTCAAGAATGTGGAGTTATGGCAGCGCCTCTTAATGGCCATGCAGCCACATGAGGTAAACTTTGAGTGGGTGAAGGGGCATGACGGGCATCCGGAAAATGAGAGGTGCGATGGGCTTGCCACCGCCGCAGCGGACGGAGAGATATTGCTTGACGATGACGGTGGCGCACTGGTATAATATTATCATTACAGATATAGGTTTTTTGTTTGAAATAAAAAGCTGGCAGGAGGTTGTCTGTGGCAGCGGAAAAGAGGAATTAGGATGGGATTTTTGAGTGCATTTTGCAGCTATTTATTGTTATTTATGATCATGGTAGCAATTGCGGGAATCGGGATTTTTATCGGGATCACATTACGCAAGCAAAAAGATTTAAAAGCCATACAGGAGGAGGGTCCTGAAGAGTCATAAGAAAAGTGCCGTTTTTACGGCACTTTTTGATATATACAAACAACTTTAGGGAGGCAGCCATGCGTTATGATGTAATACTTTGGGATGCGGATAATACGTTGTTGGATTTTGATTATTCCCAACGTTTTGCTTTCAGCAAGAGCCTGCAGGAAATCCATATAACACCTACGGAAGATATTATTCAAAATTACAGAGATATAAACGATAGCTGGTGGAAGCGGTTAGAGCGCGGAGAAGTGACCAAGTCCCAGCTTTTAACGGGACGCTTTGTGGATTTATTTGCGGCATACGGGATTGTTTGTGAAGACATACCCGGTTTTTGCAAACGGTATCAGCAGTATCTGGGCAGTATCTATAAATACATGGACGACTCTCTGGAAGTATGTAAAAGCCTTATGGGTAAGTGCAGGCAGTTTGTGGTGACAAACGGAGTGACTGCCACCCAGTTAGGTAAGCTGCGCATGGCGGGGTTTGAACAGGTGATGGAGAAGATTTTTATTTCGGAACAGTTGGGTATCCCCAAGCCGCAAAAAGAGTTTTTTGACAGAGTATTTGAGCAGCTGAAAGGAGTGCCTCTTGAGAGAATCTTAATTGTGGGCGATTCCCTTACAAGTGATATGAAGGGCGGCAATCTGGCCGGAATCGACACCTGTTGGTACAACCCCACGGATTTACCCAATACTTTAGGGATAAAAACCACTTTTATCATACGCAATCTCAAAGAGGTTCCTAAGATTTTGGAGGGATAAATGGCAAAATCTGTAAATCAAAAGTTGAAGTTATTTTATATCTTACAAATGCTCATGGAGAATACCGATGAGGAACATGTTTTAAGCACCCAGGATATTATTGATAAACTGGCGGCTAATGACATTAAAGCGGAGAGGAAGACTATCTATGATGATATGGCCTGTCTGCAGGATTTTGGTTATGATATTATTTTAAAGAAGGGCAAGGTGGGAAGCGGCTATTACCTTGCCAGCAGAGACTTTGAACTGGCGGAACTGAAGCTATTGGTGGATGCCGTACAGGCTTCCCGTTTTATGACAGTCAAAAAATCCAGGGAGTTAATTAAAAAACTGGAAAAGTTGGCCAGCAGGCATCAGGCAGGTCAGTTGCAGCGTCAGGTTTACGTGTCGGGACGGGTCAAAACGGAAAATGAAAGAATTTACTATAACGTGGATACGCTGTATCGGGCAATCAGCGAAAATGTGCAGATCAGTTTTACCTATTTGGAATGGAGCCTTTCCAAAGAATTACAACCTAAAAAGTCCGGTGAAAAATATTTGGTAAGTCCATGGGCGCTGATCTGGGACGATGAGAATTATTATCTGGCGGCCTACGATGAGAAGGCGGATATGCTCAAGCATTACCGAGTGGATAAAATGGGCGGTGTTGCACTGACAAAGAAAGAAAGAGCCGGCAGAGAGCAGTTTGAAAAGGTGGGACTGGCGGAGTATACCAAGCGTACGTTCGGTATGTTTGGCGGAGAAGAGGAAATTGTAACTTTAGAGTTTTCAGATAGGCTGATCGGCGTTGTCATGGACAGATTCGGAAAGGAAACGGAAATCCGTTGCACAAATGAGGGGGGATTTACCGTCAGGATCAAAGCGGCAGTCAGTAATCAATTTTTTGGCTGGCTGGCCGGTCTGGGAAAGGATGTTAAGATTCTTGCGCCTGATTATGTGAAGACGGAATATCTTACATGGTTGGAGGAAATCTTAAAAGCACAGCAGGATAGATAAAATCAAGAAGGAAGGTTGCAGTATGCAGGCAGCAAAGAGAATGAAAGAGTTGGAAGGCGGTATTTTCCAGCTTTTAAATGAGAAAAAGAATGAAGTGGAAGCACAGGGAAGAAAGGTTTTTAATCTTTCGGTGGGAACACCGGATTTTCCGCCGGCGCCCCATGTGATGGAAGCAGTGGCAAAAGCAGCTATGCAGCCTGAAAACTATAAATATGCCTTAACAGATTTACCGGAACTTACAAAAGCAGTACAGCAGCGTTTTACGGACAGATATGGGGTAAACCTTTCGGAAGAGGAAATTATGAGTGTATACGGATCTCAGGAGGGGATTGCACATATTGGACTGACACTGTTTGATGAAGGGGATATTGTACTGGTACCGGATCCGGGATATCCCATCTTTTCTATCGGCCCCTTTTTGGCCGGTGCAAGAATAGAAAAATACGAACTCCTGCCGGAGAGGGATTACCTGCCTAATCTGCCTGTGCTTGAGAAAGCGTACGGGCACAGAGCAAAGGCCATGATCGTATCCTATCCCCTCAATCCCATTTGTAAATGTGCGCCCAAAAGTTTTTATGAGGAATTGATTCCCTGGGCAATGCGAAATGATATTGTGATCATTCACGACAACGCTTATTCGGATATTATCTATGACGGAAGAGAGGGGGATTCCATTCTTTCCATACCCGGTGCAAAAGAGGTCTGCGTGGAATTTTATTCTTTGTCAAAATCCTATAACTACACCGGTGCCAGAATGGGATTTTTAGTAGGAAATAAAGAAGTTATTGCAAATTTTAATAAGCTCCGCTCCCAGATTGACTACGGTACCTTCCTGCCGGTCCAGTACGGCGCTATTGCGGCGTTAACAGGAAGTGACGACTATGTAAAGGAGCAGTGCCGCAAATATGAGGAGCGCCGGAATGCGCTCTGTGACGGATTGACAGCTTTGGGCTGGAAGGTGGAACGCAGCGAGGGAACAATGTTTGCTTGGGCGAAGATTCCGGAAGGATTTTCAGACGATACAGATTTTGTTATGACCCTGTTAGAACGGACAGGCTTACTGGTTACTCCGGGCAGTAGTTTCGGAGAAAAGGGGAAGGGATATGTGCGTTTTGCATTGACGCTGCCTGTAGAGGCTATACAGGAGGCAGTGGAGGCAGTGAAAAAAAGCGGTATCCTAAAGAGATAAAAGCATTGACTTTTTGGATATGATTTCATATACTGGATATGGACACTAAATATAGAAGTATACACAAAGAAGAGATACTATATCTTGTGAATGTAGGATGTGTAGGAACCGCAGTTACTTTTGAGGAGGAGCAGGATGAGCATTGCAGTGGAACAGCCGGGAATGGATACCGTAGATTACAAAAAGGAATTTATGCCCGGGAAGTCGGTAGTGGTGATCAAGAAGGACGGCAGCAAGGAAGCCTTTAATATGCAGAAGGTCGTGGATGCGGTGGGAAAGAGCGCATACCGCGCCTTGACAAAGTTTACTGAAGAAGATAAACGACACATATGTCAGCATGTTGTGGAGAAGGTGGAGGAACTGGATCAGGAGGAAATCCCCATTCAGATCATGCACAATATTGTGGAGAGTGCTTTGGAGGAGGTAAAACCCATAGTGGCAAAGAGCTATCGGGATTACCGCAATTATAAGCAGGACTTTGTGCGCATGTTGGATGATGTCTATAAGAAGAGTCAGTCCATCATGTATATCGGAGATAAGGAGAATGCCAATACGGATTCCGCTCTGGTTTCCACCAAGAGGAGTCTGATCTTTAATCAGTTAAATAAAGAGCTTTACCAGAAATTCTTTTTGACCACGGAAGAAATCCAGGCCTGTAGGGACGGCTATCTCTATGTGCATGATATGTCTGCCAGAAGGGATACCATGAACTGCTGCCTCTTTGATGTGGAAAATGTGCTTTCCGGTGGTTTTGAAATGGGTAATATCTGGTACAACGAGCCCAAGACGTTAGACGTGGCTTTCGATGTGATCGGAGATATTGTTTTGAGCGCTGCCAGCCAGCAGTACGGTGGTTTTACCGTACCCAGCGTGGACAATATTCTGGAACCCTACGCGGAGAAATCCTATCATAAATATGTGGAAAAATACAAAAGTCTGGGTGTAGAGGAGCAAAAGGCCGAGGAGGTCGCCTATGCTGACGTGGAAAGAGAGTTTGAGCAGGGATTTCAGGGCTGGGAATATAAGTTCAATACTGTTGCAAGCAGCAGAGGAGATTATCCGTTTATTACCGTGACGGCCGGAACAGGAACGGGACGTTTTGCCAAGTTGGCCACCATTTCCATGCTCAATGTCAGAAAACAGGGACAGGGCAAAAAAGAATGCAGGAAGCCGGTGCTGTTCCCTAAAATCGTATTT
Source organism: Lachnospiraceae bacterium (assembly GCA_022510705.1). Classification (GTDB taxonomy): domain Bacteria; phylum Bacillota; class Clostridia; order Lachnospirales; family Lachnospiraceae; genus Acetatifactor. The sequence continues at coordinate 55,020 of JAFLSX010000004.1, forward strand.
TTATATGATGAAAATCTGCACGGTCCCGGAAAACCTTTGGAGGATGTTTTTGAGGCGGGTATTCAGTGTTCTGCAAAAACCATGTATCCGGATTGGCTGAGTCTGACCGGTAAGGGATATGTGGCAAGTATTTACAAGCAGTACGGCAAGATTATTTCCCCCATGGGATGCCGTGCCTTCTTATCCCCTTGGTATGAAAGAGGAGGTATGCATCCTGCAGATGAACAGGATACACCGGTATTTGTGGGGCGCTTTAACATTGGTGCAGTATCCCTGCATCTGCCCATGATACTGGCAAAGGCCAGACAGGAGAGCAGGGATTTTTATGAGGTGTTAGACTATTATCTGGAGCTGATCAGGCAGCTGCACATTCGTACTTATGCCTATCTGGGAGAGATGCGTGCTTCCACTAATCCGCTGGCATACTGTGAAGGCGGTTTCTTAGGAGGCAATTTAAAGCTGAGTGATAAAATTAAGCCCTTATTAAAATCCGCTACCGCAAGTTTCGGCATCACAGCTCTGAATGAACTCCAACAGCTCTACAACGGTAAATCCTTAGTGGAGGATGGACAGTTTGCAGTGGAGGTTATGGAACATATCAATGCCAAGATCAATGAATTTAAAGAGGCGGACGGTAACCTCTATGCCATCTACGGAACGCCTGCGGAGAGTCTGTGCGGATTGCAGATAAAACAATTCAGAAGAAAATACGGCATTATAGAAGGGGTTTCCGACAGGGAATATGTCAGCAATTCTTTCCACTGCCATGTGACAGAGGATATCACCCCCATTGAGAAGCAGGATCTGGAGGAACGTTTCTGGAATCTGAGTAACGGGGGGAAGATACAGTATGTGAAGTATCCCATCGATTACAATATCGAGGCTATTAAGGCTCTGGTAAGAAGAGCCATGGATATGGGCTTTTATGAGGGAGTTAACCTTTCTCTGGCTTACTGTGATGACTGCGGTCATCAGGAATTGGAAATGGATGTCTGTCCGAAATGCGGCAGTCACAATCTGACCAAGATTGACAGAATGAACGGCTATTTATCTTATTCCCGCGTACATGGAGATACCCGACTCAATGAGGCAAAAATGGTTGAAATTGCTGAAAGGAAAAGTATGTAATGAGATACCATAATATTACCAAGGATGATATGCGCAACGGAGACGGGCTGCGGGTGGTGCTCTGGCTGGCAGGCTGTTCTCATTGCTGCGAGGGATGTCAGAATCCCCTTACATGGGACCCAAACGGAGGCCTTTTATTTGATGAGTCAGCGAAAGAGGAATTGTATGAGCAATTGGACAAGCCTTATATAGCCGGTATTACTTTTTCCGGCGGAGATCCGCTGCATCCGGCCAATCGTTTGGAAGTACGGGCACTTATGGCGGAAATCAAGGAGAAGTATCCTGATAAAAGCATTTGGTTGTATACCGGAGATTCATGGGAGGACATTTTTTCCTATCCTCTGATGCAGTATGTGGATGTGGTGGTGGACGGAGAGTTTTGTAAGGAAGAGTTGGACACCAAGCTGTTGTGGAAGGGCAGCAAGAATCAGAGAGTCATAGATGTGAAACAAACACTGGCAGGGCAGGAGAAACAAATTCCCGTTCTGCACTGTGGGGACTATAGCGAATGAGGAGAGAATATGCAAAAGGTAGCACAGTTTTTTAAGGTCAGCGAACAGAATTTTATAGACGCCATGAAGGAGGACTTCCCCGAATACACGGAAGCGGACATCAAAGACATGTATGAGTCCTTAATTTTACCGAACAGGGCAACCAAAGGAAGCGCTGGCTATGATTTTCATGCACCGTTTGCCTTTTGTCTGCCGCCGGGAAGTACAATTAAAATACCGACGGGTGTCAGGGTAAAAATTAATGAGGGGTGGGTATTAAAACTCTATCCCCGCAGCGGCTTGGGATTTAAATACCGCCTGCAGATGAACAATACGGTGGGTATCATTGACAGTGATTACTTTGATTCGGACAATGAAGGTCATATATTTGCTAAAATAACCAATGATTCCAACGAAGACAAAACTCTGGAAATTGGTGCGGGCGCGGGTTTCATGCAGGGGATTTTTGTGGAATACGGTATTACGGTGGATGACGATGCAGAGGGAGTCCGAAACGGCGGATTCGGCAGTACAACCAAGCAGTAAATGCATAAAGAACTCTTTTTTCGGAATACTAACCTTAGTAAATCCGGAAAAGGAGTTTTTTTATGGATAATGCAGAAAGAATTGACAGAGAAAAGAACAGTGGGAAAATAAGCAGTACCCTCAAAGAAAACATGGACTACATGAGTGAACGTCTGGCAGTGGATGTGAATTTTGATTTGGTCTACCGGATTATCAAAATCGGCGAGAGAGATGCCTGTATGTATTTTATAGACGGCTTCTGTAAAGACGAGCTGATGCAGAAAATGCTTCAGTATTTTATGTCTATTTCCAAGGAAGATATGCCGGAGGATGCCCATGAAATGAGTAAGCGGCATATCCCTTATGTAGAAGTGGACTTAAAGGATTCCTGGGACGATATTTTATACGGTCTGTTATCCGGCGTATTTGTGTTATTTGTTGACGGTTATTCCAAGGCTATCATGATCGACTCCAGAACCTATCCGGCCCGAAATGTGACGGAGCCGGATAAGGATAAGGTGCTCAGGGGTTCCAAGGACGGTTTTGTAGAAACTTTGATTTTTAATACGGCGTTGATCAGAAGAAGAATCCGCAGCACAGAGCTGAGGATAGAGCTGATGTGCGCCGGGAAAAATTCTAAGACGGATATTGCAATCTGTTACATGGATTCCAGAGTGGATCACAAATTTTTAGATCATATAAAAAATCGGATCAAGAATATTAAGGTGGATGCCCTCACCATGAATCAGGAAAGTCTGGCGGAATGCCTGTATGAAAGAAAGTGGTTCAATCCTTTTCCTAAATTTAAATATTCGGAGCGGCCCGATACGGCAGCTGCACAGATATTGGAGGGTAATATCATTATTCTGGTGGACAATTCCCCATCGGCCATGATGATGCCCACCTCCATCTTTGACGTGATCGAGGAGGCAGATGACTACTATTTTCCGCCTATTACGGGCACCTATCTGCGTCTTTCCCGTTTTTTGATCACACTGCTTACCTACTTTCTAACGCCCACGTTTTTGTTGTTGATGATGCACCAGGAGTATATCCCGGAGGCTTTTAGATTCATTGTGTTAAAGGAGGCGGAAAATATTCCCCTTATCTGGCAGTTTTTAATACTGGAACTGGCCATAGACGGCTTGCGACTGGCGGCTGTAAACACCCCCAATATGCTGAGCACACCCTTGTCCGTTATGGCGGCCCTGGTACTGGGAGAATTTGCTGTTAACAGCGGCTGGTTCAATGCAGAAGTAATGCTTTATATGGCGTTTGTGGCAATAGCCAATTATACGCAGTCCAACTATGAATTGAGTTATGCTTTAAAATTCATGCGGATTCTAACCTTGATCCTAACTTATGTTTTTGGACTGTGGGGTTATATCGGCGGCGTAATCATCTGTCTGTTAATGGTAGTGACTAACAAGACGGTATCCAAGCAGAGCTATATTTATCCCTTGCTTCCGCTTAGTCCTAAAAAGCTGGGAGCCAGACTCTTTAGACTGCGGCTTCCGGATGCAAGAAAGTAACTTGTAATTGGGCATTGTCATATTCCGACTTTAATGCTACAATATTATGGTAATATTTGGATTTGGAGGCGGAAAGCGAATGGCAGATTTTAAAATCGTAACGGATTCCACGGCGGATTTGCCGGTTGATTATTTAGAGAGATATCAGATAGCTTGTATGAATATGAGCTATATGCTGGATGGGGAAACCTATAGCGGAAATACAGGCAGAGAACTGCCTTGGAAAGATTTTTACAGAATGATGCGGGAAGAGGGGAAGATGCCTTCCACCTCCCAGATTAACCCGGAAGAAATCCGCAGACATTTTGAAGAGTATATAAAAGAAGGTTATACGGAAATTTTGTATCTGGCCTTTTCCTCCGGTTTAAGCGGTACCTGCAACAGCGGCAGGATTGCAGCAGAAACTGTTATGGATGATCATCCGGAAGTGAAGATTATCGTAGTGGACTCTTTGTGCGCTTCGCTGGGCGAGGGATTGTTTGTACATCGGGCGATGGAAATGAAAAAGGAAGGAAAGAGTATGCAGGAGACTGCAGACTGGTTAAACGCCCATATCCAAAACTTTGTACATGTCTTTACCGTGGACGATTTAAACCATCTGTACAGGGGCGGCAGAGTTTCCAAGTCAACAGCGGTAATCGGGACACTGGCAGGTATCAAACCCATTCTGCATGTGGATAAGGAAGGCCATCTGGTGGCAATTGATAAGGCCCGCGGCAGAAAAAAGGCATTGCTTAAACTGGTGGACTATATGGCTGACCACATGGGATCCTTAAAGGATGAAAATGACGTTGTTTTTATCAGCCACGGAGATGCTTTGGAAGATGCAGGATTTGTAGCAGCGCAGATCAAAGAGCGGTTTGGAATTATAGATTTTGTTTTCAACCATATTGGACCTACCGTCGGTTCGCATTCCGGTCCGGGCACCATTGCCTTGTTCTTTATGGGAGAAGAAAGATAAATCGGATGAAACATACTTTAGGCAAACAAATACGGCACATTCCTAAAACTTTTGGAATGTGCCGTTTCTTTTACCAGCTTCTTATAAATTTGTCGATGTAATTGTCCAGACAATGCTCAATGACCCGGATAGCCTCTTCTCGGTTTCCCTGTTCGTTTACGTCGGTGGTTTTGTGCTCCAAAGCTTTGTAAATGGTGAAGAAGTGCTCCATTTCCTGAACGACGTGAGCGGGAAGCTCGGATATGTCATGATAGTTGTTATATGTAGGATCATTAAAAGGAACCGCAATGATCTTTTCATCCTTTTTCCCGCTGTCCAACATGGAAATAACACCGATGGGATACGCCCTTACCAACGTCAGTGGGGATACCGGCTCTGAGCAGAGCAGCAGTACGTCCAAAGGATCTCCGTCATCACCATAGGTTCTGGGAATGAAACCGTAATTGGCAGGATAGTGGGTGGAGGTATACAGGATACGGTCCAAAATAATATAGCCGGTTTCCTTGTCCAACTCATATTTATTCTTGCTGCCCTTGGGGATTTCGATCACGCAGATGAAATCTGTAGGGGTAACTCTTTTTACATTTATATTGTGCCAGATGCTTGTGTTAATGCTGTCCATATTTACCTCTCATTCTGCCGCAGCACGGTATATTTATAGTACACGACTCTAAAAAGTATTATAGCATTTTTGGTCGGGTTGTAAATATGTAAATGCGGAATGGGAAAAGAATATTTATATTGAATGTTGTCTGAATAAAGGCTATAATGGGGGGCACAAATTAAGAATATGTTTTGGATAAAAAACGGGAGAATACCATGAAAAAATTACCCGAACTCATAATCGGATCTGCAGCGACTGCTGCCTTACTGGTGATAACTGTCATTGCCATAATCATAGCGTCCGTAAAAGGAAGGTCCAATGATTATATCAAACATATGGAACTGGCGCAGTATTGTCTTTACGAATCACGGTATGAGTATGCCATTGCGGAATATAAAGCGGCTATTGCAAGAATGCCGCGCAATGCGGAGGCATATCTGGCCCTGGCAGAAGTTTACATAGAATTAGAGAATGATGAAGCCGCAGTTGAAATCTTAGGGCAGGGAATAAAGAAAACAGGTGCGGAGGAACTGGCTGTTTATTTAGTGAGAATGCAGAGGGACCAAGCAGTACAGAATGAAAATATACCGGAGGAGTCTGCCAGAGAAACGGAAAGTGAGAACGAAGATAACCAGGCAGAAGAAGAGAACAAAGGACCGAGAGAAGAAATATATTATCGGGACGACAGGACTTATAATATTTATGAATTTGATGCTGATGGAAACAGAGTAAAGGCTACTTATTATTTGAAAGACGGGACGATTGTTGACTATTGGGAATATGAATATGATGAGAACGGAAACCTTACAAAAGAAGCCTATTATCTGGAGGACGGAACGATTGTCGACTATTGGGTATATGAATATGATGACAATGGAAATAAAGTAAAAATGGTCTATTATAAGGCAGATGGAACCATTGATTACTATAGCATATATGAATATGACAGCAATGGAAACAGAGTAAAAGTAACCGGCTATAATGCAGACGGAACCATTATCGGCATCGATGAATTCGATGCCGATGGAAATAGGGTAGAAGCAACTTGGTATTAGGGCCGATTCTCACTCATTGCTTTCAAATAGGGCAGTTCCTTCTTCAAATCCAGACAAATGCTTCGATGCCAGAAAAACTCGCCCACAAATAAGAGCTTATGGATGGGGTCCTCAAATAAAAGCGCCCGCAGCAAACGCTTCCAGGAATAAATTTTTTTGCTGGCATGGATATGTTCTAACTGCAGCTGATAGGGACTGATATGCTTTGGGTAGTGAACCACGCAGCCATTGTATTTAGACCAGTTCTCGTGGAGAAGTCTGTTCCGGTTCTTTTCATAGACGGGCGTGCCCGGGACAAAATACATGGACTGGATCAACACTCCTTTGATGCCGTTTTCAATAACAAAATCCGCCAGCCTATCGCCAATGCCTTTTCGGTCCTGGTCGCCGCCCATGATAAACAAACCGCGGACGCTGATTCCGTGGTTCTGGATGTTTTTGATGGCACGGCGGATTTCTTCTACCGTACTTCTTTTATGGAAAGTCTCAAATTCAGAGTCGTCGATAAACTCAATCCCGATTGCCAGCTCAAAGAAGCCCGCCTTTTTTAAAAGCGTCAGCATCTCCTCATCAAATCCTACTTCGTATCTGGCCTGAATGATAAATCGGGTATGTATCCCACTGTCTATGATCCCCCGAAGTACAGCCATAGCCCATTCCCGATCCGCAAAGAAATTATCATCCGTCAGCCAGACGGCGCGCAGCAGTCTGGGAAGCCGTCCGGAGTTGAAGAAATCCAGCGAATACCGGATATCCTTTATGACGTCTTCCACTGACCGGGTACGAACACGATGCCCATAAAGCCGTACCAGCGCACAGTAATCACAGTTGTGAGGACATCCTCTGGAGGCATGGACCTGTGGCCAGATTGTATTGTAATGCACTCGGTTTTTAAACTGATAGACCAGACTTCTGTCTGCAATCCCGTCGATGTTTTCGGGAGGCTGTCGTTTTCCGGTGGTCTTTACTTCTCCGTTCTCTAAATAGGCCAGACCGGGAACATCCGCCGGATTCCCTTTTTCCAGCGCATGGAGCAGCTCCAAAATGCTTTCGTCCCCTTCTCCCAGCATCACATAGTCGCAATAGTGTACCGCCTCTTTATAATTCATGGTCGCATGAAGCCCGCCCATGACCACAACGGCATTTGTGTGCCTCTTAAAATAGCGGGCTATTTGGTATCCACGGTTGGCATTAAAAGTAAAGATACCGATGAAGATCACATCCGCATCCAAGACATCCGATTTGACAATTTTGGAAATTGCCTCACTGTACATATAGGTGTCCGAATATTTTTTCTTTACAATAGTAGCCAATGTATTTAATCCCACAGACGGCGTGCGAATATATCTGTCATACACCAGATGGTTCAAAATCGTGTTCTTGTAGGGGCGTTCGCCCGGCTCAATAAATCGTATTTTTTGAATATTCATGCTGTTTCCTCCGGAATAAAAGGATATGCCGTCTTTTTAATTATTTTACAATATTATTTTTATTTTTACAATATGACACATAATATCATGAATGAAAAGAGTAGAGGTTGCTCCTTTACTTTACTTGTACTATTTTATATAATGAATGATGGAAAGTTATACAAGATATAAGGGAGAGTATGGATATGAAATACAGACTGGATCGATATGGCAATCGGATTTCCCAGCTGGGTTATGGCTGCATGAGATTTACCAAAAAAGGAAACGCCATTGACTACGAAAAGGCTGAGAAGGAAGTGCTTCTTGCCATTGAAAAAGGTGTCAATTATTTTGATACTGCTTATATGTATCCCGGCAACGAGGAATGTCTTGGCCGGATCCTGGATGAAAACAAGTGCCGTGATAAGGTCTATATTGCGACCAAGCTTCCGCAGTATCTCATACGTTCCTCTGCGGCAATTGACAAAACATTTAACGAGGAACTGTCCCGTCTTCGCACAGACTATATTGACTACTACCTGATGCATATGTTTACAGATTATGCAGAATGGGAGCATC
>JAFLSX010000040.1 GCA_022510705.1 Lachnospiraceae bacterium
GATAACGTATGGAAATCCGAAGGATTTTCGAGGTTATCTCTTGCGTTCGCAGATACTGTGGTATACTATACACATATTATATAGAAGTAAATGGAGGCGATTGTATGTTTCCAAAAGTCGTACAGGTTGTGCCAATGCGGGATTATTCAATTTCTGTTCCAAGAAAAACGACTTTTCAAGGGGCTTCTCAAAAACGGTCAACGGTGTATAATGGTAATTAACCGGAACGTTTAATGGGGGTAACTCGATGAACGAAAAATTCTATACCCTGTCGGCAGAAAAGCAGCGGGCAATTATCAATGCGGGTTATCGGGTGTTCTCCCAAAACTCCTATAAAAAAAGTCCCATGAGTGAGATTGCGGATGCGGCGGGAATCAGCAAATCTCTGTTATTCCATTATTTTCACAATAAGAGGGAGTTGTATCTGTTTTTGTTAGAGACCTGTGTACAGACCACCATAGAGTATCTGCAAAAGTATCAATGTTACGAACAAGGGGATCTGTTTGAAGCGATGTACCGAGGATTACAGGCCAAGGTTCATCTCATGAAACAGTATCCGGATATGGGTACTTTTGTGATCAAGGCTTACTATGAAAAAGATGAAGCGGTATGTGACGATGTAAAGGGATATATTATAAAATATGGTTCCTATCAAGCCATGGCGGGAGTATTAAATCTAGATCCTGAGCAGTTTGTTCCGGGCCTTGATCTGCAGATGATGTATCAGGATATGTACTTGGCCGGTCAGGGCTATCTCTGGGAAAAACTTCAGTACGATGATGTAGATGTGGAACAGATGGAGCAGGATTTTGCTAAAATGATAGCATTTTGGAAAAGCATTTACCTGAGAAAAGAGGAATAAAATGAACGCAATCAAAACAACGGATCTAACCAAGTATTACGGCAAAGCCAGAGGCATCATAGATTTAAATCTGACGATCGAAGAGGGCGAATTTTTCGGCTTTATCGGTCCCAACGGTGCGGGTAAGTCCACCACCATCCGTACCTTGTTAGGGCTACTCAAGCCTACCGGAGGCAGTGCAGCGATATTTGGCAAGGATGTTGTCAAAGAGAAAGAATCCATTCTGGCGGATGTGGGCTATCTGCCGTCGGAAGCTATGTTTTATCCCGGTATGCGAGTGCATCAGATCTTGAAGCTGTCTGCAGATGTGCGGAAAAAGGATTGCAGGGAAGAGACCAAAATCCTGTGTGAGCGGTTACAGCTGGATACCGATAAAAAAGTGGAGGAACTGTCCTTTGGTAACAGGAAAAAGGTTGGAATAGTCTGTGCACTTCAACATAATCCGAAGCTGTTGGTATTGGATGAGCCCACCAGCGGGCTGGATCCGTTGATGCAGAAAGAGTTCTTTTCCATTCTGCAGGAACGCCATCAGGCAGGAACCACCATTTTCCTGTCCTCCCATATTCTTTCGGAAGTACAGCGAAACTGTGGTAGAGCGGCCATTATCCGTGAGGGGAGGCTGATTGCCTGCGGCAGTGTGGAAGATCTGGCGAAAACTTCAGCGAAACGGATTACTGTTTATGGAGATGTAAAGCTGGAGCAGCTTGCGGGCATAAAGGCCCGGCACGTTATAGACGGCGGATGCAGTTTCCTCTACAGTGGGGATATGAATGAATTGGTGCAGTGCTTATCCACAGGACAGATTTCTGATCTGTCCGTGGCGGAGCCGGATTTGGAAGAAATCTTCATGCACTACTATACGGATGGGGGTGAGGTAGAATGACGCTTGTAAAACATGAATTGAGGCAGGGTAGCAGAACCCTTGCCATATGGACAGCCGCCATCGGTTTTTTGTTTGCTGTCTGTGTATTTTTGTTTCCGGAGATGAAAGGAGAAATGGATGGCGTAAGTGAAATGTTCAGTTCCATGGGATCCTTTACGGAGGCCTTTGGGATGGATAGACTGAATTTTGGTACACTGATTGGTTTTTATGCTGTGGAATGCGGGAATATCCTGGGGCTTGGCGGCGCGTTCTTTGCCGCACTCCTTGCAGTGGGTGTACTTGCCAAAGAGGAAAAAGACCATACGGCAGAATTTTTGTTGACGCATCCTGTCAGCAGAAGACGGGTTGTTACAGAGAAACTGGCAGCAGTTCTGCTTCAGATTTTCATCCTGAACGCTATTATATTTGGAGTGTCTGTTATTTCCGTTGCTATGATCGGAGAGGAAATTCCATGGAAGGAAATTGCTATGCTTCATCTGGCGTATTTTCTGCTGCAATTAGAGCTTGCCGGCATCTGCTTTGGAATCTCGGCATTTTTACGCCGGGGCAGTCTGGGAATCGGACTGGGGATTGCGATTATGATGTATTTCTTGAATTTGATCGCTAATATTTCTGATGGTGCGGAATTTTTAAAATATATCACGCCTTTTGGCTATGCCGAGGGTGCGGACATTGTAGCAAACGGCAGTTTGGACGCCGCACTGGTACTGCCCGGGATGCTGTATATGGTAATTGGGATTGTGGCGGCCTATTGGGAGTATGGGAGAAAGGATATTGCTTAGTATCAATCAACCATTGACACATATATCTAAAAATGATACTATTTTTGCGTTTGGGAGAAAAACTATGATAGCATTGATCGTGGCCTATGCCAAAAACAGAGTGATCGGAAATAAGGGGCAGATTCCCTGGAGAATCAAAGGAGAACAGCGCAGATTCAGAGAACTCACTACGGGAAACGTGGTGATCATGGGACGTAAATCCTATGAAGAGATCGGCCATCCCCTGCCCAACCGGTTTACGGTGGTGGTGTCGAATACGGCCCGTTTTGAAGAAGAAAACTGCACCACCGCAACCTCCCTGCAGGAAGCCATTGCATTGGCGGAAAAACTGCAGCCTGGAAAAAATATCTACATATCCGGCGGTGCGCGACTTTATAAAGAAGGCATTGCTCTGTCAGAAAAACTCTACATTACGGAAGTGGAGACTGAGGTGGAGGGGGATACCTATTTTCCTGAATTTAATGCTGATGACTATGTGAAAACAGTGGATGAGCGGGTGGAGGGGGAGATTCCCTTTACCTATGTGACCTATACCAGAAAGGATGCAAGATGAGCGAGAAAGTAAAGATTTTTATAGACGGCAGCGAAGGTACTACGGGACTTCGCATCAACGAGCGTTTTCAGGGCAGAGACGATGTGAAGCTTATGACCATAGTGCCCGAGTTACGCAAGGATACGGAGGAGAGGAAGAAGCTGATCAATGCTTCGGATATCACATTCTTATGTCTGCCGGACGCGGCGTCCAGAGAGGCCGTAGAACTGATAGAAAACGATGAGGTGAGAATCATTGACGCTTCCACTGCCCACAGAACGGAGAGCGGCTGGGCCTACGGATTTCCGGAACTGTCACCGGAGTTTCGAAATGCCATTAAGACGGGTAAGCGTGTGGCAGTACCGGGCTGTTATGCTTCCGGCCTGATCGCACTGGTATATCCTCTGGTAAAATCCGGCATTCTGCCTGCGGACTATCCCGTAGCTGCTTTTGCCATGTCCGGCTACAGTGGCGGCGGTAAAAAGATGATTGCAGAATATGAGACCCAAGAGAGGATTTTCGAGCTGGATTCGCCCAGAGAATATGCCTTAAGTCAGCAGCACAAGCATTTAAAAGAAATGAAGGCAATTACGGGACTGGCAAAGGAGCCGCTGTTTTCGCCGATGGTATGTGATTATTACAGCGGTATGCTGGTATCCCTGCCCCTGTATGCAGAACTGCTTACAAAGAAGATGACACCGAAGGAACTGCATGCCTTCTTTACCGAATACTATGCAGGTGAAAAATTCATTACGGTCAATCCCTTCGGTGCGGAAGAGGAAACCCGCAGCTTTTTAGGCTCCAATGTAAGGAGCGGCTGGGACGGTATGGAAATATTTGTGACCGGATGCGAGGACAGACTCTTAGTATCCTCCCGGTTTGACAATCTTGGGAAAGGCGCCTCCGGCGCCGCCGTACAGTGTTTAAATATCATGTTGGGCTGTCAGGAGGACAAAGGCCTGAAACTGTAAGCTTTAAGAGGAGGCGCCGTCTTCCGGCAAAGTAACTTCTATCAGAGGAAAGCTGACACAGGCAGAAAACATATCCGCATCCAAATCGATGGAGAAAGTACCGCCGCAGGCTTCTGTAAAGCTCTGTGCGATGGAGAGCCCCAGTCCGCTGCCCTCGCCGGTGCGGGAGGTATCCGCACGGACAAAGCGTTCCACAATTTCATCAGGGTCAAAGGAAAGCTCTTCTCTGGAAGTATTCTTAATCTTGGCTTGTGCAAAGCCATCTTTTACGGTAAGCAGCACATGTACCCTGGAATTCTCTAAAGAATACTGCAGGGCATTTAGAAACAGATTCTGGAAAACCCGGTAGAGTTTTTCTCCGTCCGCTAAGATCATGACGGGATCGGTTTCCATGACGGTTTTAAATGTCAGACTGCTATCTGAAATACGTTCATCCATATCCGCCAGTGTCTGGCGGATTAATTTTGCCAGATCCAAAGGCTGTTTGTCTATCCGAAGATTGCCGCTGGCCGCTTTGGAAAGCTCAAAAACATCCTGTACCATATTCCGCAGTCGATATGCTTTATCCCGCAGGGAAACAGCATATTCCGCTGCCGGTGCAGACAATTCCTCCTCACAGAGTAGATCCGCATAGTTGATGATGGAGGTGAGAGGAGTCTTTAAATCATGGGATACATTGGTGATCAATTCCACACGCATCCTATTGGACCGGTTCTTCTGCTCCACCGCATTTTCAATATTATACTCCAGCCGGTTGATATTCTCTGCGGTTTCCTGCAGAGGTGATCTTTCGGAAAGTTTAAGCGGCTCTGCCGGAAATCCCGGCTGCAGATTGGCAAGCCGTTCTGAAATGGCCCTGGTATCCTTGGTAAAGCGCCGGATAGGGACATAAACCCTAAAGAGGTATACGGCAATGATCAGTAATAAACATCCCAAAAGGCCAAGCAGCAGTCTGTTAGGCAGGGGTTCGATGTGGGAATAACGGTAATATGTGCCGGTTTTTCCAAATGCAGTGAAGCTATACGTAAGCATATATATTCCCATACCGGCGGTTAAGATGGCAGAAAGCAGTATGATAAAGCAGTGTCGCATGATCTTGCGGTGCCAGGGCTCGCTTTGCTGGTATTCCTTTATAAAGAGGAATATTTTTACCGGTATGGAATTTCGGAAAACATCGCCTTTATTCTGCCTGATATCCGCATAGAGCAAATAGAATAACAGGCCGGAGAGTGCCGGAAGCCATATAAAATCCGACCAGATGTAATCCGGCGTTTCAAGGTTTGCCCAACAGGAGTAGCCCGCATAGAGACTCCATATGGCAAGACCAAACACAAGCAGTTTTAATTCCAGCCATATTTTTTTAGAAAAGTGACTATAGGAGACTCTTGCTGTCTTGGCATGTTTTCGGGTCAGCAGACACAGCAGTCCCAAGGTCAGGGTAACCGCTAGGGCTGAGATTAAGTAAATCAGTACAAAATGATAGAACTCCGCCCGGGTATACAGGGCATACATATAAGGACCTAAGTATCGGGAATTCTGGCGTACACCCAAAATAAATCTGGTCTGGGAAAATCTTTCTTCGTTGATCCCCTGATCCGTAAAATTTGAATAAACGGCTTCGGAACTCAATTCCATATTATCCGCAAGATAAGAAAGCCTCTCATTTGGACCGTCCCAGTAAAGGTAGATTCGATAGCCATCCGGCAGCTGCAGTTCTCCCGATTCGCTTTCAGTAATATGCCCATGGTTGGTTTGAATTTCAAGCTCCGGAGCATCTATATGGTAGATAATATCATGATTGCTCATAGTTATTTGTTGGAGAAAACGGCTTCGGAATCTTAAGGCCCCCGGTTTAGAGTCATCTTCTTCCTCTAAGCCCACATAGCCTAAAAGCAAATTTTCTATCAGTTCGTCCATATGCGCCCTGAATTCAGGCAAATAGAATATATCCCCGGAAAGTGTTTTGCTACCGAATTCAGAGGCGGCAAGCAGAGCCGATTTAGCGGCAATGCCGGTGATGAAGGTAATCATCACTGCAGCTAAAAACAGCATTCTTAATAGAAAAGACGGTATTTTCCACCCTCCGGAAGAGTTTTTATTTTTTTTCAAGTTTGTATCCAATTCCCCACACCACCTTTAAATACTCCGGTTCACTCGGATTGATTTCTATTTTTTCACGTATGCGTCTGATATGTACCATGACGGTATTTTCTCCGTTATAAGCTACAGGTTCTCCCCAGACACGGGAGTAGATCGTGTCAGCAGAAAAGATATGTCCCGGATGACGCATGAACAGTTCCATAATTTTGGTCTCCGTGGATGTCAGTTTGACGGGTTCTCCGTCCACGGTCAGGATATGTGCCGAAAAGTTGTAGCACAACCGTCCCAGCCTGACCTCATCTCCCCCGGAATAGACGCCTCCCAGCTGCATATAGCGGCGTAACTGGCTTTTTACCCGGGCAATAACTTCTTTGGAATGAAAGGGCTTCGTGATATAATCGTCCGCACCGATGGAGAGTCCCAGAATCTTATCCGAATCTTCGGATTTGGCGGACATAACCAGAATGGGCAGATTCTGCCGTTCTCTGATCTTCATAATGGCAGAAAACCCATCCAGTTTCGGCATCATAATATCCAAGAGGATTAGATGCACATCTTCTATAGTCAGAAGCTTTAAGGCCTCTTCTCCGTCATAGGCACAGAAAACTCGAAAGCCTTCTTTTTCCAATTGGATTTTTAAAGTGGACACGATATCCTTATCATCGTCCACTACCAGAATACATGCGTTTTCCATAAAATCCGTCCTTCATTAGCGTAGATACTTCATAAGTATTATTATATAGGTATATTCTTACAAAGCAAAGAGGAAAAACCTTACAAACTTCTTACAATAAAGCCAAAACGTCAAGACTTGTTTTTTAAAGAGGTTATTGGTATCATAGATACAAGAGTTACGAAAGGCTGGTTACAGACATGAATAAAAAAGAAATAGCCGAAATAAAAAAGCAGTTTACACAGGACAGATGCGTGATCACCCGGATCTGCGGCTGCTATGTAGACGGAGAAAAGAATAAGAAGACGGAGTTAAAAGAGGCTTTTTTGTCCCTTCCGGAGGAAGAGATCTTTAAGTATTTTAATATCTTTAAAAAGGCTTTATCGGGCACTATCGGCAGAAATTTGATCAATATGGAATTTCCGCCGGAGACGGAAAATCCCGGAGGTACCCAGGAATTTCTTATGCAGCTTAGAAAATCTGCACTCAAAGACGATACCTTACTGGAAGAATTCTATGACAAGGTCATTGAGAGTTATTACTCGGTAGAGAATTATCTGATACTGCTGATTCACGGTGTGTATGACGTGCCGGGCAAAGCAACGGACGGAGAGGAAATGTTTGATGCATCTGACGAAGTATACGAGCATATTCTCTGCTGTATCTGTCCTGTGACTTTAAGTAAACCGGGATTGGCTTATGATGAGGAGAGCAACAGTTTTCGGACCAGAATCTGCGACAGAGTCGTGGACATGCCGGATATAGGCTTTCTATTTCCTGCTTTTCAGGATAGGAGTGCGGATATCCACAGCTTGTTATATTATGCTTCCAAGCCGGAGGAGCTGCGCTTTGATTTTGTGGAGTCGGTACTGGGATGTCAGGTACCCATGTCCGCAGGGGGACAGAAAGAGACTTTCCAGACCATTGTGGAGGAAACCCTGGGCGAAGAATGCGAATACGAGGTAGTGAAAAACATTCACGAAAAACTCAATGAGATGATAGAAGAGAGAAAGGACGAGCCGGAGCCGGTTCTTCTGGATAAAGCAGAGGTAAAACGGCTTTTGGAATATAGCGGTGTGGAAGAGGATAAATTATCCGATTTCGATGAAATGTATACAGTTGCGGCCGGGGAAGGTACACAGTTTGTGGCTACCAATTTAGCCAATACCAGGCAGTTTGAGATCAAGACGCCGGATGTTATCGTAAAGGTAAATCCCGAGAGAACGGATCTGGTGCAGACCCGGATACTGAATGGCAGAAAATGCCTGGTGATCGAACTGAATGAACAAGTGGAAGTCAACGGTATCCAGGTACGGGTATCCGATCCGGAGAAAGAAGAGGAGTAACGGCTTGCATAATAAAGCACATTGTGCTATACTGTGTGACATATCCGATAGAAGAAAGGACAGGAGTACGAGATGGACGACGCTTCGGGCGACGCGGATACTGATACCGATAATATTATTTATTTTTCTATAACCGATACTATGTACAGATACGTAAGGTATAACCTGTGGTGTGAAGATACGATGGGTTGTGCCTTTTTGCGTATTTGGGAAATGGAGAAAATATTTTGAGTACGATAGCAATACAGATCATATGGCAGTTGATTTTGATCATGATAAACGGGTTTTTTACGGGAACGGAAACTGCAATAGAATCTTTAAATACGGCAAAACTGCAAAAACCGGAAAATAGTGGAAAAAAGTTTGCGGAACGTTTGTTAATAATCATAGAAGAACCGGAGTCCTTTCTGCTGGCAATACGGATGGGCAGAACGCTGACAGCTTATTTGGGAGCAGCTCTTGCCGCAGTGAACTTTACCGCATACCCGGTGGTTTGGATTTATGAAAAACTGGAATTTACATTATTTCCCAAACAGGTACTTTGGATCATATCCCTGATACTGGTTTTACTACTGTTATCCTATTTTACCATGATATTTGCCAGACTGGTGCCGGAGCGTATCGCGGAGAAGAAGCCCTTAGCCTGGGCCAAAGTCTCCTATGGTGTGGTTTCCGTTCTTGCAGTGGTATTAAAGCCTTTTATTCTCCTGGTGAGAGGAACCGCAGGTCTTGTACTGCAGATTCTGCATCTGCACGCAGAGGAAGATGCGGAAAGCGTTACCGAGGAAGAAATCCGTATGATGGTGGATATGGGAGAAGAAAAGGGCAGCATCGATGAAAATGAAAAGGAATGGATTCAGAATATTTTTGACTTTGACGATCTGAGCGTGCGCAGAGTCATGACTCCCCGAACCGATGTCATAGCGGTCTCCCTTGAGGATGAAGCGGAAGAAATCCTACGTCTGATTGAGGAAACAGGACGGTCCCGTTATCCGGTTTATGAAGAAGATTTAAATCATATCGAAGGAATTCTCTATGCCAGGGATTTTCTGCTGGCAATGAGCAGAGATGAACAGATAGAGCTGAAGGAGATGATACGTCCGGCGTATTTTGTACCGGAAAGCATTCATGCGGATGTTCTGTTTGCGGACATGCAGAAAAAGAAAATTCACTTTGCGGTGATCATCGACGAGTACGGCTCCATGGAGGGAATTGTGACCATGGAAGATCTGGTGGAAGAGATCGTCGGAAATATCTATGATGAATTCGACCCCGAGGAGGAACCGGAAATCGTACAGCTGGAAGAAGGGCTTTTTAAGGTGACGGGCAATACCACCATTGATGACCTGGCGGAGGAACTGGATATAGAGCTTCATATGGGGGAAGAAAGCTATGAAACAGTGGGCGGATTAGTCATCAGCCTGTTGGAGGCTATTCCCGAGGATGGAGTCAGCTTTGATGTGGAGGGATTTGATCTCCATATTCATGTTGAAGGAGAGGATATCAAAGACAGGCGGATAGAAAGGGCCTATGTCAGCAAATTAATTGTAAAGGAAAGGACGGAGGAGGACTAAGTCCATCCACCGTCTATAGAAATGATCTGTCCGGTCATATAGGCCGGTGCATGAACTACCTGCCAGGCTAAGTCGGCAATCTCTTCCGGAGTACCGCATCTGTCGGCAGGTATTTCTGCTTTCAGCGCAGCCAGATCTTCCGCCGTCAAATGGCTGTTCATAGCGGTATCGATCAGACCGGGAGCCAGTGCATTGACCTGGATGTTGCTGGGAGCCAGTTCTTTGGCAAGAGCTTTGGTGAAAGCATTGATACCACCTTTGGAAGCAGAATAGGCCACTTCCATGGATGCACCTGCATTTCCCCACACAGAGGAAATGTTTAAGATTCGGCCTTCTTTCTTTTGAACCATGGCGGGGATTGCCAGCTTACAGGTGTAAAAACAGGCGTTCAAATTAGTGTCTATAATATGCATCCAATCCTCAGGAGCCATATCGGAGAGTAATCCATAATAGGAACACCCCGCATTATTGATCAGTACATCGAGGGCAGGAATTTGTGCAAAAAGCCGTTCTACAGCCTGATAGTCACTCATATCGCAGACTACAGCCGTACAGGGGCCCCCGCCCTGCTCCAATTCTGCTTTTAATGCAAAAAGCGCTTTCTCACTGTGAGCGCAGGTTATCACGGTATGGAATCCTCTGGAAGAAAAGGTACGGGCAATGGCAGCGCCAATGCCACGGGATGCACCGGTAATTAACACGGTTTTCATGGGGAGTCTCCTTAATTGAAGTTATAGGCAGAGCATAAAACCGCCCTGCAGAGCGTAAATACGCCCGGCAGAGCGTAAATACGCCCGGGCAGAGCATAAATACGCCCGGGCAGAGCGCCGAAACGCTTTGCGTTCCGGCGTCGCTTCGCTCGTCAAATGCACATACAGACATCTGCCCGAGTAAACTCGGCATCTGTCTATATGCGCATTTTCCTCTGCCCTTTGCGGACATTATACCATATTTTCGCTCAGTGTTTCTATAGTTCCTTCATTGAATTTTGTAAAGGGAATTGTTATACTGAAATCAGGGTATTATTATTTAATAGGAAGAAAGAGAAATGAAAGAGACGGAGGCGGGCTTATGATAGATCTACTGATTGTGGGAGCGGGTCCTGCGGGAATGGGCGCGGCAATCTATGCAGTCAGGGCCGGAATGGAAGTGCTGGTCATAGAGAAAAATCCTATGTGCGGCGGACAGATATTAAATACTTATGAAGTGGACAACTATCTGGGGCTGCCGGGCATAGGCGGCTTTGACTTAGGAATGAAATTTAAAGAGCACGGTGAAAAGTTAGGCATCCCCATAAAGGAAGCGGAAGTCACAGAAGTGGTGGATAAGGGTACCGGCAAGCTGGTGAGGACGACTCATGGGGATTATGAAGCCAGAGCACTTATTTGGGCGGCGGGTGCAGAACATGCCAAGCTGGGAGTGCCGGGGGAGGAAGAACTGTCAGGAAAAGGAGTATCCTATTGTGCTACCTGTGACGGCGCATTTTATCGGAATCAAACCGTAGCGGTAGTAGGCGGTTCCGATGTGGCTGCAGAGGATGCCGTTTTTCTGGCTAAATTCTGTGAAAAAGTATACATCATTCACAGACGTGATAAGCTACGCGCTGCAAAAAGTCTGCAGGATAAGATATTTTCCATGTCCAATATTGAAATTTTATGGAATACCACAGTGGAAAAAATTGGCGGCAAGGACAGAGTAGAAACCTTATTGTTAAAAACACAGGCGGGTGAAGAAGATCAATTGGCAGTCAGCGGAGTATTTATTGCAGTGGGCATCCGGCCGGATACGGCGCTCATCAGAGAATTGGTAGATTGTGATGAAAATGGATATATCTTGGCGGGAGAGAATTGTGTTACCACAACATCAGGTATATTTGCAGCGGGAGATGTAAGACAAAAACCTCTCCGACAAATTATTACAGCAGTTGCGGATGGTGCAAATGCGGTAGCGGCAGTGGAAGATTTTTTACTATTAAATTAAAAATTAATATAATTGTTACAAAAATGCGGATTTCTTAAAAAATAGAAATCCGTATTTTTCGCTTAAAAATTGAGTTTTTTTATAAAAACAATGGTTGACAAGAAAAATAGAGTGTGCTATATTTCTTAATGAACTTAACAAGTTTGTAACAATTAATACGGAGGATGACCCATGAATAATTGTGGTGTAAAGCTTGCAGCGGGTGCGCTTGCAGCAGTCATTACATTTTCAGGATTACAAATAGATGCATCGGCTTCCAATAAAGTTTCATCAGTTCTGCCTTCCGGCGGAGTGAACCTTTCTTTGGTAAAGGACACCTCTTTGGAGAGTCTGCAGACTGCTTCGACCGGTGCAAATGGCAGAATAGAAACTGCATTAACTCTTGCTGATATTCCGGATATGGAAAGTGCCATGGCGGCAACTATGGGATATGACGAAGAAGAGTTTTTTAAGAATCTGGTAATCGCACAGGTAAATAACTATGTAAATGTAAGAAGCATACCCAGTGAACAGGGAGAGATCGTAGGTAAGCTGTATGATGATTCTGTAGGTACTTTTATTGCAGAAGAAAACGGCTGGTATAAAATTACTTCCGGTACCGTTACCGGATATGTGAAGGCTGAGTACTGCGTAACCGGCGAAGATGCTGTTGCACTTGCTAAGGAAGTAGGTACAAGACTGGCGACCGTAACAACGACAACCCTTTACGTACGGAGAGAGCCTACCACGGATTCATCCGTTATTTCCATGGTTCCGGAAGGCGAAGATTTCCTGGTAATTGATGAAACCGACGGTTGGGTTAAGATCAATGTTGAGGAAGGCGACGGCTGGATTTCCAAGGACTATGTAGATATTCAGACCGAGTTTGTAGAAGCGGAATCCAAAGCTGAAGAGGAGGCTCGTCTTGCCAAGGAGGCCGAGGAAAGAAGAAAAGCGCAGGAAGCAGCAAGAGCAAGCCAGGCATCCAGCAGACCCGCGCAGGAGACGACTACTTCTACAACCACGACGCAGCAGAGTACCTCCTATACGGTGGGTGAGGGCAGTGAATTAGGTGTAGCGGTTGCAGAATATGCACTGCAGTTTGTCGGTAATCCTTATGTATACGGTGGCACCAGTCTGACAAACGGTGCGGACTGCTCCGGTTTCGTCATGAGCGTTTATGCAAACTTTGGTGTCAGCCTGCCGCATAGTTCCAAATCTGACAGAAGTCAGGGTTATGCGGTAGACTCTCTGGAAAATGCACAGCCCGGCGACTTGATTTGTTATTCCGGTCACGTGGCACTCTACATCGGAAACGGTCAGATCGTGCATGCATCCAATTCCAGAACGGGCATCATTGTTTCCAATGCAGACTACAAAAAGATTCTGGCAATCAGACGTATCTTCTAAGAAAACTTACAAAGATTGCAGTAAAATGAGGGCAGCTTTTAAGCTGCCCTTTAATTGTATCTTTTTTATGGTTATTGTAAGATAATATAAATGAGTAAAAAGTACTATTGACGGTAGGTCCCTTGTGCATCATTTACAAAATTGTGGAAAAGCAAATGCAAAAAGTCTAAATTTGCGAATGTTTTAGTCTGAAGTTATCCACAAGAAAAAAGGCCTAAAATTGGATGATAGCTACTTATGCACTAAGTTATCCACATTGTCCACAGTTTTTGGCCTTGAAAAATGAGAAAAATGGAGTGGAAAGAAAGAACGGACGTTTTGTGAATTATAAATAAAAATAATAAAATGAAGAAAAAAGTCGAAAATTATATTGACATTTAGAATGTCAAAAATAACCAAATAATCTACTAAATTATTGCAAAAAATACTCACAGCATGATATAATGACTATACAATAAATAACCGAAAGGGATGATAGACATGAAATTTATTATTTTAGGCAGAAACATTGATGTAACTCCTGGGCTTAAATCGGCAGTGGAGGAAAAAATTGGTAAGCTTGAGAAGTATTTCACCCCTGATACGGAAGTACATGTTACTTTGAGTGTGGAAAAAGACAGACAAAAAATAGAAGTGACCATACCGGTAAAAGGAAGTATCATTCGTTCCGAACAGGTCAGCAACGACATGTATGTTTCCATTGACTTAGTTGAAGAGATTATTGAAAGACAATTGAAAAAATATAAGACAAAACTGGTGGACAAGCACCAGGCTTCCGCATCTTTCAGCCAACTGTTTGCAGAGAATGACTATATGGATGATGAGGAAATTAAAATTGTCAAAACGAAAAAATTTGATATTAAGCCTATGTATCCGGAAGATGCCTGTGTGCAGATGGAACTGCTGGGACATAATTTCTATGTATTTCATAATGCAGAAACCGGTCAGGTTAACGTAGTATATAAGAGAAAAGGAGATACCTACGGATTGATTGAACCGGAAAGTTGAATATCAGAATAAAGACGATCAAAAGCTGTTTCAAGTTGCTATGACTTGAAACAGCTTTTTGTTATGAGTATGGAAAATCAGAAAACCGACCGGGCATATGGGTACTAGATGCGCTTTTTTCCTCATATACTGGCAACAGAAAGTATAAATTAGACGAAAGTGTATCGCACTCTTGGCGGGAGGAAAATAAGATGCTGATAGAGCGTTTGAAAAAATGGAAAATGGCAATTGCGGCAGAAGCACTGCTGTGTCTGATTGCCTTGGCCGGAATCATCTGTGACAGAATAGAGATAAGGGACAGCAGTATCGCTACTTATAATACAGCAGAGGATGCTGCCAGAGAGGCGGTAAGCGAGGGTTACATTAAATGGGTGGATTTTGGCGTGAGTTACGAGGCACTGTGTGCAGCTTATGAGTGGGATGTAAAAACCTGGGGCGAAAAGGTACATATTGATTGGGTGGAAATGCTGGCCTATTTAGGCGCCAGATACGGAGGAGATTTTACTTCCCATGGAAAGCGGCTCATAGAGGATATGGATGAACTGGCTTCCAAATTGATTGATGAGGGCATGACCATGGAGGCGCTTACAAAAGATATGGAGTATTATGCCTACTACGAAGAGGCCTATCGGGCTGTTTTAGGGGGTATGCTGGGAGAATATGAGATTGCGCAAACAGATGAACAGGGCAATACATACTGGACAAAGGTATACGGTCTAAAGGCCTATTCTCCCATTGCCAGGGGCTTTGAATACAGTCATTACGCGGATTTCGGCAGTAACAGGAATTACGGCTATCAGCGTCAGCATCTGGGGCATGACATGATGGGGCAGGTGGGTACCCCCATTATCGCGATCGAGTCCGGTTACGTGGAGGCCATCGGCTGGAATCAGTACGGTGGCTGGCGTATCGGTATTCGCAGTTTTGATGGGAGAAGATACTATTATTATGCGCATCTGCGCCAGAACTACCCCTATGCAGAAGGCCTGGAGGAGGGCAGCGTTGTCACTGCCGGGGATGTGATTGGGTACATGGGACATACGGGATACAGTACCGAAGAAAATGTCAACAATATAGAGGTGACGCATCTGCACTGGGGTATGCAGTTGATCTTTGATGAATCACAGAAAGACAGTAACAATGAAATCTGGATTGACGTCTATCCGCTGACGCAGTTTCTCTATAAGCATCGCAGTGAAGCAGAAAAGGTGGAGGGAACAAAAGAATGGCGCCGAACCCATGAGATGAGAGACCCGGCGGTAGAGGAGTACAAAGAACAGCATGGGATTTCAGACCCCGAAAACGAAACTGCAGGAACCGGAGCTGCAGATGTCAGTGGTTCAGACAGCAGCGTTTCCGGAAATGGAGCGGAAGATAACGGTAATTAACTTCTGCAGTCCTTCTGCCCGTTAATTCTCGTTCGATTCATCCAGTCGGAAACGGCGGCTCTGCTCCAGTCGTTCTTTAAACACACTTTCACTGCCTTCCCGGGTAGGACGGTAATATCGTCTGTCTTTCAGATTTTCCGGCAGGCAGGTCATGCGGGCCATTTTTTCTTCGGTATCGTGGGCATAGACATAGCCTTCGCCGTAATGCAGTTCTCCCATGAGAGAGGTGGGGGCATTGCGGATAACCAAAGGAACGGGCTCAGAGAGCATGGTAAGGGCATCGGCCTTAGCCTCTTCATAGGCCGTATAGAGTGCATTGGAGCGGGGCGCCAAAGAGAGGTAGACCACGGCATGAGTTAAATTCACACTACATTCCGGCATGCCGTTAAAATGACAGGACTGATAGGCAGCCACTGCAATCTGCAGGGCTTGACTGTCGGCCAGCCCAATATCTTCGCTGGCAAAACGGATCAGACGTCTGGCAATATAAAGAGGGTCTTCGCCGGCTTCCAACATACGGGCCAGCCAGTAAACGGCGGCATCAGGATCACTGTTGCGCATGGATTTATGCAGGGCGGAAATTAAATTGTAGTGTTCCTCTCCGTTTTTATCGTAGAGCAGGGCCTTTTTCCCAAGGCACTGCTCCAGTATATCCCGGGTAACGGTAATGGAGCCGTCGGGGGCAATTTCTCCGTTTAGAATAGTCATTTCCAGTGTATTTAAGGCGGAGCGTGCGTCTCCGTCGGAAGAAGCCGCAATGGCTGCGAGCATATCTGTTTCCATATGGACAATACTGTTTCCGAAGCCCTTTTTATCGGTGAGAGCATGGTTTAACAGTCCGGCCAAATCTTCTGTGGTCAGAGCTTTCAATACAAAGACTTTTAAACGGGATAAAAGAGCGGCATTGATCTCAAAGGAAGGATTTTCGGTAGTGGCGCCTATCAGGGTAATACTGCCTTTTTCCACATAGGGCAAAAAAGCATCCTGCTGGGCCTTGTTAAACCGGTGAATCTCATCCACAAAAACCAGAGTGCGAATGCCATAGAGGCGGTTGTCCTCCGCCTGTTTCATGATCTCTTTGATTTCTTTGATGCCGCTGGTAACGGCGCTGAAGTTGATAAAACGGGATTTGGTACGGCCCGCTATAATACGGGCCAGGGTAGTTTTTCCAACGCCGGGAGGGCCCCAGAAAATCATGGAAGCAATCACGTCACGCTCCAACATCTGACGCAGGGGTTTGCCGGGACCTAAGAGGTGTTCCTGGCCGATATAGGCATCCAGGTCCCGGGGCCGAAGTCTGTCTGCCAAAGGAGTGGAAAGCGGAGCCGGGCCGGAGGTATTTTCAGAATCAAATAGCGTAAGCTGGTCCATGGAAACTCCTTTCATAAAATTCTTTTAATAAAATATCCCAGAAAAACAATGCGGTTGCGAAGCATTTTTAAAACAATGTAGTGATGCATCGGGGAGTTGTTCTCCCGGTGCCTGCGGTAGTGGAGCAGGGGCCTATTATAAAAGTATGATTTTTTATAATAAAAATCATTTAAAATACCCAGCCACTGGTCATGCATTTCAATTTTGGCGGGAATAGGAAGGGCTTTATCAAGTAATTCCCTGCGAAAAGCCATGCAGCAGCCGATATAGCTGTTTTTCCAAAGATTTTTAATGATCCCGGGCCCTGAGTGACGGAAAGCAAAAAATGATTCTATAAAGGGTAATTCAATATTATCAGAAAACACAGTGGCATCGTGGATAACCAGACTGGCTTTCCGGGTTTTAAAGCACTGCATGACTTCTTTGACCTTATCGGGCGTCCATACATCATCTTGATCTGCTAAAAAGATATATTTTCCCTTACAGTGGCGCAGAGCATTCTCTACATTGGCTTTGATGCCGGTTCCCGGACCGGTAAGAAGCCGAATAGGAACATTTCCGCCCATAAATTCTTCTATAACATATAAAGTGCCGTCGGTGGAACCATCGTCTGAAATGACCAGTTCATCTGCAGGTCCCAACTGAGATAGGATGGAGACAAGCTGTTCCCGCAGAAAAGCTTCTCCGTTATAAGTTATCATAGCTACGGATATTCTGACTTTATCTACCATTGTTAGTCTCCCTTCCGCAATCATTTTATCACCTAAAATAAAAAATCGCAATTAAGAAACCGGAAAGGAAGCATCCTATCTGTAAATCTTAATCAAAAATTAAGCAGTGCTAAAAGAAATGGAAAGAAAAGTTATTTATACTGGAGAAAAGCTTTAGATACATAGGAGGAAAACTGAACGTGCAAAAAGAAAAGCTTGCGACAGAACGGAGAAAACGGAGCGAAGCAATCAGGCGGGAAAGAGCCGCCGCAATGAATCGGGCAGCAGTGATAAAGAAACGAAAGAAAAAGATTATGCGAAGACGGTTAAAATTTCTGGTATGCGTCATTATACTTGTAATTCTTTTATGTGGGGGGATAAGTCGGATTCGCAGGTATTGGATCAAAGCAGGACAAGGGGGGATACAGAATACCTATAATGCAGCGTCAGACGGGCTGTCCTATGCGGGAACGGGGCAGGGGAGCGAAGGAGGAATTCCATCGTCAGGGATCTCTGATACGAGGAGGCTGCTTAAAGATACAGAATTAGAGGAGAAACTGGCAAGGTTGGCAGCGGAAGATGAAGAAATGGCCGCCATCTATGCCAACCGTGGACAGTATCCAGAAGAACTGCTGGCGGCGTTGGTAGGAAATCCGGAAATGGCTGCCTTTGTGGCAGGCTACCCTGATGCGGAGAAAAAAGCTACCGATGGCTTTTCGGAAGAAGAATTAGAAGCAGATAATCCGTTGCTGCTGCAGTGGGACAGCCGCTGGGGATATGCATCTTACGGAGACAGCAATATCGGGATTGCAGGCTGCGCACCCACATGCCTTTCCATGGTCATTCTTTCTTTGACGGGAAATGGCGAAGCAACGCCGGATGCAATTGCTGACTACAGTATGCGAAACGGACACTATGTGGAGGGGATAGGGACGGCATGGACGCTGTTGAGCGACGGGGCAGAGGAATACGGCCTGACAGTCAGAGAATTGGGATTGGATGAGGACGAAATGAAGGCCTGTCTAAACAGAGGCGGATTGATTATCTGCAGTATGCGTCCCGGTGATTTTACTACATCCGGTCATTTTATTGTGCTCTATGACTATGATGCAAGCGGTTTCTATGTAAATGATCCCAATAGCGTGATACGCAGTGCCAGACAGTGGAGTTTTGGAGATATAAAATATCAGATAAAAAATATTTGGGGTTATACATGATAAAGTTACGCGGAGTACAATGCCCGTTATCAGCGAGGATGATATTTTATGGTTGAAATATAAACGATAAACTGTTATAATATTGTCAGGCAGAATATCCTCCGACAGTAAGGAGGATACAATGAGTAAAAAGTTTCAGGATCTGGATTTAAAGCATGCTTTTTTATTTGCGGCAGCATTGGAAGATAGTGAAACCTGCCGTATGATATTAGAGGTGCTGTTGGATCGGCCGATTCCCGAGGTGACCGTGCGTGCGGAACACAGCCTGTTGTTTGCTTCCGATTTTTGCAGCATACGGCTGGATATTTATGCCAGCGATATACGGACGCCTATGTGGATTCCGTAAAAGATGCCAGAATAAACAGGCTGCATGAAAAAATCACAGATCTTAAGAAGAGCAGAGTGCTGGAGGAACGCTATATGAGATTTGATGAGCTGATGAAATATGCTGAGTAGGAAGGAAAGAAAATAGGTATGCAAATAGGCATGGAAGAAGGTTTGCAAGAAGGCTTACAGCAAGGTCGAGAGATAGGCCAAGAGATAGGGCAGAACCGCATCCTTTCCTTGATAAAACATATGCTGGCAGACGGTCAGGAGGCTATGCTGCCCAAATTGCAGGAGCCGACAGTTTTAGAGGAAATGCTTAAGCGGTATCAGATGTAAATGATATAGCGAACATATTGTTTTTGCTTCTGTAGCATATCATTAATTTCTAAAGTTATTTGATCTTAATTTTTTAATTCAGTTTTTTCTAAATCGGCAGAGAATGCCGAAAAATCTCAATCAATTATACCATAATTATAAAAGTGTCGGAGGAATTCTGCCTGAACATTATGCCTTTTGCAATTTTCAATAGGCTTATTTGCGATCGCCGATTCATCCTTTATTAAGGTTGATTGTAGCACAGTTGTATCCTGATTATCAATTACTTCAGGGTATTTAGGTGATTCGCGCTTGTGGAGTGTTATATCTTCATTCTCTGCCTGCGAAATTCCTTTCTGTTCGTATCCCAATGTGTTATACTGATTTAGGAAACTCAGATTGGAGGGACAAAATATGCGGTTTACCTACTGTCCGCATTGCGGAAATAAGCTGATCAGAAAAGAAATTGGTGATGAGGGAATGATTCCCTATTGTGCTGACTGTGAAGTTCCGTTATGGGACCTGTTTACTACCTGTATTATAGCGGCTGTTGTAAATAAAGAGAATGAAATTGCACTTTTAAGACAGAACTATGTTTCTGCCACAAGCTACGTGTGCGTAGCCGGAGTTATGAAACCGGGAGAATCGGCTGAGGATACCGTTATCAGGGAAGTAAAAGAAGAAATAGGACTGGATGTGGAAGCGCTGGAATATATAAAGAGCTATCCTTATGAAAAGAAGGAAATGTTGATGCTTGGATTTAAAGCAGTGGTGGAAAAAAGTGAGTTTATGATCTCCGGAGAAGTGGATTCCGTAGAATGGGTGAGTTATGAACATGCATTGGAAAAGCTTAGAGAGGGCAGTATCGCATGGCAGCTGGTCAAAGCAGTCATTACGGATGCAAAAGGGGAGGGATAAAGTATGGCAACCTTTGATGATTTTATGAAATTGGATATCAGGGTCGGCACGATAATAAGTGCAAAGCATTTTGAGAAGGCAAGAAAACCGGCCTATCAGCTGGAGGTGGATTTCGGTGAAGAAATCGGAATCAAGCAATCTTCCGCCCAGATCACCGATCATTATTCTACCGAAGAATTGGTAGGAAGGCAGGTACTTGGAGTGGTGAACTTTCCGCCCATGCAGATAGCGGATTTTATTTCCGAGGTATTGGTGTTAGGAACTTACAGCGAGGGTGGGGTGGTTTTGATCGCACCGGAAAGAACGGTAATAAACGGGGACAAGCTGGGATAGGAGAGCAAAAAATTATATTTTATCAAGCTATGATAGACACGCCATATTTTAGTCGTGCATTTTAAACAGTAAAACAACATTTTTCAACGTTCATTGTATATTCACATTATATTAATAGATTGTCCTTTTCTTTAAGGTTATCATATGGTACAATAAGTAGTGTATATAAATGCAGATTTGATATGGGTCAATATCTGTATGGGGGGAATATATATGAATACAGACAAGTATCTGACAGCTCTTGAAAACTCCATATGTAGATTACATCAGCTTCCTAACCCTAGTCCTGAGCAAATTTTCGAAGCTATGGATGAGTTTTGCCATGTTCTGAGATTGGGGAAAGTCGAAATCGTAGTATACGAAAATGAAGCTTCCATGCATTTCGGATCATCTGTTACACACTGCTTTTATGACAGTGAAAAAGCTTGTAATAACATTTGCATAAACAAACGTATTAATGCCCCGGACGAAACAATCATATTCTATAATATTTACGCCATAGAAGGGGAACCGGAGTGGACGGAAGAAGAACGAAACAGGATCAATGTTTTTATCGCCCTACTCAGTACGTTCAACGGAAAAACCAGACTTGTTCAACTAGCTCATCACTTGACTTACTACGACAGCGATATTAACATTTATAATCTTAAACAATTTATGAAGTGTGCCTGGATACTGTGCAGTTCCAAGCAAATAGACCAATTTACTGTCGTCCGCTTTAACCTTAAACATTTTTCTGCAGTAAATCATAATATTGGCCGTGAAAACGGAACTCTCGTAATGAAAAAGTTTATCAGCTTGATTAATGATCTTCTCGACGACGAAAATGAATTGGTTTGCAGAATAGGCGGAGACAACTTCTTGACGCTTGTAAAGAATGACAAACTGCAATCTGTTCTTGATATCCTTAGTGGTATAGGTATTATTTACGATGAATCCAACAAGGAACGTATATTTATTACGGCAACTGCAGGCGTATATATCATCAAGGATATTGGCAGAGTTATTCTTCCGACAGATATCATGGACCGTGTCAGTCTGGCTGCCCACATTGCAAAAGAGTCTTCCAATGCAGATGTTGTGTATTTTAATGACTCTCTTCTTGCAAGAATCAAACATAATGATGATATTTCCGTAAACTTCCGAAAAGCTCTTGAAGAAAGGGAATTTCTCGTATACTATCAACCCAAAGTTGCTATCAATAGCAGACATATCGCAGGCGCAGAGGCTCTGTGCCGCTGGATGCATAACGGCCAGATGATACCGCCCGGAGAATTTATTCCCGTTTTGGAACAGGGACTTGATATATGTAAGCTTGATTTCTATATGCTTGATGCTGTATGTAAGGATATCAGAAGATGGCTTGATGCCGGCATGGATGTTGTGCGCATATCGGTCAATCTTTCCCGCCGCCACCTTTCGGATACAGATCTTTTAGAGCATATTCTTGAGATCATTGACAGGAACAATGTTCCGCATGAATACATAGAAATAGAGCTTACCGAGACAACTACCGACGTCGAGTT
>JAFLSX010000041.1 GCA_022510705.1 Lachnospiraceae bacterium
TATTCCATGAATCTGGACGGAAGCGGCTGCGAACTGTTGGTTCCCAAGGTATGTAAGGAGTTTATGACGGATGGAGAATGGCTTTATTATCTGGTCTATGAAGAGGGGGGAAACGCCCTTTATAAAAACGGCATGGATGGGAAAGAGGAGGAAATCTTACATAAAGGTGGCCTGATATGGGATGTGCTTCCCTATCAGGGAGATTTATATTGGGTGGATGCGGGACAACAACAGTTGATACGATGGAACGCACAAGGAGAAGAAGAGGTTTTGGCGTCCGATGTGTGGTGTTTTACGATTGCGCGCGGACAGGCATATGCAATGAATAAAGAAGAAATACGCACGATCGACTTAGCATCGGGAGAAAAGAGTCTTTTGGCAAAAAGGGAGGAAGGTTCAGGCAGCGATGGCCGGAACAGGCAAGATACGTATTACTGGTATGACGGGAGCGACAACAGAGGCATCTTTCTGGTAAACGGACAGGTTTTTGCAAGATACTATGAATCTGAAGACAAAGGTGTTCTTTGGCATATCTGGGATGGAGAAACCTTTGCTGTATTTGAGGACATGGAACCTTTGACGGTGGAGGAGTTGGTATTGGATACCTCTCTTCTGCATGAAACTAACTTTTATTATCCCGGAAGAACGGATGAGAATGCGGAACAATATCTGGATGCGGCTGGAGAGCTTCACTATGAAGAATTTTTCGGAACAAGGGAAGGCGGCTCTGCTTATGGGGAATTCAGTATTACGCTTCCCAGATTTAATTCCGAACTTGCTTCTTATAAGCAGCTAAATAGGCAGATGGAAGGACTGCTGGAACTTGCTTTGGAAGATAAAGATTCTTTTTTCCAAGAGATGAGTGAATGGGATCCGGATGATTGTAGTTCATGGTACAGAGTGCATGGATACCGCAACTTATATGTGGGGGAAAACTATATTTCCATGTATTATTACAGGGGAGGCTATGAAGGTGGAATGAGAGAGTGGCGCAATTCACTGCCCCTGATCTTTGACCGTGAAACGGGACTTATGCTGCATATGGATGATCTCTTTACAGTGGAAGAGAGTATTTATATGAAGCGTCTGACAAGCGCGATTTATAAGTATTGTGAGATGATGCGCATGGATTGGTGGAACGAAGCGTTTGATAATAATGTGTTGGTGAAAAATTTTGATGATCTGAGATGTTACCTGACGCCGGATGGGATTGTATTATGCTATGAAAGGTATGAGGTTCAAGCCGGTGCCAGCGGCAGCCCTACATTTGAGATTCCTTATGAGCGGTTTGAGGACATCTTTAAGTAATAGGTTGTTTTTTTCTTGGGATAAAGATATTATAAAATTAAGACTTTAGGATGGCGTATACGAAGGAGAAGATGATATGCGGTTACCGGGAAGAGAAACTAAAAGAGTATTAAAAATAATCCTGTTAGGACTGCTCTGCTGCACTCTCCTTAGCGGCTGTGCAGGAAAGGAAAGGCCCTCGGATACAGATAGAGAATCGGAGGAAGAAACCACTGCAGTCACTCCGGAAACCCTGCCCGAGACGGAAGTCGAAGAAGAGGAGCAAATTTTTGGTGCGGTTCCCTATTTTGACGAGGATACGGACGGTATGCTGCAGTATGCGGACGGGTATCTTTACGGATATTTAAGTGGCCGCATCTTCCGCGTGGATGCTAAGACCGGGGAGACGACGGTTCTCGTTGCCATGCGGAATACGCTCTCCAATCACTTCTGTATTGACAATGGGTATTTATATTATTTCTATATTCCGCAGGTATCTTTTACAGACGGCATCAGGGGAGATTTATATCGGCTGGATTTAAACAGCGCGGATTCTGAACCGCCGGTCTTGCTGGCGGAGGATGTGCTGGTTTCAGAAGATAATGCTGCTGTCTATGATAGTACGACGGTAAATATGTCCGTCTATCAAGATATTCTATATATTATGTTAAAGGATGAGGCAGGCTGCCTCAGACTGTTTGCGGATGGCAGCGTGGAGGAGATTGCGCTTAAGGATACGCTTTACGGACTGCTGCCGGCGGGGTATTCTGCTCCATGGAGATATGACTTGCCTTCGATTCCGTACTGTGCTGCCCACTACGGTTATTTCTTTGCACAGAATGAAGATAATTGTTTGGTATGTGTGGACGTGGCGAGCGGAAAGTGGGAAAGCATTGGCGGTAAGAATGCTTACAGCAACGCATTCCTGACTCATGAGGGCATCTATTTAGCAGATAGTGCAAGAACGCAGTGGCTCCGCTGTGACTTGGAGAACATGACCGAACCGATATCCTCTTTCTGGCGGGAATACAACTATTCGGAAAAGATAGTCGGTTGGGAAGAAGAGGGAGTATATCTGCAAAATGGGCAGTATGATCCGGAAACAGGATATACCGTGCGGCTTGTGTTTGTGAACCGGGAAGGAAACGAGACCCCGCTTCTTTCTTTTGTTAAACAGGTAGCTTCTCCCTCACCCTATTGGATAGAGTACTATTATATAAAAAACAGATGGCTCTACTACAGGGATTTGGAGGAGGATGGCTATTGGCTTGCACGCATTGCCCTGACAGGAGGGGAGCCCGAAAAGCTCTATTGCTATGATTCCGGTTCCCGCTTTGATGAGATGATAAAGGAAACGGAAGTTGTGGAGAAGAATACAGAGAATGCGGGCACACGCAGAATTTCCACAAGTATTGCCAAGCTCTGGATAAAAGAAGAGCAGGCAGGGGATGCGGCTATCAACACTGCATTAAAAAAGATTTATGCGGATGCAGAGGCTGAGTTGGAAGAAGACAACCAGTGGGTAATGGAGGAGTATTATTCCGAGGAGGAAACCGACTGGGAATGGGTAGAGGATATGGTCTATGAAAGATATCAGGCATACATCGACTATGTGGATGAGGATTATTTAGGTATCTGCATGATGGGAGACTCCTATTTGGGAGGCGCCCATGGGTATTATTGGTATGACTACTATGTATTTGACAGACATACCGGAAAACGGCTGTCGCTTCAGGACTTTGTAAGCAACAGTCCGGAAGAGATTACGGAGATCGTAAAGGCCTATATCGTGGCAGGTTATGAATGGACCAACGGAAGCCAGGCGGAGGATGCGCTGGAGCCGGACCGTTTCTTTTTAACGGCGGAAGGGCTGGGCATCCACTATGATGTCTATGAGGTAGGCAGCTATGCGGACGGTCCCTTTGAGGTTATCATTCCTTTTAAAGTCTGGGAAATGAAAGAAGGGATGCAGCCCGGAGTATGAGATACCTGACTTAGGCAGAAAGGATTGCGGAAAATGGCAATGCAGGAAAACGGAGCGCGGATATGAAGAAGTTAAATATCGGCATACTGGCACATGTGGACGCCGGTAAGACCACGCTGTCCGAGGCAATGCTGTATATCAGCGGCAGCATTCGGAAAATCGGACGTGTGGACAATCAGGATGCCTTTCTGGATACGGATGCCATGGAAAAGGAGAGGGGAATTACCATCTTTTCCAAGCAGGCAGAATTTACCTATCAGGATATGGCAGTCACCCTTTTGGATACGCCGGGGCATGTGGATTTTTCCGCAGAGATGGAGCGGACCCTGCAGGTGCTTGACTATGCGGTGTTACTTATAAACGGGGCAGACGGTGTGCAGGCCCATACCAGAACCCTTTGGAGGCTGCTTGCAAGATACAGTCTGCCGGTATTTATCTTTGTGAATAAAATGGACCAGCAGGGAGTGGAGAAACAGCCCCTGCTATTAGAACTGCAGGAGAACTTAAGCAGCTCCTGTATAGATTTTGAGGATACAAAAGGAGAGGCCTTTTTAGAGAATGTGGCCGTCTGTGAAGAGGCTCTTCTGGAAACCTTTTTGGAGAGCGGCAGTATAGAAGAGGAGCAGATTTGCCGCTTGATTCGGGAAAGAAAGGTATTTCCCTTATTTTTTGGTTCCGCCCTGCGAATGGAAGGCGTGGAGGAGTTGCTGCAAGGTATTCTTCGCTTTACAACAGAGCCCTCTTATCCGGAGCGGTTTAGCGCAAGGGTCTTTAAGATTTCCCGGGATATGCAGGGGAACCGTCTGACCTATCTGAAAGTGACCGGCGGCTGCCTGCGCGTACGGGATACTCTGCGGGGGCGCATTGCGGATGCGGGAGCAGAAGGAGAAGCACAGGAATGGGAAGAAAAGGTGACCGGCCTGCGCCTATATTCGGGAGAGAAATATGAAGCCCTGCAGGAAGCACCTGCGGGAATAGTCTGTGCGGTAACCGGACTTTCCCATACCTTTCCGGGGGAAGGCCTGGGGGAAGAGGGGGAGCAGGAGCTGCCCCTACTTGAGCCGGTGCTGGTGTACAGAGTGATTTTGCCGCCTGAAGAAGATGCGGCCGCCATGCTGCCCAAGTTAAAGCTATTAGAGGAAGAGGAGCCCCAGCTCCACGTGGTATGGGATGATACCTTAAAAGAAATCCAGGTGCGCATCATGGGAGAGATACAGTTGGAAATCCTGCAGCGCCAGATAAAGGACCGTTTTGGTATCGTGGTGGAATTCGGGGAAGGCAGTGTAGTCTACAAGGAAACCGTTGCGGAAGCGGCAGTAGGTGTAGGGCATTTTGAGCCTCTGCGCCACTATGCGGAGGTACAGCTTCTTTTGGAGCCGGGAGAGCCGGGCAGCGGGCTTGTTTTTGCAAGTATCTGCAGTGAAGATGTACTGGCGCGCAACTGGCAGCGTCTGGTACTTACCCATCTGGAGGAGAAAGAACACAGGGGCGTTTTAACCGGTGCACCCATTACGGATATGAGAATCACCTTGCTTACGGGCAGGGCCCATTTGAAACATACGGAGGGCGGAGATTTCAGACAAGCCACTTATAGGGCGGTGCGACAGGGATTGATGGAAGCTGCTTGTGTTCTCTTGGAACCTTACTATGCTTTTTCTCTGGAGATACCGGAGATGTTTGTGGGACGGGCCATGACGGATATTGACAGAATGCACGGAACCCCGGGGATGCCCAAAATAGAAGGGGGAACGGCCGTTTTATCAGGTATTGCGCCGGTAGTGGCCATGCGGGGCTACCAGAAGGAAGTAAATGCCTATTCCCAGGGACTGGGCAGGCTTTCCTGCACCTTGAAAGGCTATTATCCCTGCCACAATACGGAGGAAGTCATGGAGCGTTTATCCTATGACCCCGAAGAAGATTTGCGAAATCCCACAGGTTCCGTTTTTTGTGCACATGGTGCGGGCTTTGTTGTGTCCTGGGACGAGGTAAAAGGCTATATGCATACAGAGCAATCATGGTATGCAAAAGAGGACGGGGAAGATGTCGCGCTAAATCGGGCAATGCAGCGGACTGTGGAGGCGGCTAAAAAAGCATCCGACCCTGCAGAGATCAGTACCGAAGAAATTGATTCCATATTAGAGCAGGCCTTCGGAGCCAACAGGAGAAATGGGGATGCGCCCCGTAAGGGGATTTATAAAAGACCTAAAAAGGAAAAAGCAGCGCCGGTTACCAGAAGCTTCAAACCAATAGAAAAGAAGACGGAATATCTTTTGGTAGACGGTTACAATGTCATCTTTGCATGGGAGGAACTGGCGGATTTGGCCAAGGTCAGTATAGACGGCGCCAGAGGAAGGCTTTTGGATATTCTCTGTGACTATCAGGGAATGCGGGACGGAGAACTGATCGTGGTATTTGATGCCTACAGAGTGCAGGGGCATCAAACGGAGATAACCGATTATCACAATATCCATGTGGTGTTTACCAAAGAAGCGGAAACGGCGGATCAGTATATAGAAAAATTCGCCCACGAGAATGCCGGGAAATATCGGGTAACGGTGGCTACTTCGGACGGCTTGGAGCAGATCATCATCAGAGGAGAGGGCTGTAATCTCTTATCTGCCAGAGATCTTTTGGCGGAAGTAGAGCGGGTAAAGAATCAATTGAGGGAGGAATACCATGTATAAACTTTATATCAATCCACAGAACAAAAAGGGACATCTGAACAGAGAACTGCAGGGACATTTTTCGGAACATTTGGGAAGATGCATCTACGAGGGTATTTATGTAGGAGAGAACTCTTCCATTCCCAACGAAAACGGTATGCGTAAGGATGTAGTAGAAGCGCTGAAGAAGCTGCAGATTCCGGTACTGCGCTGGCCGGGCGGCTGCTTTGCGGATGAATATCACTGGATGGACGGCGTAGGTCCAAAGGAAAACCGCAAGAAGATGATCAATACCCATTGGGGCGGTGTGATGGAGGATAACAGCTTCGGAACGGAAGAGTACATGGAGCTGTGCAGACAGTTGGGCTGCAAAACCTATGTCAACGGCAATATGGGCAGCGGTACCGTCAGGGAGATGAGCGAATGGGTGGAATATATGACCTTGGAAGGGACTTCTCCCATGGCGGATATGCGGAAGAACAACGGACATGAGGCACCTTACAGACTGGACTATTTCGGTGTGGGAAACGAAAGCTGGGGATGCGGTGGCAATATGCTGCCGGAGTATTATGCCAATGAGTACAGGCGCTATCAGACCTATGTACGCACCTATGACTGGGAAAAGCCCGTATACAAGATTGCCTGCGGACCCAATGCGGAGGATTATGAGTGGACGGAGGTACTGATGAAACTGGCGGGCGGTCATATGAGTGGGTTATCCTTGCACTATTACACGGTTCCCACGGGGGATTGGAATAAGAAAGGCAGTGCTACGGAGTTTGATAAAAAAGATTGGTATCAGACTCTGAAGAAAACACTCTATATGGAGGAACTGTTAAGCAGGCACAGCGCCATTATGGATAAGTACGACAAAGAGAAGCGCGTGGGGCTGATCGTGGACGAATGGGGTACCTGGTATGACTGTGAGCCCGGTACCAATCCGGGATTCCTCTATCAGCAGAATACCATGAGGGACGCATTAGTGGCAGCCATCAACCTGAATTTATTCAATAAACATTGCGACAGGGTACATATGGCCAATATTGCCCAGTTAGTCAATGTGCTGCAGGCTGTGATCCTGACAGAAGGGGAACAGATGCTGCTGACGCCCACTTACCATGTATTTGATCTATATAAATGCCATCAGGATGGGGAGCTTTTGGACAGTTTTCTGGAAACAAAGGAAATCGGTGAGGAGGATGCAAAGGTACCCAATTTGACTGAATCCGTTTCCTTAGGAACCGATGGAAAGATACATATCACTCTGGGCAATCTCTCTTTGGATGAATCCTATGAAATAGAAGGGATTCTGGCGGAAACCGGTATTAAGAGTGCCAAGGGACGCATCCTTTCGGGACAGATGCAGGACCACAATACATTTGAAAATCCCCATAAGGTACAAACCCATATTTTTGAACAGATTGAATGTCGGGACAATCGCCTGAACTTTGCCATACCGCCTTGCAGCGTGCTTGAGCTGGAAATTGAGATGGCGTAGAAGGATAGACTGCGGAATAAAGCGGCTTTTAAACAGAATGGGAGGGTATATGAACGGAACAGGGAAAGAATGGATTTTGGAAGGAAGAACAGCCCTGGGCATTGAACTGGGATCCACCAGGATCAAGGCAGTGCTCATGGGAGAGGATTACAGTGTACTGGCTTCCGGCAGCCACGAGTGGGAAAACCGACTGACGGATGGTATCTGGACCTATACACTTACGGATGTATGGAGTGGGTTGCAGGATTGCTACAGCAATCTTGCTGCGGAAGTTTCAGAAAAATACGGGCTTACCCTAAAAAAAGTGGGCAGTATCGGGCTTTCAGCCATGATGCACGGTTATATGGCCTTCGATAAGGAAGGAGAACTTTTGGTGCCTTTCCGCACCTGGCGGAACACCATGACAGCTGAGGCCTCGGAGAAACTGACGGGACTCTTTGATTATCCCATTCCCCAGCGTTGGAGTATCGCGCATCTCTATCAGGCCATCCTGCGTGAGGAACCCCATTTGACAAAACTGGATTTTATGACTACACTGGCGGGCTATGTACACTGGAAGCTGACGGGAGAAAAGCTGGTGGGTGTGGGAGAGGCCTCCGGTATGTTTCCCATCGATACCGAAACGGGACAGTTTCATGAGAAAATGCTCACCCGGTTAGAAGCGTTGTTGGAGCAAAACTATCCCGGAAAATACAGCTGGAAGTTGAGAAGCATTCTGCCGCGGGTTTGCATGGCGGGAGAAAAAGGCGGCGTACTTAGCGTCGAAGGCGCAAAGCTGTTAGATAAAAACGGCAATTTGGAAGCGGGGATTCCTCTATGTCCGCCGGAAGGTGATGCAGGCACCGGCATGGTAGCTACCAACAGCGTTGCCAGAAGAACGGGCAATATCTCGGCAGGTACTTCTGTTTTTTCTATGGTGGTATTGGAAAAGGAGTTATCAAAAGCCTATGAGGAAATCGATCTGGTGACCACACCTTCGGGCGAATTGGTAGCCATGGTGCACTGTAACAACTGCACCTCCGAATTAAATGCCTGGGCCGGACTCTTTAAGGACTGTCTGGAAACCTTTGGCAGACCGGTGGAAGCGGACGAACTCTTTGGCACACTCTATCGGAAAGCCTTGGAGGGAGATTCGGATTGTGGCGGACTGTTAGCGTATAATTATGTATCGGGAGAACCCGTAACCGGCTTTGCAGAGGGCAGGCCTTTGTTTGTAAGAAAACCGGATGCCGTCTTGGGGCTGGGTAATTTTATGCGCCTGCAGCTCTATACTGCTTTGGGAGCTTTAAAGATAGGTATGGATATATTACAAAAGGAAAATGTGAAAATAGACAGTCTTTTAGGACATGGGGGCTTTTATAAGACGCCGGGTGTGGGACAGCGCATTACGGCAGCAGCCCTTAATTCACCGGTGACAGTCATGGAAACCGCGGGAGAGGGCGGTGCCTGGGGAATTGCAGTGCTGGCCGCCTATATGACACAAAAAGCAGAAACGGAAACCCTGGAAGATTATCTGCAGAAAAAGGTATTTGCAGATGCAAAAGGAGTTACGCTTGCACCCGAAGCTGCAGAAGTTGCAGGTTTTGAGACCTTTATGGAACGGTATCGGAAAGGGCTTGGCATCGAGGGTGCAGCAGTAGAGTTTTTCTGACAGAGGACGTGGTTGCAGAGAAGCTTTTTAGAATAGAAGGAGAGAATTATGCTGGAAGAATTAAAAAGGCAGGTATATGAGGCCAATATGGCGCTTCCCCGCTATGGATTGGTTACCTTTACCTGGGGTAATGTGAGCGGGATAGACAGAGAAAAGGGGCTTTTTGTCATTAAGCCCAGCGGAGTACCCTATGAGGAGCTTTTGCCACAGGATATGGTGGTCATAAATCTTGAGGGAGAGCAGGTGGAAGGTAAATACAGACCTTCCTCAGATACACCTACTCATTTGGAACTGTATCGGGCATTTCCGAAGATAGGGGGTATTGTACATACGCATTCGTCCTGGGCTACCAGCTGGGCACAGGCAGGAAGAGCCATTCCCTGTTATGGAACCACCCATGCGGACTATATTTACGGAGAAGTGCCCTGCGTGCGTAATCTTACGGGAGAGGAAATAGAGGAGGCCTATGAAAAAAATACGGGCCTGCTGATTATAGAGGAATTTAGGAGCAAGGGATTAAATGAAGAAGCGGTACCTGCGGTTTTGTGCAAAAACCATGGCCCCTTTACATGGGGAAAGGATGCAAAAGAGGCGGTTCACAATGCGGTGGTCTTAGAGGAGATAGCAAAAATGGCTGCCCGCACCGAACGGCTTAATACCGGGGTGGAACCGGCACCGCAAAAACTACAGGATAAGCACTATTTCAGAAAGCATGGCGAGGGAGCCTATTACGGGCAGAAATAATGAAGAAGATTTGTAAAAGATGCCTGTTACAGGAATATGATGAGCAGGAATACAGAGAAAAGTTAGGGCGGCTGTTAGAGCTGATGGAAGAATCCGAAAAGGCACAAGAAGCAGTGTATCAACAAAGATTGGAGTGCTGCAAGGAGTGTGAGAAGCTGGTGACGGGTACCTGTCTGGTATGTGGCTGCTATGTAGAATTAAGGGCAGCAGCCAAAAGTGGCCGCTGCCCCAATCACGCTTGGTAATTTTAAATTTTAAAACGCCGCATGTGCTCCGCCAGAGTGAAGGAAGCCTGGGATACGGTGTCTGCACTTTCCTCTACCTGTTTGCTGTCGTCGGAAATATGCAGTGAAGTATCGGCAAGCGTCTGAGTGAATGCCAGAATTTCTTCGGTGCTGGCCGATTGCTCCTCAGAGAGTGCGGCAATATTGGTGGCCACGTCATCCACTTGACGTATCTGGGAAACGATATGTTCCAGAACTTCACCGGTGGAGGAAACATTCTGATAAATATGGTTGAAAATTTCACAGGAAGCAGTTACCTTGGAAGCGTTGTCCTCGATAAAGGCAACGCTTTCGTCCGTTCTGTTTACCATATCATCCACCTGTATTGTAACATGGGAAATAATATTTGCAATCTGGGTGGCGGATTCAGAACTGATTTCTGCCAGTTTGCGGATTTCGTCCGCAACCACGGAAAAGCCCTTGCCGGCTTCCCCTGCTCTGGCGGCCTCAATAGCAGCATTTAAAGAAAGCAGATTAGTCTGTCTGGCAATGTCACTGATAACCTGAGCAATGGATTGGATCTTTTCTGTGGAAGCACCTACTCCGGTAACAACCTCCTCCAGCTGTTTCATGGTGGACACAATGGACTGCATGGTTTCGGCAACTTCAGCCATGTCTTTGCGGCCCCGGTCGGCCACGATGACAGTTTGCTGCATCTTTTCATTAGCGCTATCACCGTCCCGGTTGGTACTGTCCACAACCTCTGCCAGAGTGGTGGCATGCTGTGCCAGTTCTTGTATGGCATTGGCTACCTGATCCAAAGTGGTCTGCATATCCCCCATGGATTCAGCCTGTGTTTGAGAAGTATCGGAAAGTTCTGCGGCAATCTGTTTTGTAGAAGTCGAATGCTCACTTAAGGAATCGGAAACTTCCCTGATATCCGTAATAACCTCGTTCATAACGTGTACAAAGTCCTGGAGAGCCCGGCTCATAACAGTTATTTCATCCTTGCTCGAAGAAGTAGGAATCTGCACCGAAAAATCACCATCGGTAATTTCGGTCAGCACTTTTGTCAGCCTGTTGATGGGTGCTGTAGTACGGGTAATGACAATACCTGCGATCAGGAGGATGATGACCAGCATGACAATAATAACTACCATCATACTCATAAAGGTAGGTACCAAATCCTTTGTAATGTAGGAATCAGGCAGACAGGAAACTAATACCCAGGGCATGCTTTTGAAGGATTGCACGATGACATAATAGGAATCGGAGCCATCTTTCAGATGAGCTACCGGCATTTCCATTTCCGAACCGGGCGGCAGATCGTCAAACAAATCCGCTACGTTACTCAAGAAAGTATCGTCTGCCGCATCGAAGATAATAGTTTTCTTAGCATCGTTGTTTTTGTTGGCCAGAATCATGCCAGTTTCCTTATCAACAAGAAAGGCATAACCGCAATCCATAACGGTTAGATATTCAATTTCACTGTAGATATTCCATAGTCCGGAGGGTCTGTTAAAAATATCCTCATATGCTGCTGCCGGAGACGAAGCACTGGTATAGCCCATCATATCCACAATAATAGAATTGACATTGGAACGGGATTCTTTACGCAGCGTTTGAATTGCAGATTCAGTCAGCGTATTTTTGATGCTGAAAAAACTGACAAGTAAAAGCAGTGAAAAAGAAATGATAAACAGGGCAATAATAATTCCCAGAAGTTTTGTACGTATACTGGAAATATTCTTTTTGGCAGCTTTTTTGACGGAAGTGCGCTTATTTGACATAGGACCCCCTCCTAAACTTATAATTACTCAGTATTAGAGTATCATAAATTGAAAGAATAATCAATGAATCTAACAATTTGTTAAATATATCAGCAAATGCGGAAAGAAGGCGTACTATGGCCGATACCGTCATCACATATGTGAAAAAATACGGTGATTATACTTTTATAGAAAAACCTTTAAACGATGTGGACAGTCTGGTTCTCTGTCAGCTTTCCTATCTTAAATTTGATGGATTGGTTCCATCCTTAAAGCCGCGTTTAAAAGCAGTGAGCCTGAGACAGGTAGCGGCAGATAAGGCGGTAGATGCGCTGTTCTTAGACAAACGGTATGAGGAATCAAACAGGGCTCTCTTTGAAGCTGTATGCAAAAGCAGAAGATATAGGCGACTAAAAATGAATTATTATGTCAATCACATTGACACAGAACAGGAGACTCAGTTTTCTGCCATTACCTTCTTTTTGGAAGGCGGTCTTAATTTTATTGCTTTTCGTGGAACGGATGAGACTCTCATAGGTTGGAAAGAAGATTTTAATATGGCTTTTCAGACACCTGTGCCCGGGCAGCGGTATGCGGTGGATTATCTGGAGACTGTAGCGGAAAACCTTCCCCGGGACTTTTGTTTGGGCGGACATTCTAAAGGCGGAAACTTTGCAGTCTATGCATCCATGTCCTGCAGAAAGGAAATAAGGGAGCGTATTCAGAAGATTTACAGCATGGACGGTCCGGGATTTCTGCCCCAGATGTTGAAGAAAGGAGAGTATGCGGAGATAGAGAACAGGATTGTAAAAATTCTGCCCAATTCTTCCCTGGTAGGAATGCTGTTTGAAACTTCACCTCGATACAAAGTGGTGAAAAGTAAAAGTTTCGGTCTACTGCAACACGATCCTTATTCCTGGCTGATAGAGGGGGATGATTTTCTCTGTGTGAAAGGTATTTACGGTCTCAGGCGTTTTACGGACGATACCTTGAATATTTGGATTTGTTCCTTGAATCCGGAAAAGAGAAAATTATTAATAGATACTATTTATCAGGTAATCTCCGCCTCTAGGGCAGAGAATCTGATAGAACTGGCAGCAGATTGGAAGAAAAGCATGACGGGAGTGCTTACGGGACTTAAGGAAGTAGATGCGGATACCCGACGGATACTCATAAGTCTTATGAAAGATTTTGTGGAGATGATTGCAGAAAGACTAAGAGCCGTTAGATCCATCCATAAGAGAAGCAAAGAAACTTAACAGTTTATCTCCGTCCGGGATCAGTCTTTCAGGATGCCACTGCACACCGTATATCGGAAGTTCTTTATGACAGATGGCCTCTAAGGTGGGGGAAGGAAGAGAGTATTGGACTGCTGCCAGTTCTGTCCCTAATTTGTCCAGACATTGATGATGGGCGCTGTTTACCCGTAGGGAGGTACCATAAATTGCGGAAAGAAAGGTATCGGGAAAAATAACGGTATCATGATACTGATCCCCTTCTTTATAGCGGT
Organism: Lachnospiraceae bacterium; assembly: GCA_022510705.1. Lineage (GTDB taxonomy): Bacteria > Bacillota > Clostridia > Lachnospirales > Lachnospiraceae > Acetatifactor. The sequence continues at coordinate 13,331 of JAFLSX010000041.1, forward strand.
GTGTTTCCGCTTCCTGCATATGCTGGCAGACGGTGCCGCCGAAGAACACATTGATGATCTGCATCCCTTTACAGATGCCAAGTACCGGCTTATGGTAACGAAGGGCCTGTTCCATGGCCTGTAGCTGCAGGATATCCAGTTCCGTGTCAATGTTGATTGAACCGTTGTTCTTTTGGCCGAAAAAAGCCGGTGTAATATCGCCACCGCCGGGCAGAATGAGAGCGGCGCAGGCGGACACCTCGCTGACTGCCAGGGTTGTAACGGCGGGAACGCCTATGGCCTGCAGGGCATTTTGATAATTTGCGGTATACTCCCTGCGGCCCGCGATCATAATTTTATTTGCTGTTTTGTACATAGAGCTGTTTCCATAAGTTTTTCTGTTATTTTATGCAAGGGAAAAGAAAACAATGACTGTACAAAAACTATAAAATTGACAGTAGGAAATCTATGGAAAATACTGTAAAATTATCTATTATTGAAGCAATCGGAGGAGAGAGATGGACAGATTATGGTATGAGCAGCCGGCAACAGTCTGGGAGGAGGCCCTTCCTTTAGGAAATGGAAGGATGGGCGCCATGATATTTGGCGATCCCGTAAACGAGCAGATTCAGTTGAATGAAGACAGTATGTGGTACGGGGGACCGGTGGATAGGATCAATCCCGATACAAAGGAGTATCTGCCACGGATACGGGAACTGATTCTGCAAGGAGAAATTCGTAAGGCAGAACGGTTGATGAAGATGGCCATGTCCGGCTGTCCGGACAGTGCACATCCTTATCAGACACTCGGAAATATCCATTTTCTGTTTGAAAATATAGGGGAGGTAACTGCTTACACGCGTTCTCTGGATTTGAAGCGGGCCGTCTATGAAAGCAGTTTTACGGCGAATGAGATTCGCTATACGCGAGAGCTTTTTATATCAGCGCCGGACGACGTGATGGTTATGCGCTTAACCGCAGATAAGAAAAATGCCATTACCTTTCAGGCCTTGCTGCGCAGGGAGAAATTTTTTGACGGTATTAAAAAATGTGGAAATAACGGCATCTGCCTCTACGGAAATCTGGGAAAAGGCGGTTTTGATTTTGCTATGCAGCTTTCTGCGTTTCCTATTGGGGGCAGTGTCTGCGTGATCGGAGAACATTTGCTGGTGGAAGAGGCTGATGAGGTCATTTTGGTTTTCTGCTCCGGTACTACCTATCGAATGAAAGATCTTGAAAAAGAACTTGCAGACAAAATACAGAAAGCAGCGGCTAAGCCCTACGAGAAGCTGTTTGCCGCCCATACAGAGGACTATGGAAAGCTTTTTGACAGAGTGGAGTTTTCTCTGGGAGATTTGTCTGCTTATGATGCATTGCCCACCGATGAACGTATTCGGCGTGCAGCCGAAGGCACTGTGGATGCGGGACTTGCCAAACTGTATTTTGACTTTGGACGTTATCTGCTGATCTCCTGCAGCAGAGAAGGAACCCTGGCAGCTACGCTGCAGGGCATCTGGAATAAGGATATGCTGCCTCCCTGGGACTGCAAATTTACGATCAATATCAACACGCAGATGAATTACTGGCCTGCTGAGAACTGTAATTTATCGGAATGCCATATGCCCCTTTTTGAACTGATCAAAAATATGGTAGAAAAGGGCAGGGAGACAGCGCAGCGTATGTATGGTTGTCGGGGATTCATGTGTCACCACAATACGGATATCTGGGGGGATACGGTGACACAGGACCACTGGATTCCCGGTTCCTATTGGGTAATGGGTGCAGCATGGCTCTGTACCCATCAATGGACTCATTTTGAATATACGCAGGATATGGATTTCTTGAAGGAGCATTTCCCGATCATGCGGGAGGCTGCGTTGTTTTTCTTGGACTATATGATAGAAGATGACGGCTATTTAAAGACCTGCCCTTCCGTTTCACCGGAAAATACCTTTATCCTTCCCAGCGGAGAGAGAGGTTCCAATACAGCCGGAGTCACCATGGATAACCAGATACTGCGCGACCTGTTCACCCAGTGTATCAAAGCGGCTGAACTTTTAGGCGTGGAGGATGAGTTAAATGAACAATTGAAGGCTGCCAGGGAAAAACTGGTGCCCACACAGATCGGAGAAAAAGGCAATATTCTCGAATGGCCCGTGGATTATGAGGAAGCGGAACCGGGACACAGGCATATTTCCCATCTTTATGGGCTGCATCCGTCCGAGCAGATTACCATGGACGGTACTCCCGAGCTGGCAAAGGCAGCCAGAGTCACTCTGGAACGCAGGCTTTCCCATGGCGGAGGACATACAGGCTGGAGCAGGGCTTGGATCATGAATCATTATGCTAAGCTATGGGACGGAGAGACCGCTTATTATAATTTTGAACAGCTGATGGCAAAGTCCACACTGCCTAATCTTTTTGATAACCATCCGCCTTTTCAGATAGACGGTAACTTCGGTGCCACTGCAGCTATTGCTGAGATGTTAGTACAGAGTACCTCGGAGCGGATCGTGTTGCTGCCGGCACTTCCAAAGGCCTGGAAGGAGGGCAGTATGCGTGGGCTCTGTGTTAAGGGTGGAGCCGAGTTTGATATTGCATGGAAGGACGGAAAACTGACAAAGGCTCTCCTGCGGGCGAATCAGGATATTTGTACGAAAGTACGGTTTGGAGAGCAGATAAAAGAGGTTTCCTTAAAGGCGGGTGAAGAGCAGGAAATCAGCTTTTCATAGTCTGAAAGTTATCAAACAAAATCAGAAAAAAGGGGATTATGGGTTTGAAAACGAAAATAGTATGTATGGGTGACAGCATTACGGAAGGTTTTAATATTTCTGCAGAGGAGGCCTATCCGGGGCAGCTGCAGAAACTTTTAGGAGAGGATTACCTTGTGGTCAACAAGGGGGTCTGCTCAAGCTGTACGCTGAATGTAGAGCTTGACGGTGAGGTGATGGGATACCCATACGTCTGTCAGGATAGGTATCAGGAAGCGCTTTTGGAAAAAGGGGATATTTACATTATCATGCTGGGCACCAATGATGCGCAGGACGGTATGGATGATGTGGAGGATATCAGATATCCGCTTCATAATATGATCAGCAGAAAGGCAGATTTTGTATCCTGCTATCAGGGAATTATTGACAGCGTGCGCCGGGCAGCCCCGGAGGCGGTAATTTATCTGAATATTCCCATACCGATTACCGAATGTGTCTGGAGAAAGCATCAGGAACGTTATTTGCAGGAGCTGATGCCTTGCTATGAAGAAATTTTGAAACAAAATCCGGATATACATAAGATAGATATACATGCTGCTTTTGAAAAGCTGCCGAAGGAGGAGCTCAAAGCGCTTTATCTGGAGGATGGGCTTCATCCCAATCCCCGGGGGGCAGAACTCATTGCCTACACAGTATATACAAAATTAAAAGAAAGATATTGAAAAATTGTATAAATAGCTGTACAATGATAGAAATACTATCATTTTTAATTGACGAAGAAAGGCGGAGAGTCTATGAAAAAACTTTCAACAGGAAAAATGTGGTTGTTTGCGGTGGGACAGTTGGGATGGTCCATGATGTCAGGACTGATTTCTAACTGGCTGGTATATTTTTATCAGCCTGATACGGTTGCGCAGGAAGCCGGGCAGACTATTTTTGTGCCCCAGGGATTGGTGGTACTTGGTATTTTTACCGTAGTAGGTGGTATTACCGCTTTAGGACGTTTGTTTGATGCGGTGACAGATCCTTGGATTGCCTCCCTATCGGATAAGTGCAAGTCCAAAGACGGTAGACGCATTCCGTTTTTAAAATGGGCGGCACTTCCCCTGGCTCTGACGACGGTGCTGGTTTTCTGTGCCCCTATTGGACATAACAGTATCTTAAACGTTATCTGGCTCCTTGTATTTGTTATGGGCTATTATCTGTCGATCACGGCTTATTGTACTCCCTATAATGCCCTGATTCCGGAACTGGGACATGACCAGACCGAGAGATTGAACATCTCTACTGCGATCTCACTTACTTTTATTGTAGGTACTGCATTTGCTTATGTGGCACCCGTTATTTGGGGAGCTTTAGAGGGCGGTATGGGAAGAGTACCGGCTATGCGTGTTACTTTTGCCGTGATGGCAGTGATTGCCTTTATCTGTATGTTAGTTCCGGTATTTGCTATCAAGGAAAAGGAATATGTGCAGGTAAAGCCTTCAGAGGACAGCGCGCTTTCCTCTTTGATTAAGACTTTCAAAAACAAGGATTTTCGTATTTTCGTAGGTTCCGATATTTTTTACTGGATTGCCCTTACCATGTTCCAGACAGGACTTCCTTTCTTTGTGACCTCTCTGCTGCAGTTGGAGGAGAGTATGTCCACCATCTATTTCGTAGCAATGACGGCACTGTCCTTGGTATTCTATGTACCGGTCAACATCATTTCTAAGCGGATCGGAAAAAAGAAAATGGTATTGATGGCCTTCTTTATCTTTGCGGGAGCTTTCCTGTATACTTCCTTTATCGGAAGCAGCTTGGGAATTCCGGCTGTAGTACAAGGCTTTATTCTGGTAGTGGCAGCGGCTTTTCCCATGGCGATTTTCGGTATCTTGCCTCAGGCCATGGTAGCGGATGTTTCTTTAAGCGATTCCAAACGGACGGGAGAGAACAGGGAAGGTATGTTCTATGCGGCCAGAACCTTTGCTTTTAAACTGGGTCAGAGTATATCCATGCTGCTATTCACAGCGTTGGCAACCATCGGCGCAGGAAGCGGATTGGGCTACAGGGTAGTGGCTGCAACGGCATCGGGACTGGCTCTGGTTGGCGGTATTATTTTGATTTTCTATAATGAGAGGAAGGTCAATGAAGGACAGTAAACAGGAATTGCGCCGTAGAGAATTGGTGGAATGTGCCATGAACTGTTTTGGTGAAAAAGGAATCGAAACCACGGCCATTGCAGATATCGCGGCGGCTTCCGGTTTTGGAGAAGCTACTCTCTACCGGTATTTTACCAATAAGGAAAAGCTGATTATGGAATGCGGGCTGAACTTTTGGAGAATGGCGGGAGAGTGCTACGAAGCACTTGCGTTAAACGAAGATTATAAGCAAAAAAAAGGTATCGGACAGGTAAAAGCTTTGCTATTACTGACTCAGGATATGTTTGAAAAACAGCGGGGAAGGTTTAAATTTCTGCATGACTTAGACGGCTATCTGACCTCCCATCATGTGGAGAGTGAGATGTTAGCGGAATATGAAGAAGTGGTAGGAGAGTCGAAACACTTTCTGTGTGAAGCTATCGAGAAGGGAAAGGCGGACGGTACCATAAAATGCAGTGCCGATACCCAGGAGCTTTATTATACGCTGACGCATACGGTCTTAAGTCTGTTACAGAAAATGGCGGGAATCGGCATGTTTTTTAGCAGTGATCGGATTATTGAAGAAAGGCGGCAGATAGAGCTTTTATGGAACCTTTTATTAACAGGTCTGCAACAGGAGCCGGTTTGATCAGCGGAGAGGTGGATGAATGATGGAAGAAAATAACAAGAGATTATTCACTTGCTTTGGAGAAGAGGAATATGCGGAGCAGATGAAGGCAACTGTGGAACCCTTGCTGGCACAGATCAGAGAGTCCGGCACAATTTCCGTAAAAGGCGGTGAACTGTATTATGAACTGTATCCCAAGGAGGGAGCCGATACGGTGGTTATCAGCCATGGTTTCAGTGAGTCTGCGGAAAAGTTTGCGGAATTTATCTATTATCTCTATCAGGCCGGTTATCAGGTGGCTATCTGGGAGCACAGAGGGCATGGCAGATCCTTACGGGAAGGTAAGCATGCTGATATTATCTATGTAGAGGATTTTCAGAACTATGTGGAGGATATGCATCTTCTGATGGAAGAACGTTTTAAAGCTTTTGCAGGAGAGGGAAAGCTGTATTTATTTGCTCATTCCATGGGCGGTTGTGTGGGGACTCTGTATCTGGAGACCTATCCCGGAGATTTTAGGAAAGCAGTACTGAATGCGCCTATGCTGGCAATTGAAATGGGATCCTGTCCTCTTTTCCTGGCTCAGGTTATTTGTAAGGCGGCGAAGCTATTTGGACGTAAGAAAGAACGTCTCTTCACCCATGGGGAGTTTGATCCTCAGGAACCCTTTTCGGTCAGTTGTACGGATTCAGAAGCGAGGCACTTTTATTACCTAGAGAAACGGCGGGCCATTCCGGCTTTCCAGACCAGCTCGGCCAGCTACAATTGGGCAGATAATGCCATTCGCGCCGGAAAGCGTGCAGTAAAAAAGGAAAATGCTTCCCGGATTCAAATACCGGTGCTGCTCATCCAGGCAGGCAGGGACAATCAGGTAAAACCCAAAGCCCAGCAGAAATTTGCGGATACTATCGCTCAAAACTGCAGGTTGGTACCTTTTCCGGATGCCAAACATGAATGTTACCGTTCCACGGCACCGCTCTTGGAGAAATACATGGACATACTGCTGGATTTTTACGCAAAATAAGTAAGTAAATTTATTCTACAATTCATACAATTAAGGGCTTGACAGATAAAGGAAAAGGAGATACAATAATTCTTGCTTGCGGAAGTGCTGGAATTGGCAGACAGGCATGATTCAGGTTCATGTGTATGTACGTACGTGAGGGTTCAAGTCCCTTCTTCCGCATGAGAGAATAGAGTGGAAAACCTTGAGATTCTTGGTTTTCCACTTTTTTATAAATATAATGATTTATCAATATAATTTATTATGATAAATACGATGCTGCCTGCTGCATGAATTGTGATATTTGGCTGGATGCTGCCTGTGATGACCCCGAATGTCCTTATTGTCCTAAACGTCCTTTCAGCCCGTCTATGGCCCTGTTTTTGGAAGAGGACAAAGATGAAGATAAGATTACGCAAGTTAATAAAAGCAAATAAAAAACCCTTGCTTCATTCGAAGCAAGGGTTTTGCACTTTTTTAGAAGTAACTGTTAAAAATGTTACCGGAATTATAGACATTACCATAAGTACCATTATTGGTATAGGTATTGGCCTTGGTTGCTTCGTTATCAGCAGCAAAGTTGATAAAAGATGCCTGTGCGGATACACGGTAACCATAAGAACCGTTGCCGTTAAAAACATTCTTTACAGTATTAAAATCTGCCTTCATAAAGGTGTCCTTATCAATACTTAAGGAATTATCCTTATTAATAGTAATTCCTATTTTTTCAAGCATGTTTTTATTAGCAGAAGTAGCAGAAGTCAATCCCTGTACACGATTCAAAATAGAACTGCTGTTTACACTGTCTGAAGTTTTCAGTACCGAATTATAATCGTCCACAAATTTGGAAACGGCACTGTAAAGCTTATCGTTTACTTCCCCGTCCTTAAACAGCGACTTCTTATCACTGGCACGCAGTGCATCTGCGGATTCCTTCAGAGAATCGGTAGTGCTCTGTACTTCGGCAAGGGTTTTGGTATCATCGACTGCAGTAGATGTATTAGTCGAAGGCTTTTTACTCTGTGTCAAGGAGGAAATCTCCTTGCTGGGCTCCGGAGAATAGTAAGCCTTCATCAACTTACCGTAGCTGCCGTTCTTAATAGCAGTGTAATCGGATAAGAAATTCAGATTACCCACAGAACTTCCGGAGGATGAACCTAAGTTGCCGAATAAGAAAGAATAGTCATTTTTTGCTTGAATATTAATACTCATATTAACTCCCTCTGCGCATGATGTGCGCTCATAAAACCGGGAATGTAAGTGTATCACCCTTACAATTTCACTCCTTGTGACATTAGCGGCATCCGTGCCTAATAATGTAAGTGTAGCAGATTTTTTTTTGATATGCAATGGTGTTCAGGAAAATATTACATATTTTTCTTTTGTAAAATAAAAACCCCACCCTGCCGCTTCGGCAGCAGAGATGGGATCTTTTGCCGTTCAATAATGGTATTCCCTGGTACGGTACATAAAATGCTGGAGTTGTCTGTTGCGCCCGTAGGTGACAGTATGGCACTCTCTGGGAGCACTGTCGGTCAGCTGTCCTGTGGCTTCTTCCAAAACTTCCGAGAAAGTCCTGTCGGAGAAAGCTTTCTTGGAATCGGAACCATAGAACCTTTCCTGTTCGCGTTTTACTTTACCTACCATCGGAACCGCCAAAATTGGACTCACCATAAAAATACCTGTAATTCCTTTTGCTGCGATGATCCCTCCTTGGATGCGTATTTCAATAGTGTATGTTCCTTGGTATTATATGTTTCGTCAGAAACAGGGCAAAAGTTTAGCCTTGGAAGCCCTCTGAATGGGATTTTTTGAAAATATGGTTGACTTTTTTAGGGGTAAATGTTATCATCTTTGTTGCGCGGTGCGTAGCACTAAAAATTTATGCGGAAGTGCTGGAATTGGCAGACAGGCTAGACTAAGGATCTAGTGATGGTTAC
>JAFLSX010000042.1 GCA_022510705.1 Lachnospiraceae bacterium
CAATGGCAAATCCCTGACCGTCTTCATAGCAAAGTACATTACAGTACATTTCCCGAACGTATGCATCCTCTCTGTTTAGTCCCATTGTCAGTGTATCTATCAGGGCCTGATAATCCGCATTCATGTAGTCCTCCGCGGTGCGTATCCGTCCAAGGCTGTCTCCATCCACCATTCCGCTGATGGTATGGGCCAGCACAAACAGTTTGTTTATCAATTCTTCCCGATAAACGGCCGTAAACTGATTCAACAACTGCGTTACAATGATCATTGCTACAACGGTTGCTGTTCCCGCTGCCAGAAGACCGTTTTTTTGCACTGCGGATAGCTTAATATTGGAAAGAAGAATGAGTCCGCGGCTCAAACACCATAAAAGGCTGAGCAGAGCGGTTATCACAAAGAATTGAAAGATGATCTCCTTTCGTCTGTAAGAGGAGGTCTTCATAAAAGTATTTCCGCTTATCTTTGGTATTACGATAGAGGCACTGCCTTCCTCCTGAATGGATGGAGGCATTTTGATCATACAGATCTCCGAATTAAGCAAAAGCCCAAGAATCAGGCTGCCATCCTGCGAAAAAGCGGATGTTATGCTTAACACCTGCCCCTGATCTGCAAAAATCTTCAGACTTTCTTCTCCTTCCGTGTAACAATACAGCTTATTTTGTTTAATATCCGTCAAATAAACAGAGCCGCTTTCTCCTGCCACAAGACGGTAAAGTACTGCCTGTCCCGCATATGCCGGGTCCTCGCCGGTATCATACAACACACTCAGAGTACCGCCAATGCCTTTTAAAACCTTTCCGCGCTTATCTAAAGCATAAACTGTAGTCCCCTTTTTGTCCAAGGTATAATCCTGAATCAGATTGAAAGCATTTTGATACCCATAGAAAGCAATCCTCTCTACTTCCCTTGTTTTCAGTGATAACCTGCACACATAACAGCCCTTCTGCCCCGACTCCACGTAGTACAGTGCCTGATCTCTAAAAGTAAGCGCAAACAGCCTATGCTTGTCCACAAATTCATCCTCATAGTTTACCTCCATCAGCGTGTCAATATATCTTCCCTCCGCGTCATAGGCGAGAATAGCCTCCCTGGAAACTGCAGAGCCTGTCTCATTCCAGCCGGCATCCAGGAGATAAATATTGCCTTCCGAATCAAACTCCAAATCCTCAGCATAAGAAAAAGAATCTGCCTCCAGTTCATTGCTCTTAAGCAAATATTCCACTTCTTTTTCAGAGTTGATCATCACCACACGGGAGCGTTCATCGTCTATGACATAGACGCCGCCCTGCCCGTCACTCTGTACCAGATAAGGATTGATGAGCACTACCTCCGGCCCGGGCAGCAGATCATACAAGGCGTTTCCTCTTTGGTAAACATACATGCCAAGCAAAAGAAGAAGCAGCATAACTCCATCCATCCACTGCAGCTTTCTCTGCATGATATACTTTTTGACTTTATGTAAAACCTTCATGATACACCTCGTTGTTGGAAGAAAGATTTTTATGTATAGCCTTTAAACTCCAAAGGAGCGTTAAATATGGTCTGCTCCCCGTTGGCACAAAGCTTCTCCGGGTACAGGATGGCTGAGAGAGAAAATGCATCTTTATGTACCTTTCGGCACTTTCGATAGGAATCCGTTTCGTCCAGATTATCTATCTGGATGACCTGAGGTGTTCCCCAAAAATAATAGGGAAGCGCCAGCATGGAAATATAGTCAAAAACCGCATCTGTTTTCTCCCGTTTTGCGGTCAGTCTATGAATCAATCCGGAGTTTTGAAAAAAGGCCTCCCTGCCGGCATAAAATTTTTCGCAAGCCTCCGTATCTCTCTCATGCAGCACTTTAACCTCCACATCCGGATACCGGCATTTCAGCTCTTCAATCCTGCTTAAATACATATCCGCGATGATATGGGCTTCCACACGGAATTCCTTCAGTGCCTGTTTTTTAAGGCCGTCATCCAACGGCGCAATGACTGTGGATAAATACTTCACATAGGAAATGTCGGGAATCGTCACTGCTACTTTGGCCCCCAGCACACTCCCCACGTCAAACAACACTTCCAGGCTCTCCTGCTCCTGTACGGTCACACCCCTCTTCCAATTGATAAAATGGATGCTCTGTATTTTTTTTGCATTCTGTGCTACATGATCCGCAAATTCATAGGTCTTTTGCCCATCCCGGTCATAATGGCGGCCGCTGCTGAAGTCATAAGAAAAATGCCTGCCATCCTTGTGCTGTACAACAATTTCTATCTCATAGAGTCCAAACAGACACGGTCCTCCTATCAGACCGATGGGAATGTTTTTTCTGACTGCGCTGCTAATGGACTCGATATTCCGAAGCAATAACGGCATCCTGCAAATCCAGCTCAGTTCTACTTTCTTTAAGGAAGGGATCTGATACACCAAATCCTCAAAACTGCCCAGACAGACGGTGTTTTTATACACAAGCAGCTTCCTGTTACAAATTCCATAGACCTGTTTCATTTCCTGTTCTATTTCCGACTGATAATACAGCCTTAACTCCTGCAGCGCATCCTCGATACTGTGCTTTACAAGCCGCAGGCTACGAAGCTGCACCATATGTCCGTAACCCTTTGGGTCTTCTTCTTTCATTTCACGAATCCTTAACTGAATCTTCTTCTCCGTTTCCAGCAATTCCTGATAAGTCAGATCTTCCTCTTTCTCTTTCAGTTTTGTCTGAAAAAAAAGCTCCGGCCAGGATTCTCCCTGCCATTTATCTGCCGTCTCTATCTGAAAAAAGTTTCCCGCTGTAATGGGAAAATGATTTACCTCTTTCTTTGCCAGAAAATAGACCGTATCCTCCTTTGGAATTTCTTTCTGCCTAAGCAATTTATCAATTGTAGTCTTCACTGCCAAATCCCCCACCTATAGCTCAATAGACTTCCAAATAAGACGGCATACCTTTCCCGGAATCTTCTGTTGCAATATATCTGTTGCAGAGAAATAAATACTCCTTCGCTGCACCATCCATACGATTCGCCTTCAACACTTCAATAAAATGCAGTCTTGCATCATGGAAATTTTTATTGTGAAATAAATCTACACCATTTTCAAATAGTAGTCTGGTCTTGCGTTTTCCGTTCTTATCCGCCGGCACATCTCCGTCATATACATCATAGAGAGCTTCTGTGCACCCGGCTGCTTTTAAATAAATATCTCCCAGATACCGGCTGTTATAATATTTATCAAAATCCGGTATCTGCTTCTTAAAGCTCCCTGTGATCAATATCCTTGCCCGATAACGTACTGCCAGTTCCCGCAGAAATTCCGCCAGCCCGGTGGTATCCGAAATTGTCAGGATACCGAAGCGTTTCTCATGCCCTACCATTCCCACTATGACATCACCGTAGGTAAGTCCGATGGAATATGGCTCTCTAATACCTGCCTGATTCAGAGCCTCACAGACAGAAATTGCTGATTGCAGGGCTCTCTCCGGAGCGTTCAGAAAAAAGGCCGACAGACCCGCATCCACATATTCATCGATTTCCCCCTCCTGATACAGGATACAGGGGACAACAAGCCTTAAAATATTATTAACAAAGCTGAATATTTCTTTTGAACTCTGCTGACGGACCTTTCCTGCAAATCCGGAAACATTATAAGATAGGACAGTTGTCTTTAAGCTTTTTACTTCTCCTATTTTTAGATTTTCCGGCTCACCTTGTTGAAATAACTCAAACAGCTTATTCGGCAGGAGCCTCTTATAAATATGCTCTCTCTTTCCGGCCTCTATATTTCTGCGGTGACTTTCTTCCAGCAACTGTGATAATCTAAGATATTTGCACCGCTGCAACAGAATGCCCCCCAGCATAACTGCCAAGACTACTGATATGATCATTATGATTGCTATCATTGCTCTTCCTCCCTAATCTTTTTTACATTTGTACATCCGTTGTTCCGGGATTCTGTATCTGAATCACGCCTCCATAGGCACACATACATTGGCTGCTGTCATTCAAGCATGGTTTTCCTCCCACCATTACGGTAGGATTTCCCGGTGCCCAGGGAGCCGGGATAACAGGAATGCACGGCATAGGAGTCAGTACTCCCAACGCTGCTGCCGTAGCGGAAGCCACCGTAGGATTTGCCATTGAACTGCACATTCCAAAAGGAATGATATTGACCATGGGCGCCTGATCCATGATACCGGCCATTGGCATCTTGCCAGTTACACGGGCCGCAGGAGGCACCATCAAAGTAGAAGGTGCCATTCCAAAACTACATGCAAGCGTTGCACCGCCAAATACTCCAAACCCCATCTAACACTCCTCCTTCCACATATCCTTTGTAATCCGATTTTCTCTTCCTGTCATGAGCTCAACCTGACAGATTTTTTCTTTCCCGTCCGCCCCAATCAAAATGCAGATACAGATTTCTTCCTCTCTCAGACCGCCGATCGGAAGATAAAAGCTTCCGGCTACACCGGCTGCTGCCTCATACACCGGATAAACACCGGTGCCTGATTTTTGATAAACCTTTGAAAGCGGCTGCTCCAAAATGCAGATATCCTCTCTTTGATCCGATATCCTAAAAAATTCTAAATCCTCCTTCTGTCCGCAGATACACATTGTTTTTCCGCCAAGATACATCTTAGACGGCCGAAACAAAGACAGTTCCTTTCCCTGTATACCGGGATCATAATCATAAAGAAGCTTACAGCCTTTCTTTTTTTTAGGAAAAAACATTCTGATCATACTGCCCTTAGGCAATACCCCGCTTACGATCGTCGTTCCCTGCGGAAAGGGATAGCCTCTTTTCGGAAGCATTCTTACCTGATAAACCTTTGCCGCTTCCTGCCCTATGGGCAGCCTCAGGATCTGCTTTTGGTAAAGCGGTCCTTCCAGACAAACTTCTGCTTCACTTCCGGAAAGATCACAGAATATATGATAGCCGTCCGGTTTTCGGATGGAGGATTTGTTTTCCTCCCTTAAACACGCACGCAGCTGGGATCCCGTAATGATCTGACCCGTGAAATCATCAATGGGAAGCAAAGCAAACGATACCTTTCTTTTGAGTCCAATTGTCATATATTTCATTTTTCACGATCCCTCCGGAATATTTTTGCAAAAGGATTCAATGCATTTTCCTTCTTAAATTCCATTTCCTGCACACGAGGCACATTCTTCGTCCTGGCGGATTCCAGTGCCACGGGCCCTATACGATAAAACAAGGAAAGCCTGGGGGCCTGATTAGGAAAGGACCACGCCTTTGATTTTTCATCCGCATCCGCCTTGATCATTTCGACCCGTATTCTGTCTTCTCCGCTTTCGGTATCAAATTCCATGGTATCCGGATTCATAGTCGGATGGTCACGCAATACCTGTGCCACCTTGCCCAAAATTCTCTGTTCATCCTGAGAGCGGAATTTTACGTCACTGGCAGAAAATACCGTGATCAAATAAGACAGTGTCAGATAAACAGGAGGAAATTTTTGCGTGTCCACGCTCTCCGATATCATTCCGCTCACACGATATACTTCGCTTTCACTCACATCATACAGGTGAACGCAAATGACCATATCTCCCTTATCCGCCGGTGATGCCAGACCTATGGAAGTACTGTTTTTTACGATATCCGGCACCAATTCTTTTCGCAGCAGCTGCACCAGAGCAGTTCCTGCATCCGCTATAACCGTGTAATTGCTCATCCTACCTCACTCCTCCTGTTCCGGTCCGACAGGTTGCACCATGGGCTGATCGTCATAAAATACCCCTTCAAAGACCACTGCTCCCGTAACCGGGTCGTATAATTTTCCTCTTCCATTGTACGTTCCCAGAAGAAACTCCCCATCATATATCAGCATCCCTGCTTCATAATTTCTCCCCTGACCGTCATATAGACCTTCTCTAAAACCGCCATCGTAGATCAAATAACCTTCTGTTGGGTCATACAGCTTTCCTTTCCCGTCGTAGGTGCTTTGATAAAAGCTGCCCTCGTACAGCAGTCCTCCCGTCTCCTCATCATACAGCCTGCCCTCACCGGAATACTCCCCCTTTTCAAATATGCCGTCATAGAGAAGCATACCTGTGCCTTCCTGATACTCCCTGCCGCTGCCATGGTAACACCCTTCCGCAAAGCCGCCCTCATAGATCAGGATATCTCCTGAAAAAAGCTTTCCTTCTCCGTTATAGATGCCGTTATGTAAACCACCTTGATAGAGCAGCTTTCCCTCCCCGTCATAGAGTATTGCTTCTCCCGATGTCAGAATGCCCATATGGAAGCTGCCCCGACACACAGCCTGTCCGTCACGGTAGAGGATTCCTTCTCCTTCATACCAATTTCGGGAGAAGTTTCCGTCATAGAGAAGCGCTCCGCTTTCTTCATACTCTTTCCCGCTGCCCGATTTCTTTCCCTGGAAGAATTCTCCTTCATACGCGGTTATACCATTCTGATAAAACAGCGCACCTACGCCGTCATATAATCCCCGGGAAAAACTGCCGCGATACTGCATCTGACCGTCCGAATAGTAGAGCGTGCCATTCCCATCATACAATCCTCCGAAAAATTCCCCTTCATAGATCAAATATCCGGCTTCATCATATAGTTTCCCTGTCCCGTCATATTGACCTCCTGCAAATTCTCCCGTATACTCCACATTGCCGTTTGGATAATAGCTCTCCCCCACCCCGGAGTATTGATCTGCTAAAAACTCACCCTCATATCTCAGATTCCCCTCTGCATCATAGAGCATACCCTGCCCGTCCATCTTTCCTTCCGTCAGCGTACCAACATAAATGACATTGTCCGCTTCCAAATCTCCCACCAGCCGGGCTTTACCGGTATATCCTTCCATATCCTGCGAGCCCAGGACCATTGTCTCCATGACCTTTGTAAAGAAACGGGCTTGTACCCAGGGATATGCAATCCAAATAATGAACAGTGGCACCAGAATACCGACCGGTATCATACAAAGAGCAAGTTTCTTTGCCACATACCTCTTACCAAAACGTAAATACCCTTTCAGAGAGGTCGGTCTGTTTACTATCTTTTTGAAGCCATCCCACAGCCGTTGCAAAAATGTTCGGGACAACTGCCCGTTTTCTTCCTCATACAGAGTTTCATATACAGGCATAAATCTCCGGTATAACTCCAGATAGTCGGATATACTCCCCTCATCCAGCGCCAGAAGATAGTCTTCTAACAGCGGATAATTCTTCTTTTCCAATTCACTCTCAAACAAGATCTTTATTACTTCTGCCAGCCGCAGGCACACCGCCTCCATTGTACAGTACTCAAAAGTCCCCACCTCATCCAGATGGTAGTTCCAATCCACATTCAGGCCGGCAGTCACCGTGATCATATCCGGCTGCAAAGCACTCCTCATAAAATACGGATGCGGACAGCGCAGTAACATCTGTTCCAACAGCCTGCGGGCAATCTCCGCCCTCTCTTTCCCTGTACAGTTTTCCCTTTTCAGTTTATCTGCCAATGTTTTTTCCTGACTGTATGTAAATGCTGCAAAAAAGGCTCCGTCCGACTGAAAGCACTCCTTATAATCCGGGAAGTTTGTCCTCCCGATTTTCTCCTCCAAAAACAGCGTATATTTTTTTGCCAGAGTAGGCGCTGTTATTCTGACGAGCAGATAAGTTTCCTTTGAGGACTGCTCCCTGCAGAGAAATTCTGCCATTCTGCTTGTGCTGCTCAGTTGGTGCACGACCTCATAGCACCGGTCCGTACTTTGAATAATCATTTGTCCACACTCTTTTCTCTCACAATAACAAAGATGGAGGCCTTTATCTCGGGGTAAGCCGTACTCACAACGGTTACTTCGTAGACCCCTGCCGTGTTTGGTGCAGTGTACATTCCGTTAGCATCTACGGTGCCGCCATGTTCCTTTACCTGCCACTCTATGCCTGTCTCATTCATATTGCTGCATACGGCCTCCAGAAAATAACTCTCCCTGGTATTTAAATTCAACACATTGGGGCGGATAAAAATCCTAGGTTCCTTTTTCTCTAAAAACAGCTCCTTGCGGTCACGGATTGCTGTCCAGTGAACCTTGATTTTATCCTGTGTTGTGGCCGTCAGCGCCCGAACACCGATCACAAAGACACCTCTTTTTAAATCCGTTCTGGCTGCCAGTTCCACCCTAGGTTGACTACTCTGAAAGATTCCGCCCGTTCCAAAGTATTCTTCCTGTGAAGATTCTCCTTCCATGCTGAGAACAACAGTGGTTCGGCCGATTCCTAAGCCGTGTGAGATTTCCCGGCTAAAGATTTTTTTGCCTTTATTCAAACCCGGTCCCAGTGCTATCTCCTCCACACCTTCCGCAATATCGATACCGTAAGCATCCCTGCGAGCATTTATACCGCTCTCACCTTCGTGGTTTTGACCGTTTCCAAAGCCGCCTTCATTCTCCTCCAGCATTCTGACCATAACATCCTCCAGGAAGCTTCCGGCTACATACTGCTTAAACGGCATTGTTTCAATCTCATTGATGACCACAGCATCTCCTGCCCTCAGAAGAGAAATTTTAGCAAGATACAGACTCTGGCTGCCGCCTTTTACAATCTGCTCCATTCCCTTCTCATAGTAAGCACGGCGGACTTCCTCTCTCACATTTCTGCTGCCGATTTGAAGCGTCGTCTGTCCCTCTGCCTTTTCCACTGTCTGATTCTGTCCGATCCGCAGTTTAAAGCTACCCGGCACAAGGGAAGCAGCCGCCTGCGCATCCTTTATGCTCAGCGCATCCAGCTGATAGAAGATAACGTACCGCCCTGCTTTTTCAAACAGCAGCTCATCAAATGACACCGTCAAACGCGGTCTTCCTTCATGGGTCAGGCATTGCAGTTCCAATTCATAGGAAAAAGCAAAATGCTCCTGCTGCCCCATATTTTCCACTTCGATCCTAAGCGTGGCGCTATTCCCGCCACCTATAAATTTGGGCATGCTCTGCCGCACCCGGATTCCCTTATCCCAATAGATCAGCTGATCGGTCTCATAGAGACTCCGATAGTTCAGCCCCTCCGGCTCCGGCTCACTGCGGGTCAGATACAGGCGGTAACCTTCCCGTATTTTATTAAAAGAGGTATTCCCTTTCTGATCACTGTGACTGATGCCATGTACTGCCTGGGTCTCTTCCTCCTCATAAGCTATGCACAAATAGAGATAGCCTGTATTGCGATCCTCTTCATAATCACCAAACCCCTCCAGTGTCTGCAGTCTGCGGGCCACCGGTTCGTCAATAACAATTTCTCTTCCGGAATAATCCAGTGCCAATCCGCTCTCCACCAGAATGGTATTATCATCCACTCCCGCCACATTCATACCCACGACCACACCGGCTCCGTAGAGAAACCGATTCAGCATACGTCTCTTGTCATTGCCGTACTTCTGCTCCAGATTGAAATCCTCCACGGAAAGCAGCTTACCGTAAAAATAATTATTTCTTTCAAAAGGAAAATACTTTGCATTTTTCATTTTCAACACCCATACCTTTCTATTCATCAGATATTGCAGTAAAATCAAGTCTGCCGCCCCTGTCCAGTGCTGCCCCTTCGTACTGCCCCAATACGGTATTAACACCCAGATAGGAGTATTCATCCGCAAAGATATACGGCTTTAATACCACCAGACGAATCTCCATCTGTACCGGTCCCACTTGCTTAAGCATACGCAGCAGTGCACAATGGTCCTTATAGGTTGGAATACATTCCTCTCTCACCAAAACGGTAACACGGTAAGGTTCATCCTCATAAAGGCTCTTTAGGAGCCCGCCATAAGAATCCTGAAACCCTTCCCAATCCTGGTATTCAATTACAAAGGGTGTCTCGCCGGTATACAGCTTCACGTACATTTCAATCCCTTTTGCAGTCCCTCTTGTCTCAAAGAACTCCTTTGTATGAGCCAACAGATAGCGCAGCTGCCCCTCCGTCCACATATAGGGTTCCTCCACATCCAGCCAGGACGCAATGGAGTGCAGCAGATCCACTGCAGCCACTCCCGGATCCAGACAATTTACAAATTCCTTGATCTGCCGCGAAGTATCATCATATAGGGATTGAAAGATTGCTAAAAAGCGATTCAAAAAGGAGTCATTCTCCCCATCCCGGCGGTATATCTCCGGCAGATCAGCACTCCAGCTCTCAGTCGGAAAATATACCATAAAGTCCCCTATCTCTGTCTGTCCTGCCCCCTGTGGATAAATCTCCAGTAAGAACCAAAGATAACGCCCTTTCAGACTGTGCAGCAAAATATCCGGTTCCAGCGGAAGCTGCTTTCGCAGAAAAGGCTGACAGATTTCCTTTTTCTGAGACAGTGTAAGCTGCTCTGCATGCAGTACCTCTTTTATATCCAGCGTTTTATCCCCTTCCTCCAACAGGATATCATCGGAGGTATAAAAGGAAATTCTCATCATAGCCCCTCCGGACTTTGGTATATTGCAGGTCAGTCTGTGCCACAAAGTACCGGCGGAAACGCTGTCTAAGATACGGGACCAGAATGATGCCCTTTCCTGACAATCTTTCTCAACGCAAATCCCTTTGGAATGATAGGTCATATGCTCTCCGTATCCTCTTGTATAATCTGAGGTCTTATTGAAAACAAAATACTTCATGTGCACCTCCTTTCTTCTGTGTGAGATTTTCACACTATGCTGCATAAACATTGGACATATATCTCATCTGCAATGCCGTTTCCCGGAAAGATCAGATCCCCATAAGAGTTCCTCTTTACCTCATTTCCATCTGCCTCCAGCATCAAAGAGCGGATTCCCGCTACGCAATCCAGCCGATCAATATATCCATACAAGTTGCTGTAGGAAACCGTTGTACCGAACTGCTCCGTAAGATTTGCCAGATACTCTTTTACTGCCTGCTCCACCATGCCCTCAGCATCCTGATACTGGGGATGGACTGCTGTCTCCACTAAGACCGACAGCTTGATATAGATAGGAGAAATCACCTTGATCCGTACTCCGAGGAGTCTCTTCTTTTCCAGATGCCGTAAAATATTTTGGATAAAAGCAGGTGTCAGTCCGGGACGGGAATTCGGGCTATAAGGCTTTACCACAACCTTTACGGTCTGCCCTGTTTCCTTTCCGACCCTATCCTCTAAAAAGAGTGCCTTACAGCTCTCAACGCAGAGTCCGGGTGTGGCAGTTACCATCTGCTCATAATCCTGTGCCGTCACCAGATTCTTAGGCTGCATAAGTTCTCTGCGCACTCTGACAAAGGCCTCCTCCACCGTTTCCTCATTCTGCCCTCCGCAGGCGTCCCAGCGGTTAACTGCTTTTATTTCCTCCCCGCTTTGATTTTGCAAGTGCTGTATCCGTGCAGCTTTTATATTGCCTCCGCTTCCTAAGATGCGTGCATAAGAGGCTAACAGCACCTGCCCCTCCGGGGCCATACCATGGATACCGTTTCCAAATAGGATCCTGCCCGTTATGCTGTCCACACAATAGTGCTCATCTTCCGGTCCTGAACCCGAAAAATCCTCTCTCTTCTCCCATTTCTGATATAGTCCCGGCCGTTCCGCTGCTTCTATCAAAAGTTCCAAATCTTCATAGGATCCTTGAAAGTCCTCGAGTTCAAAACACTCATTGGGGAAGCCATGTCCGATTCCTAAAACAGAATGCCGTATGTACCAGTCCTCTTTAATATATGCCAATATCCAAAAGGCCTCTGCATCAAACAGGTTCACCTCACTCTGTTTTAACCTGATCCGGGTCCGTCCGGTGGCTGTTTCCACTTCCTTTGAAAGCACGGGAATCTCTCTGTAACAGCCCTGCTGCTCCGCAAATACCCTCACTTCGCCCATTGCGCAGAGATTATGTTCGCCCCATATAATATCCCCCGGTCCGACTCCCGATGCGGCCAGCCATTTTGCTACGGTTTCCTTTTGCTTTACCCGCAGCGTATTCATATCCAGAAAGCTGATAGCAGGTGGAGCTTCATACTGGCTTTCCTTAAGAAGTACCCGCAGAAAGTATCCATCTTCGTTTCCGATCTTACACTCCTGCATCAAACTGTTCACACGGAACACAATCTGCCCGTCAAACAAAAGTCCAAAGGTCTCCTCCCGGATTAATTTCACCGATTGATACTGCGTTCCGTCCCAATAGGAAAAATCTAATTTACCCAGTGGAATACTGTCTTTGCAAGCGGGATTGCGGGGAAACCCGCCCTGCCTGTCCACCTGTATTGTCAGCGCCACATTTTCCCCCACGGGCAGCGGACCGGAAAGTCCGATGTACAGACAAGTTCCCTCCCTCGCCATACTGCCAAAAGGATAGAACTGAAAGGGCCCTCCTAAGGCGAGTCGATCCCCGTCCAAGAAGCTGATCATGTCCTCTAACCATCCTAAACAACATTTTATGGATACCCCCGGCAGCATCTGCTTATCTTTTGTTTCAAAGATCACACCTGCCGCTTCCAGTCTGCAGCCTTCCTGAATCAGACAGGGGGCCGAGGGTTCTGCCGTCACAAAACATTGTGCCGGAGTACGGTGTTTGATATCCGTTCCCAGAAGCTGCAGATATTTCCGTCTGTGCGATTCTCCGATATGGTCCAGTTCATACTGCTGGATTTCCTTACGCCAGGCGAACAACTCAATCAATGTGATGCCCGGATCATGATAGTTAAAATCCGTCCACTCCGGATAAATACTCACTATTCTGTTTTTTGCACGTTCAACCATCTCGTCAAAAGACGTCCGGTCGAGATGTATATCCGGCAGCATGCTCTACCTTCCTTTCACTGTTATGATAACCTCTGCCTTTCCACAGTACGGAAGGATAAACGGGTGCCTGCAGATACTCTCCGGCTCCACTTCCTGCCTTCCCTTAGGTCCGCTTACGAAGGTCATGATATAAATTTGGGAAATCCATGCGATCTCCGGTATCTCTTTCAAAATATTTTGAAGCTGCATGACTTTGGGAAACTGTCCGATGTTCCAGCCCGCACCGTCAAAATGTCCGCTTACGGGGTCTAGAAAGGTGCGAATACGCTCCTGGCCCCTGCGACGTACCTGAAAAATATCCTGAAAGTCTTCCACTGTCACCTCAGCCCGCACCCAAATCTCCACCGATTTGGGTTCTGCAATATAAAACTGCTTCCGATCAAGGATTCTCTGATCCATTCTGGGTTCAAGATATTTTCGTATATCCTCCTGTATTGCGCAAAAAAGATTTTTATCTTCTTGCCTGTTCTGAGGATAGATAACCAATGTAACCGCACCGGCTTCCTTTTCCCCCTTATTGTTTATGCCTCCAAAGCAGCGCACCTTCTGCAGTACTCTGGAAGCCTCCATAGCCAACTCCTCATAATCCCTGGCCGTCACGGCACGGTCTGCGTGGCGCAGTCTCGCGCTGCAGCGCTTTATTGTTTCTTCCGGAGTCTCCTCGTCCAGACCGCCCCACAACGGCATGGGATTGGTAACCTTTGAAACGAAACCTACGGTCCGATTCAGTTTATTCACCTTTCCCTCTCCCACATTTCCTCTGCTACCGCCGCCACATCTGTAATGTACTCTGATGCCTTCGAAAGTTCCGAAGGGAGGGACCCGTCCATGGGAACCGTTTCCGAACTTAAGGATTCCTGCACTTTTATCTATCTGACAGGCCCTACTTCCCCCCGGCTGCAATTCCAGATCCTCTACTTCTTCCCAAACAACCCAATGCGCCTCTTCCTCACTGCCCTCCAGTACTTCTACCAAGATTTCATCAATATTGCCGTACATTAACCGAAAACTGCAGTCTTCTTTGTAATTGTCAAGCGTGAATCTTTCCGTGACCTCCCGCTCCGTATGCCGGATCCCCACCGCATTCATCCAGAGATTCTGCAGCACAGGGTAAATAAGTTTTTTGTTCTCCTCAGAATAAAAACCGCTCTCGTCCCGCAATCTGATCCAATACATTTTTTGTCCAAAATGGGATGTCTTTTTAAAATCTTCCTTTCCGACAAAAGTTACCGGACCGGAGCGGGATAAATGGTCGGTGAGGTCAGCCGTATTCATCTCGCGAAAGCCCCGGCGGCTTTCATACTCCCACAAAATGCTGCCCCGCTGCCCTGCAAGGATATCCTCCATCATCCACAGCATCCTTATCGGTGACCCTACAGGCGGCAGGCAAAAGCCTAGATACAGACATTTCTCATTTTTTGGAAGTCCTGTAAAAAGTGGGATTTCCTGACCGGTCTTTAGAAATTCCCCGTAGGAAAATGTATACTGTTCCCCATTATTTTCAATACGCAGCATCCGGGGCGGGTTATGTACCTCCCTGTAATCATAGGAAAACACGGGACTTCCCATGACAGGAACAATATATTTCCCTTTTATCTTATAGAGATTATTCATCTTTAAAATTCGGGCACGGATATAACAGGTTTCACAGGAGTTTACCAATACGGGGGTCATATCCTGCGGACAGACAAAGGTTATGGTCCTTTTCCGATTTGCTGTCTCCGAACCGGGGTTAAAGATTTTGCTGTATTCACTGCCGGGAAACAGGCGACTCCATCCGCTCCCGTTATAATATTCCCAGATTACTTCTTCGACGGTGATATCATACTCCGGATCCGTGCGAAATTCAGAACGCTTCATTATCCATTTCCACTCAGGAGGCTCATTCTCTACGGCAGTCTCCAACGGCATTTCCATAAAATCCAGGTTAAATCCCATGGAAATGAAAGCCCCCCGCTTCGTGAGAACCTCCCCGGACCCGAAATAGACCTCTTCATATAAGTTCATCCGTTCTCCAAAGGGAAAAAACTCTTTCAGACTGCACTCCATGCCGGCGCCATATATGTACTGGGGAGGCAGATTACTTCCCCTGCCCCAAAGCAGGATTTCTTCTACGGAAATCGGTCCCGTCTTAACAAATTCTTTCACATGACAGCGAAGCACAGCAGTATCCGTCTCTCCCAATCGCATTCTTCCGAATGCCGGCAGGGAAGCCTCCTTTTTCAAAGAAATACTGCCCTGCCCGGCAGAAACTTGTGAAAACTCCTGCCAACCTTCCCCCGTCCAATAGGAAAAGCAAACATTTTCAGAATCTGCCAAAGCCTGCAGCAAACCTGCATTAAGCGGCTGATCTTTTCGGGCATAAAGACCGATCTCAATGTCAGCCTCCCCCTGAATGCCCAAAACCTCATCATGCGCCAGATACAGTTCATGCTTCTGAAGATTCTCCCCCTTTCCCCGAAACAGGACAATGGGATCTTTCTGCTCCTGCAGATTATCAGAAAGCCTGTAAATTTCATCTTTGTGCCCATCCGTTAAATATAGACAGACCGGCTGCGCCGATGTCACATAAAGATCTTCCACGGTCTCAAACCGCGCAGTTTTACCGTCAGTTTCATCCACTTCCGCCGTCATCCCGGTATGAGCATCCACCTCCGTCCCACCGGGGGCATCTTTCACTAAGGACAGAACCGCAAACCCTCTTGAGGGCGATGCACCGAGTTTCTTTGCTCCAAGGCTGTTAAAAAATGCCAGTCTGTTCTTGTATTCCATCCGTCCTAATTGTCTGAGAGTGTCCTCCGTCATATCGGCATAGATATCAGCCATGACTGAACCGAGATCCGGATTTTCCGGACTGAAATTCCACTCCGGCGTATAGTTGGCAGCTGTGGTCGAGATGCGTTGCATGATATTTTTCATATAAATCCCTATACCTTTCCCCTTTGTCTATGCCCCCATACCTTCATTCACATAGTACGGGTAGACTAGATTGAAGGGATTATTGGTACTGCGCACCCTGTAGTTTATTTTTATTAACAGCGTACCCTCCTGCTCCTGTGTATTGTCTATGTGTACCGTGATGTCTGTGATACGGGGTTCCCAGCGAATAAGTGCATCTCGCACCGCGTTCTCCATCTGTACCAATGTGGTATAGTCTGTAGTGTCAAAAATGTAGTTATGAATATTGCAGCCAAACTCAGGCCGCATCACCCGCTCACCCTTTCTTGTCATAAGAATGATGAGGATCGCCTGCATGATATCTTCCTCTAAGGATACCGTTTTCATTTTCCCTGTAGCTTCCTCCACTTGAATCGGAAAATGAAATCCTATGCCCAGAAAGCCTCTCACTTTTTCCTGTTCCGTCATATATATCTCCTTAATTCAGCTGTACTATTGCTCCTTTGAGCTGAGCTGTTCCGCCGGCCTCCAGTTTCAGAGTGCCGGAACCCTTTATCTGAGTAGAACTCCCCTCCAGCTTTAAAGTCTGTCCCTTAAGCTCCATGCTTTGATCCGCATTACAGGTCAGCTTTCCCCCTTTTACTTCTATTGCTTTGGAACTGCCGGTCAGTGACAACATCACATTTCCGCCTACCCTGAGTTCCAGAGTCTTGTCCGCCAAAATTGTCACGGCACCGTTTTTTGCATCCACCGATACACCGCTTTTTCCATCTTTGTCACTGAGCAGGATGGTCTCACTCTCATCCTCCAGCAGGAGTTTTAGGCCTTTTTTCGTCTGGATCAGAATCTGCTCCTTTCCTTCCTCCTCTGACAGCCTAATCTCACAGCCTCCTTTTGTCAGGAGTTTTTTAACCGTATTGTTTTCGTTGGCTGTCTCTCCCGGCAGGGCATTCTCCTGATTCCAGATACATCCCAGAACAATAGGGCAGTTTCGGTTTCCCATCTGGAATGCCAGCACCACCTCCGTACCCACCTCTGGAAGGGCATAGTAACCGTATTCATTTCCCGCATAAGGGACGGCTACCGGCACCCAGCCGGTCAGATTTTTTCCCATCTCTCCCAGAAAATATTCTACTCTTACCATGCCGGGATGTTCTTTATCCCAATTCTCCTTCACCAGACCTGTGATGATACCGGATACATCTCCCACTGAGATGACCTGTGCATCCAACAATTCTTCTATGATTCCCATCAGCCCCATCCTCCTGTTTCAAACTCCGTGACAAACCCCTCTTCGCCGATCCTGTGCGTGACTGTCTGAATGTAATATTTCCTGTTTGCCATCTCTTCCAGCATGACAATCTCCACGAATCTGCCCGGAACCAGCTCCGGCAGGCCCACACTGATTCCTTTTCCCTTTTCTCCTGCTGCAATCCACCTGCCTGCATAAGCCTTGGCGCATATATTTGCCTTATCCTGCGTATCTATCTGCGGATCAACAATGTTATGTACCGGTGTATTTGCCATCAGGCTGCTCTGGGTCTCCGTGGACTTGGCTGTGGCAGAAGCCGTGATAATGCTCTGTTCCTGCTGATTGTACCCTGTCACATCCACCCGCAGATCGGTATAGGTACTCTCCATATGAAATTCCTGCAGTTCCCTTCCCAGCTCCATCGAACAGATTGCCCCTGCGTCTCCGTGAGGCTTGCGGAAATATGCCTTACTACCCACTACCAGAAATTCTCGTTCACAACGTCCGAGTGCAATCAGTTCTCTTGTAATGAAATCATAATCTGTGGAACGCTGGGAAAGCGGCTTCTCCAACTGATCGTCGGTGCCGTCAATTTCCGCTGTACACAGCTTTGAATACTCCCCCAGAATGGTCTGTACGGCATCGGAGTAATTGCTGACATCATGAAGTACATGGTGCACTCCGCTTGTCATCATCAGCCTCCGCACATCCGCTACCGTCACCACCAGGCAGGTATTCTTTCCAAATTCGGCCCCCAGGACTGCCACAAAACCTTTGAGCACTTTTTGAATCTCCGATCCATAGCCGATTCCCACTTCTACCACCGTGCCCAATTTGAACTTATTCTTTACCTTGCTGTTAAAACTGCGCGACTCCTGATCATACAGATTATTCAAGTGAATGACCGCTGTACTTGCATCTGAAAGGGAGAGGGAAATCTCCGCCGACCGGATGCTTAATGACAAATCCCCTACCACATCGCTTCCATTCACATACAGTCGGACCGCAGGCACATGAAAATTGTCATATTTATTTACAAGTGAATCATAAGTACAGGTGTCAGTCATCAAATCGGCCATTGATAATTTCTCCTACTTTGTTTCTATTTTAATCCTTCTATAGTGCCGGTATTTTTACGACGGTTCCGGGCAGAATATCCAGAGGGTTCGCAATATTATTGGCCTTAGCGATCACTTTCCATTTGGACACATCCCCATACTCGCTTTTTGCCATATCCCAGATACTGTAATCTTCCCTGATCGTTCTGCACTTAGTGCGGTCCGGTGATTCAAGGGGCGATTTTCTCTTCTCATACTCCTGCTTATTATAAGATCTTAGGGAAAGGGACAGTTTTGCCTGTATGGGCATACCGCTCTCCGTAAATTTCGTAAAGGTGCTGCTCAATTGGGTCACCACACCCATAAAGGACAGGGAACCCCAAATAAACTTTACGATGGGTGGTGCATGCATCTCTCCCTTGATACTGACCAACTCCTGAAACTTCTCCACTTTCTTTGACACATCTGTAGCGGCCTTATTGCCCTTGCCGGAGGCATTCAACACCGGACCGGTATCAAAAAAAAGTTCCATATTCAGTGTAGAAGCATTTTGGCCTTGGTACATTGCTGCCGACGTCTTCGCTCCCATGCCCCTGCTTTTGGAATATCGTGGGGAATCACTTCGGGTATACTGGGTCGGATTAAAGAGAACTTCAATGTCCTCATCGATTTTATTTCCGTCTAAATCAAGAATCTCTATCTTTGCCTTTTTTATATCCGGCAGTTGACTGCTAAACTGCAACATAGCATATCTGTCTACCGACGACATAGCCTATCTCCTTTCCGCTGCACCTTATCGTATATTGACTCTGCCACTTTATATGGGAATCTCCACCAAACCGGAATGCGCAATCTCTAAAGTTTCTATCAACAGTTCACCTCTTAGCGCATCCAAATCGGAAAAGGACCTCTTGACTATTAATCCTTTTTTAAAAAAGAAAGCCTTTCTCAATATAATGCCGTATTTGAGCAGTAAAATAGTTACCTGCTCCACCTGCATGCCTTCCCAAAGCGAGTTAAATCTTGGGTCAAAGGTCCACTCCCGGACACCCTTTTCTAAGATCAGCGTGTCCGGACTGGTCTTTTGCTTTGGAAACAACAGCGGATATTCATTATTTCCGCCCTCCTGCACAGTTTCATATTCTACTTGTGCAACCAGGTTTGAGACTTTGGAAAAGCTGAAAATCTCCTGACCGATCGTAACCAGAAAGTTACGGCCTGAAAGCATGGCATTTCCACTATGCAATAAATTCACCGGACCATCTCCTTCTTCATTCTGTAATCAGTAAATGTAATAACCTAATTATTGGATGAAGCATCTTATCAAAATAGTGTTTTCGGATCTTTAAAAATGCCGGTACTTATGCTTCGTATTTTGAAGCATTAGCACCGCTGCGTTTTTAACGGAGCAAGAGCGTGCCGAAAACACTATTTTATGTAAGATGTTTTAGTCAAATAATGTAAGTATTAAGATTCTCTTGTCATGCCTTCGTGGGCAATTTCCAGAGTTTCAATAGCCACCTCGGAAGAGGTCGCATTGAAATCAGGCGCCGTGTACTTCGTAGGCCATGCATTGATCACCTGCCAGGAAGCCGCTGCCTTCTCCTCATCATCTAACAGGGTGATAGTTATCGTCTTGCGGTCCACAACTCCGTCCACACCGGCAATAATCCAGTCATAGAGCACTTTGGATGTTGTTACTCCCTGTTTTAATGTAATATTTCCGTATTTTTTAAGTCCGGGTATCTTCAAGGGGGTCTGAACCATATCTCCCTCCCTGTACTCAATCACGTCAATGGAAGCATCAAACCCGGACACTTCGGAAAAGCCACCTGCCTCCATTCCGTCTATTTCTACTTTGTACCTAAATTTCCCATATGGATACGCCATATGCTTACACTCCTTTCAATTATTCAGATTCACTGGTCTTCTGAGAGATTCTGAAGATTACAAATTCAGCAGGTTTCACAGGGGCTACGCCGATCACACAGATCAGACGCCCGTTGTCGATATCATCCTGGCTCATGGTATTACGCCCAATATTGACAAAGAATGCTTCATCCGGTGAGCTTCCTGCCAGTGAACCGTTTCTCCACAATCCGGTCAGAAATACGCTGATGGTTCGCTGCACTCTTACCCACAGCACCTCATCATTGGGTTCAAATACTGCCCAGTTGGTATTTGCTCTGATGGATTCCTCAATGAAGATAAAGAGTCTGCGGACATTGACATACTTCCAGCTTGCATTGCTGGTCGCAGTGCGGGCACCCCATACCCGGATTCCCTGTCCGGGAAACGAGCGGATCAGATTCACGCCTTTGGGATTTAAGATATCCTGTTCTCCCTTATTGAACTGGCAATCCAGACCGACACAGGCACGAACCACCTCATTGGCAGGTGCCTTATGTACACCTCTGGTATTGTCGCTTCTTGCATAAATACCCAGTATGGAGCCGGAAGGCGGAATAGCAATGTTCTTCTTATCCAGGGGATCAAAGATTGTCAGCCAGGGATGATACAGTGCTGCATAATTGCTGTCAAAGATATCTCTGTGCGCATTCACGTCGGCCACCTTTTTTGAGTCCTTGGGAATATCCAGTACGGCGAATCTGCTGCCCAGATTCTCACAATGTGCTACCAGCATCAGTTGTACATTGGGATCCGTCACGCCGGGAACCGCCATGAGGGATACCACATCATTGTCCAGGAAAGACTGAATACCGGTTCTCTTACCGGCACCATTGTCGGTACCGATAAAGTCCGCTGCGGAAATATTTGCAACTGAACCGTTGCTGCCACCCGAAAAAGAGATGGTCGCCACTGCGGCATCTTCTTCCCCGCTGCCAAGGAAGCTTGTAAACGGTGCCTTCACATCCTCCGATTCTGTTCCCACATACCGTGCGGTGATCAAATCTGATTTTGCAACCTTTTTCTCGACATGGTTTGCCGCATCGATATTAAAGGAAACATTCTCATACAGCTCTACCAGATCGTCATACTTCACTTCCAAGGTAAATTCACAGGTAGAAATGATCTTGAGCGGAAGGAGATTTTTGTCCACCACGTCCTGCTCGAAATCCTTCTCAAAGCTTATGAAGTTGTCCTGATTTTTTATGACCCTGTTGTAGACGGTCTCTTCCTTATCGGAAAACATTACTACATCTCCCGGATTGAAACCGGCGCCGTTCTTTACAAGATACTTCTTGCCCTCCGCCGTATCCACTACCTCCAGGATCTGCGTCTTTGCTTTGCTGGAAGGTGTTACGACAATGCGGATGTTATCTCCCCAGATGCCGGGGTTCTTTGCCTGAAACTCCACTGCCGCACCTTCCTTTGCGGGAGCATATCCTACAGCACATTTGGCATCCTGGGGAGCTACTCTGGATACAAAACAGCGGGAACCGCCGTTAATGAAAAAATGCTCCACAGCATATGCCAGAAAACGGTATTCGCCAAACTCATTTTCTGATAGGTATCCTCCATAATTTCTTTTGAAGTCTGCAAAATTTGTGATCAACTGGGGGATACCCTGGGCAGGTCCTCTCTCAGCCAGCCCGATGAAACCGGCTGTACTGGTACCGACACCTTCCATCGGTTTTCCTCCCGATTCAAATTCTTCCACAT
>JAFLSX010000043.1 GCA_022510705.1 Lachnospiraceae bacterium
AACCCCTGTTTCCGCCGTGAGAGGGCGGCGTCTTGACCGCTTGACCAATCAGCCACGGTTTTATTATTCTGCGCTCACATGACGCTTTTTTATATTAATATAAAACCGAAAAGATTGCAAGTCCTTTTTTTAAAAAATTGCTTATTTTATTTCCTCAATTCCAAAAATTAATCAGGAAACAAAATCAAACAGACTGATCTGGTTGGATTCTGGCAGATTTCCCAATAAATGCAGGCTGTCCATCATGTCTATGACGGTCTTGCTTGCCTTTGTGCGCTGGCGGAAATCATCCTTACTTAAGAACGGACCGTCCTTTGCAGCCTCCACAATAGCATCCGCCGCTTTTTCTCCCAGACCGTCAATACTGTTTAAAGAAGGCATCAGCTTATCCCCCACAATCTGGAAAGATCGGGACTGGGCACTGAAGATGTCGATGGGAAGGAAATCAAATCCTCGGGCATACATTTCCTGCACCACTTTCATATCGTTGTAAGCATCTTTCTCCCTATTGGACAGGTCGTTGCGGCTCTTAAACTCCGCCATTACTTTTTCAAGATGTATTTGTCCCTGACACATCAATTCATAGGAAAATGCCTTTGCGCGGATACTGAAAAAGGCCGCATAGTAGGCAAGGGGATAATATATTTTGTAGTAGGCGATCCGCCATGCCATCATGACATAGGCTGCCGCGTGGGCCTTGGGAAACATATATTTAATCTTCTTGCAGGATTCAATATACCAATCCGGCACACCCTTCTCCGTCATAGCAGTTTCCCACTCCGGCTTTAAGCCCTTTCCTTTCCGTACGCTCTCCATAATGGTAAAGGACAGAGAACTGTCCAGCCCCTGGTTTATCAGATAGATCATAATATCGTCACGGCAGCAAATAGCATTGGATATATCGGTGACGCCGCTTAAGATCAAATCTTGGGCATTCCCCACCCATACATCAGTACCGTGTCCCAGGCCGGAAATCCGAATCAGGTCAGAAAGCTGCTTGGGTTTCGTATCTAAAAGCATATTTATGGCAAATTCCGTACCGAACTCGGGAATACCTAAAGAACCCACCAAAGTACCGTTTATTTGCTCCGGCGTAATGCCAAGAGCAGAGGTATTCTGAAACAGGGACATCACCTGCTTATCGTCCAATGGAATGGTAGTAGGGTCCACTCCTGTCAGATCCTGCAGCATACGGATCATGGTCGGATCATCGTGTCCCAGTATATCCAGTTTCAACAAATTGTGGTCTATGGAGTGATAATCAAAATGGGTGGTAACAATATCTGTTGTCATATCGTTGGCAGGATGCTGCACCGGCGTAAAGGAATTGATATCCTGTCCTACGGGAAGTACGATAATACCGCCGGGATGCTGGCCGGTACTTCTGCGCACTCCGGTACACCCTGCCGTAATCCGGTTGATCTCACTGGTACGTTTATGCTGTCCCCTCTCCTCATAATAGTTCTTAACATAGCCGAAAGCAGTTTTATCCGCAAGTGTCGCGATAGTGCCCGCACGATAGGTCTGTCCCGCACCAAAAATAACCTCGGTATACTTATGGGCCTTACTCTGGTACTCACCGGAAAAGTTTAAGTCAATATCCGGTTCCTTATCTCCTTTAAATCCTAAAAATGTCTCAAATGGAATATCAAACCCGTCCTTTAAAAGAGGCTCTCCACATACCGGGCATACTTTATCAGGCAGATCACAGCCTGCGTTGCCGGCATAGGCCTTGACCTCGGGAGAGTCAAAA
The DNA here is from genome assembly GCA_022510705.1 of Lachnospiraceae bacterium. Lineage (GTDB taxonomy): Bacteria > Bacillota > Clostridia > Lachnospirales > Lachnospiraceae > Acetatifactor. Next base: position 1,754 of record JAFLSX010000043.1, read on the forward strand.
TCACAATAAAAGCATTTACCGCAGCGATAGTGGGCACTTAAGGAATTTACCTCCGTAATACCCGCCATAAATGCAACCAAAGAGGAACCTACGGAACCTCTGGAACCAACCAGATAGCCATCCTCCACCGATTTCCATACCAGCTTCTGAGCAATGATATACATAACGGCAAAGCCGTTTGAAATGATCGAATTCAATTCCTTTTTCAGACGCGCTTCCACGATCTCCGGCAGATTCTCTCCGTAGATTTCATGTGCCCTTTTATAGCAAATATCCGTGAGAGTCTTGTCCGAATCCGGAATTACGGGCGCACATTTATCCGGACGTACGGGCGCTATATTATCCACCATATCCGCAATCAGATTGGTGTTGGTAATCACCACTTCCTCCGCCTTGTCACTGCCTAAATAGGCAAATTCCTCCAGCATTTCCTCGGTTGTGCGCAAATACAGCGGCGCCTGATCATCCGAATCTTCATAGCCCCATCCCGCCATAATGATGCGGCGATAAATCTCATCCTCCGGGTCCAAAAAATGCACATCGCAGGTAGCTACTACCGGTTTGTTAAATTGTTCACCCAGCCGCACTATCGTGCGGTTGATATCCTGTATGTCCTCAACGGAATGAATATTCGGATGTCTCTCGGAAGTAATCATAAACTGATTATTTCCGCAAGGTTGGATTTCCAGATAATCGTAAAAGCTGACGATTCTGGCAATCTCCGCATCTCCCCGTCCCTCTAACAATGCCCCATAAAGTTCTCCCGCCTCGCAGGCACTGCCAATGATCAGACCGTCTCTGTACTTTAAAATTTCACTCTTGGGAATTTTAGGCTGACGGTTATGGAAATACTGTAAATGGGACATGGAAACTAATCTGTATAAATTGATACGTCCCAAGTCATTTTTTGCCAGTATGATGCAATGGTAGGAATGCAGTCTGCTGATATTCTCCGCAGAGGGTCTTGCAAAGGTATTCAACTCTTGCAGTGTGGTTACCTTTTCCTCCTCTAACATCTCCATAAATTTCATAAAAATATGGGCCGTAGCTTCTGCATCGTCCACCGCTCTGTGATGATTCTCCAGTACCACGTTAAAGGTTTTGCACAGAGCATCCAAAGTATGCTTATTCTGATTCGGCAGCAAAACTCTGGACAACACCATGGTATCCACGTAAGTATATTCTGTCGGCAGTTTTTGCCTGGCAGCATTTTCCGTAATAAAACTCATATCGAAAGCCGCATTGTGCGCCACCAGTACACAACCTTCACAAAATTCGAGAAACTGCGGCAGTACTTCCTCAATCGCGGGAGCACTTATCACCATGTCATCTCTTATGCCTGTCAGCTTCTCTATCTCAAAGGGAATGGGAACTCTGGGGTTTATAAAAGAAGAGAATCTGTCCAGAATCTGTCCATCCCGTACCTTTACTGCACCTATCTCAATAATGCGGTTGTTTACCGGCGAAAAGCCCGTAGTTTCTATATCAAATACTACATAAGTCTCTTCCAGACTCTGACCTTTGTCTCCGGTTACAATTTCTTTTAAATCATCTACAATATAGGCCTCTACACCATATATGACTTTGAAAAAATCCTGCTTATCAGGATTCTCCTCCCCGTTTTCCTTGCGCTTTGCTTTCTCTTCTTTCCACAGATCATCCCAAACGTGGTTAGCGTCTGTAAATCCCTGCACTACACCGTGATCAGTGATGGCAATGGCAGGATGTCCCCACTTATAAGCCCTTTTCACAATATCCTTGGCCTCAGACACACCGTCCATATGACTCATTTTGGTATGGCAGTGAAGCTCCACCCTTTTCTTTACGGAATTGTCCATCCGGCTCATGGTAAAGTCAGGAATCTTTTTTATTCCTGCAATAGAACCAACAGTCAACTCATGATCAAACTTATCCGTCATGGCTATGCCTTTTATCTTCACAAAACCACCCGGCTTTAAATTAGCGCTCAGCTCATCTACATGCTCGTTTGCTACAAAGAGCTTTACTGTCATTGTATCCGTAAAATCAGTAACATCAAAAAAGAGAATTGTCTTTTCATTCTTAATTACCCGCTTATCCAGATTCATGATCTTGCCGCGGATCACAACCTCTCCTATCTCACCTATCACATCCTCTATCTTCATGGACTCTTCTTCAAAGTCCCGTCCGTAGAGAACGTCGGGATTATCAGAGCGCTTGAAACTCTTTTTTAATTCTCCGGCTTCTTTTTTGGAAATTTTAGTTCCTGTTCCATAAGTCTTACTGCTCTTTGTAGATGCGCTCCGCTCCGCTTTCGTATTTCCTTCCACGGAAAGTGCATCTGCTGATTCCACTGCCTTTTCCCGGATTTTATGCTGTTCTTTATCCGTATCCTCTACTTCTTCCTGTGCCTGCTCCTGTACCTTTTCACCTGACTTGATACGGGCATAGATTTGTGCCACCTCCATAGCAATTCGCTGCTCATCCTCTTCGCCGAATCTGTCCTGTGTGGCTTCCTTGTAATCCAAACGTACCGTGGCCTGCTGCCCACAACGTTCATTCAGTATTTTATCCAGAATGCGGATCATCTCCTCCGCCTTGCTGCGAATCAAAACCGTATCCTCCACAGTAAGCAACAGCTCGTTCTCCTGAGGAAATGCAAAATCTGCCCCTTTAAAAGCACTGTAGATAATACGGTCGTATTCTCGCAGTTCCATAAGAATACTGTCCTTGTAAATATCTAAAAGCTTTTCAGGCGTATACTGAGAAGACAGACGGAATTTCTCATAGATTTTTACAGTCATATCATTCTTTTTAAACAGCTGCTTCTTAATTTCCTTCTCCAGACTGTAGATTACTTCTTTCTGAATCAGATGACTGCTGAATAAATAAATGCGCAAAAAATCCTTGCGGGAAGTTGTGGTGATTTTTTCCACTTCTACCTGCTCCATCTGCTGCTTTATGCTTCCCTCCAACTCCAAGGTGGGAAATACTTCCAGAAAAGCTTTACTCATTACGCCTCACTCCAATTATCCAGCTCGTACTTCAATGCTGACAAAAATTCAGCTTCCGGTATTTTCCGAATCACTTCTCCTTTCTTGATGAGAAGTCCCTCTCCAATACCACCGGCAATGCCCAAATCAGCTTCCCTCGCTTCTCCGGGTCCATTTACCACGCAACCCATAACCGCCACCTTAATAGAGAGCGGATAAGCTGCCACCAGCGTTTCCACTTGATTTGCAAGCTTTATCAGATCAATTTTGGTCCGGCCACAGGTAGGGCAGGAAACCACCTCTATACCGCCCTTTCTCAGTCCCAATGTGCGCAGGATCAGTTTCGCGGACTTGATTTCTTCCACCGGGTCTCCGCTTAATGAAACCCGGATAGTATCACCGATTCCCTGATACAGGATAACACCCAGTCCCACTCCTGATTTAATATTGCCCGACCATACCGTACCGGACTCCGTGATACCCACATGCAGGGGATAATCCGTCTTGGCCGCCAGTATTTCATGGGCTCTGATGCACATCGACACATCCGAGGATTTAATACTGATCACCAAATTGTCGTAGCCTAACTCCTCTATCAATCCCACCTTATCCAGCGCGCTCTCTACAATGCCTTCCGCTGTCACGCCACCATACTTTTCTAACAGAGGTTTCTCCAATGAACCACTGTTGACACCAACCCGGATGGGAATCTGTCTTTCTTTTGCAGCATTTACTACCGCAAGCACTTTGTCCCTGCTGCCAATATTGCCGGGATTGATCCGTATCTTATCCGCACCGTTCTCTATGGCGGCAACTGCCATCCTATAATCAAAATGAATATCCGCCACCAAAGGAATATGTATCTGTTTTTTAATCTCTTTTATGGCTAAAGCTGCCTCCATAGTAGGCACCGTACAACGTATGATCTCACAGCCTGCATCTTCCAGCCGATGAATCTGTTCCACTGTAGCGCCCACATCCTCCGTAGGTGTATTGGTCATGGACTGGATCAGTATCGGATTGCCTCCGCCGATTATCCTGTTTCCTATTCTTACTGTTTTTGTATGTTCTCTGTACATACCGCTCTCCTGTCGTGGATTCCTGTAACCATCCGTATAATATCACCGATCATATGATTTATTATATAACAACTCCTTCCTTTCAGGCAATATCTCCCCAGGTCGGTTTTGATTTTCTTTTATTCTCCATACCTATGCCCTATATCGGCTCACTCAGTGCATAACATCCGCCCTCCCGCTTTATGCAGCCCTTTAGTGACAAATTTAACAGCATCTCCATTGTCTGGGGCAGACTGAGACTCTGTAACCGCTTTTCAGACAGCATCATCAACCGGATCTGATCTAAAGAAATGGGATAAAAGTCTAATAGCTTTAACAGAGCTTGCTCTTCTTCATTTAGATCTATCCTTTTATTGAAAAATGGAACTTCCCTAACACATTCCGTATGCATCATACTCTGCCCTCTCCATACATTATCTTCCAATTCTTGTAACAACTGTGCGGGCGAGAGCGCAGCACCTGCTCCCTGCAATAACAGGCTGTTACAGCCGTCACTGAGTCTGTCTGTTATCCTGCCCGGCACTACATACACTTCTCTGCCCTGTTCCAAGGCCATATCCACAGTAATGAGCGTACCGCTTTTTTGCTTGGCCTCTATTACCAACACTGCATCGGATAACCCGCTGATAATTCTGTTGCGGGGCGGAAAATGAAACGCCAATGGCGGAGTTTTGGGCGGATGGGTGGAAAGAATACCTCCCGACTCTAAAATCTGCTCATATAAGTTTTTATGGGAGGCAGGATAACAGACATCTACTCCACAACCTAAAACTGCAAAGCTGCTGCCTCCTGCACGTATTGCAGCAGCTTGGGCCACTCCGTCAATTCCTTTGGCCAGTCCGCTGACAATCTGAACACCCGCAGCCGCTAACTGCCCTCCGAAACTTTCCGCCAGATAATGACCGTATTCCGAACAGCTTCTGGCTCCCACAATGGCAATGCTCCTTTTCGTATCCTCGGGCAGTCCGCCCTTTGCATACAGCCCAAAAGGTCTGTCCGGGATATGTAAGAGCCTCCCCGGATACCGGGGATGATAAAAGGGATAAAAGGCAATCCCCTGTTCGCTCAGCTTATAATAGTCTTCCGGCATGCTTTTGTTTCTACTTTTCTCCAGTGCCAAAAGCTGCTCCTCTGTTAATAGATAAGACAAGCTCTCCTTTTTTGCACAGTAGATTTCCTCAGGGGAACCAAAAGACTCCAATAGTCTGAGTTTTCCTGTATTTCCCAATTTCTCCACAGCATTCAGCCAATAGGCATAGGGCTGCTGTTTTGCCATTTCTTCCTCGGTGAAGTGACATTCCCAGCCTTTTTCTGTTTTTCTCTTATTTCTTCTCATATGTGCAAGAATCACTCCTTAACTCCAAAATTGCTGCCTGCCGCTGTTATAGCATACCGCTTCCGACAGATGTGCTACGCTGATATGTTCCTCACCCTCCAAATCCGCAATGGTCCTGGCCAGCTTGATGACTTTATGATAAGCTCGCAAACTCATCTGTCCCGCTTCAAAAACCTGTTCCAAAAAATGACTCTCCTCACTCCCCAGCTCACAGTAACGCATCACCTCTCTTCCGGGCAGCTCTCCGTTAAAATGATACGAACTGCCTTTAAAACGTATCTGCTGTCTTTTTCTGGCTTCCATGACCCTTTTTCGTATTGCTGCACTGGATTCTCCTTTTTTACTTTGGTGAAACTCCTTTAACTGCACTGCTGAAACTTCTGCCACCATATCGATCCTATCCAGAATGGGACCGGAAATTCTTCCCAAATAGCGGTGAATTTCCGTTTCGCTGCAATTGCAGCGGTTTCTGTCAGGATAATAACCGCAGGGGCAGGGATTCATCGCACCGATCAGCATGAAATCCGCAGGATAAGTACAGCTTCCCCTGCTTCTGATGACCCGTACCACCTTCTCTTCCATGGGCTGGCGCAATACCTCTAAAGTCTCCGGGGAAAACTCCGGCATTTCATCCAAAAAAAGAATACCCCTATGGGAAAAGGAAATCATTCCCGGTCTGGGAAGTCTGCCTCCTCCGGCCAGCGCCTGAGGAGAAATGGTATGATGGGGTGCCACAAAGGGTCGCTCTTTTTGCAGTTCATCCCTTCCTGCCAGTTTACCTGCAATACTGTATATGCCGGCCACTTCCAATCTCTCCTGTTTTGTTAAAGGTGGCAAAATACCCGGAATGCGGCTGGCTATCATGGTCTTTCCGGCTCCCGGCGGCCCCGCCAACAACAGATGATGAAAACCCGCAGCAGCAACTTCCGAAGCCCTCTTTGCGCTCTCCTGTCCGTAAATATCCGCAAAGTCTAAATGTTCCTGTATTTCCGGTGTTGTCTGCTTTTTCCTCCTTCTTTTTTGTTTTTCTATAATATTTTTTCTTTCCTCCCCGCATACCTGAAGATAATTTATAAATTCTGCCATATTTGTAACACCTACCAGAGAAATACCCGGTATTTCGGCTCCTTCTCCCACATTTTCCATCGGCACCACCAAATACCTGATTCCTTCCTTTTGCAATGCCAGCGCAATAGGAAGCACTCCGTTGACACGGCTGACCGCACCGTCTAAGGCCAGTTCTCCCAAAAAGGCCGTTTTCTGTAAAGAGTCCGGCTCCACCACCCCCATACAGGATAAAAGTCCTGCTGCAATTGCCAGGTCGTAACCCGTCCCCTCCTTTCTGATATTGGCCGGAGAAAGATTCACGATAATTCTGGCAACCGGAAGAGACATTCCCGCATTCTTTAGAGCAATCTGTACCCGTTCTCTGGCCTCTTTTATTTCTCTGCCCAGACTTCCAACCAGTTCAAATCCCGGCAGTCCTCTTGAAATATCTACCTCGACCCGTACCGGATAGGCCTCTAACCCGACTATGCCGCCTGCATACATACTACTGAACATACTTTTGCTCCTTTCTAATTTGTTTTCTTAATGTGCAAATAACCAAAACGGGCTCAGATGCGGTAGCATTCGCCCTTATTTGGTTATTTGCACACATTCAGACTAAAGAGAATGTACTGTGTTAATGTTTCATATGGAAAATATAAAGAATAAATTAAACAAAGAAAAAATTTTAAAGATAAAACATTAATACCAATAACTCATAGGAAATGATAATGATCTTGTAAAAGGGTAAAAATTTAGATAAATAAGATTTTAGATACGGCGGCCGCACCGGACCGGCCGCCAATACTACCAATAGACTTTAGATAACTGCAAGAGGTTTTAAATTTTGTTTTCCATACCGTCAGGATCCTGCGCAAACTGAATAGCCATATCCCTGGTGATACGACCGTTATAATACAACTGCTGAATGGCCTCATCCATGGTAATCATACCCATCTTACGGTTGGTCTGCATAACGGAAGTCAGCTGGTGGGATTTTCCCTCACGAACCAGATTCCGCACGGCATGATTCGCATGCATAACCTCAAAAGCTGCCACACGTCCTCTTTCATCACTGGTGGGTATCAACTGCTGAGAAACAACTGCTTCCAATACATTGGAAAGCTGCACTCTTATCTGCTGTTGCTGATGGGGCGGAAATACATCGATAACACGGTCTACGGTGCTGGCTGCGCCGATGGTATGTAAGGTCGAAAGCACAAGGTGTCCTGTTTCTGCCGCCGTAATGGCCACGCTGATGGTTTCTAAATCTCTCATCTCACCCACCAGAATAACATCGGGATCCTCTCTTAGGGCAGCCCTCAGTGCATTGGCATAATTCTCGGAATCCAGTCCGATTTCTCTCTGGTTTACCATAGCCATCTTATGCTGATGCAGGTATTCGATAGGGTCCTCCAGCGTAATAACATGAGCCTCCCTGCAGTTATTGATTTTATCGATAATAGCTGCCAGTGTAGTGGACTTACCGCTACCCGTAGGGCCGGTTACCAATACAAGACCACGTTTCCGCTGATACAGATCAATAACGGAATCCGGCACTCCCAGTTCTTCGGGAGCAGGTACCTTCGTACCTACCAGACGAAAAGCAAAGGCCACAGAACCTCTCTGCTTATATGCGTTGACACGATAACGCCCCAATTCCGGAATGGAAAAGGACATATCGTACTCGCCCCTCTCCTCAAATCTGGCTTTCTGAGTTTCCGTCATCACATCCAGCACTACTTCCAGAGTATCCGCTGGCAACAGCTTGCTATGGCTATCCATAGTCATCAGCTTGCCGTTTACTCTCATCTTGGGAGGAATACCTACCGTCAAATGCACATCCGATGCGCCGGCCGTTTTGGCTTCTTCCAAAATATCTCTGATATTGAGCATAACTTTTCTCCTTTATAAATAAATATTGTTCCTATTCTGTAACAGAGAACCCGGCTTTTGCCAGAGACTCCGTATCAAATATATACCGGTTGTCCAACGTTTTCATAATATCTATAATTTCTATGTCCCTATTTTCTCTATTGTCCAGATCTATAATACTGTTATCTCTGAAACTCAATACCATGGGCCGTAGGATATTATCCTCATTGCCTCTCAGCACAAGGGCCTTTTCCCCGGTATTTAATTCCACACTGATACCGGCAACCAAAATATTAATGCTGTCAATTAACGCCCTTACGATCTGTGCATCAAAACATTCCGGTCGGTCCATTAAAAAGCGGATTGCCTCTACCTCCGACCGGGGTGCTCCCTCTAACTGCATTGCCGTCATGGAATCGTACATATCGGCTACCGCCAAAATCATGGCACCCGTTATGCATTTCATGTCAACAGCCTGTCCCTCTTTTGCTTCAGCAATGATCCTTTCGCTCTGCATACAGATGCGCCTGACCATAGTTCCTTCAGACAGTGCACTTTCTATCAATTCATAAGCGCCCGTTTCCGCCCGCCTTAAAATCTTCTCTGTTTCCTCCGTCGGCTCTGCCAAATTTACATCCGGCGGCAGCGTCAGCTTTCCCATATCGTGCACAATGGCTGCAAGAATCGTAGGAAGCTGCTCGTCCCTCTTAAGATTCAACACATGACACATCATTGCACAGAGAATAGCCACATTCAAGGAATGCTTGTAAATATAGTCCTCTTTGCTGCGAAGATTTTGAATAAAGTTAATCTTCTTATCCAGATGACCATAATTCTTGATGATTCTATCAGCAATAATCTGCAGCTTGCTCTGCTTTTTGGCGTTTAATATATGATTCAGTTCCTCTTGAATAGAAAAAACCGACATGGTCTGAAAACGCTCGAATTCCAGATCTTCCTCTGTCATGGGAGGTACCGGCTCCGCCGGCTCCAGAATAAAAAGACCTATCAGCCCAAAGTTTGCTATACTGGCAATACCCTGGGCCGTCAGCTTGGAATCTCTTTCATATAAAAGCACGCCCTCCTTATTATAAATCGGCCGCGCCAAACGCATTCCCACTTTTAAATCTTTTGATTTAACAAACTGCATCTTTTTCCCCTTTATCTTTTTATGCCATAAAAATATTTAAGAATAGTATAACATATAGTAAACTGAAAATCCATGCACTATCCAATTTTTTTCGCACAATTCTCAATTTTTCCGAAATTCTTCTTTCAGTTTCATCAGCGCTTTCTTCTCGATACGAGACACATAACTGCGGGAAATCCCCAAATTTCTGCCTATTTCACTCTGGGTAACCTCCCTGCCGTCTTTAAGACCGTACCGTAAAAACAGGATTTCCCTCTCCCTAGGGGTCAAACATCTGTCCAAAAACACGCGCATCTTGCGCAGATTCTCCTCCACAGTCAGTCTGTCAACCACATCCGTCTGTTCCCCTTCGATCACGTCCAGTAGATTGATCTCATTGCCTTCTTTATCGGTTCCAATGGGCTCATAAAGAGAAACTTCTCTGGATATCTTCTTTCTGGCTCGCAGCATCATCAACAGTTCATTATCTATACATCTGCAGGCATAGGTAGCCAGTCTTCCTTTTCCTGCATCGAAAGTGTCCACCGCCTTAATCAATCCTATGGTGCCTATGGAGATCAAATCCTCCATATCCTCTTCTATATTTTGATACTTCTTGGCAATATGCGCCACCAGCCGCAGATTCCGCTCTATCAGAATTTCCTTGGCCAACGCGGCTTCTTCCCTGCTTCCCTCTTTCAGCAAACGGATGTAACCGGCTTCTTCCTCTGAGGATAAAGGTTTCTTAAAGGTTTTCAAGACAGCCCCCAAAAGCAGATTTACTATATTCTATGTGCCGGTTATTCTTCTAGTGCCTTTCCATTCTTTTTTAATAAAACTAAAAATCTTCAACTAAGAACTGTGCCATCACGTAATTGCTTATATCCCTGCCTCGATTCGTAAGAACTACACGCTCACCGTTTTGCAGCAGTCCTTCCTTTTCATTCTCCTCTATGATCTGTCCGTAAACCTCATCCATGGATACGTGAAAATAGTGATAAAATTCCTTTTTATCCACACCGTTCAAAAGCCTCAGTCCCAAAAACATAAATTCCTCCATCTGCTCCTTAACAGACAATGGAGTACATTCCATGACCTTGTCTTTTTCACGCAGATAAGCCCCCAGATCAGCATGATTGCGATAACGGATATTGTTCACCAGAGAAGCGGCTCCCAGACCAAAGCCGACATAATCTCCCCTCAGCCAATACACTTTATTGTGGTAACATTCAAAGCCCTCCAGGCTGTAATTGGATATCTCATATTGGTGATATCCTTTATCACTAAGTATTTTTGCTGTCACCTCATACATCCGGCGTTCTTCTGCTTCGGAAGGTAAATGTTTTTGCGTTTCTCCTGTTTTCTCCAACGCTTCTTTTTCTTCTCCATATAAGGAAAAAAAGGGAGTTCCCTCTTCAATAATAAGGCTATATGCGGAAATATGCTCCGGTATGGGGTTAAGCGCCATCAGTTTTTGCAGGGTATCCTCATAGTCTTCCACCTTTTGTCCGGGCAAAGCTGCCATAATGTCTACATTGACATTTTGAAAACCCGCTTCTCTCACCAGTCGGTAAGTTGTCAAAAAATCTTCAAAACCATGTATTCTGCCTAAAAGCGCCAGTTCCTTATCATGGGCCGACTGCAGTCCGATACTTATCCTGTTGATCCCGGCTCTGTGATATGCGTTCAGGGACTCTTTTGTGACAGTACCCGGATTGAGTTCCATGGAAATCTCCGCATTCTCTGCTACCGTAAAGTTGGAAAACAAAGTTTTCAGTATATGGCAGATCCAGTTTGGTTCGACTACGGAAGGGGTCCCTCCGCCAATATAAATGCTGTGTACAACCCGATGGGAATACTGCCCTGCCTGTGCGATCATTTCCCCCAAAAGTGCATGCAAATATTCTTCCTGCACCCGGTCCGAGGCCGGGGCAGAAAGAAAATCACAATACTTGCATTTCTGTTTACAAAACGGAATATGAATATAGATGCTTAACGCTTCAGATTGATTCATGATATGCCTACTTTTTATCATCCAGCTTTAAGACGCTCATAAAAGCCTTCTGGGGAATTTCTACACTGCCGATCTGGCGCATACGCTTTTTACCCTCTTTCTGCTTTTCCAACAGCTTTTTCTTACGGGTAATATCGCCGCCATAGCATTTTGCCAGCACATCCTTACGCATAGCTTTTACTGTTTCCCTGGCTATGATCTTGCCGCCCACAGCCGCCTGAATAGGTATTTCAAACAGATGTCTGGGTATTTCATCCTTGAGCTTTTCGCACATCTTACGTCCCCGCTCATAGGCGCTGTCCCCGTGGACAATAAAGGAAAGCGCATCCACCTCTTCCCGATTAATCAAAATATCCAGCTTCACTAACTTAGATTCCTCATACCCCTTTAAATCATAATCAAAGGAAGCATAGCCTCTGGAACGGGATTTTAAGGCGTCAAAGAAGTCATAGATAATCTCATTAAGCGGCAGGTCATAACGCAGCAGTGCTCTGGTTTCCTCCATATATTCCATACCCAGATATCTGCCACGCCTTTCCTGACAGAGCTCCATAATGGGTCCGATAAATTCCGTTGTTACCATGATCTCCGCCGAGACAATGGGCTCCTCCATATAGTCTATCTCGGAGGGATCCGGTAAATTGGAAGGATTGGTAAGTTCTATAACTTCCCCATTGGTCTTGTGTACCTTATACACAACGCCGGGCGCTGTTGTCACCAGATCCAGATTGTATTCTCTCTCCAGTCTCTCCTGTACGATCTCCAAATGCAAAAGTCCCAGGAAACCGCAACGGAAACCAAACCCCAACGCTATAGAGGTTTCGGGTTCATAATTAAGGGAAGCGTCATTTAATTGTAGTTTCTCCAATGCATCCCGAAGATCCGGATACTTGGCGCCGTCTGCCGGATACATGCCGCAATAGACCATGGAATTAACCTTTTTATAGCCCGGCAGCGGCTCCTTGCAGGGATTGTTCTTATCCGTAACCGTATCCCCCACCGCCGTATCTTTTACATTCTTAATAGAGGCTGTAATATAACCTACCATACCAGCGGAGAGCTCCTCACAGGGAATAAACTGCCCCGCGCCGAAATAGCCTACTTCCACTACTTCCTCCGATGCGCCGGTAGCCATCATCTTAATGACGGTGCCTTTCCTGACACTGCCTTCCTTGACTCTGACAAACACAATCACACCTTTATAGGGGTCATATACGGAGTCAAAAATTAAGGCCTGCAGAGGAGCGCTTGCGTCCCCTGCAGGAGCCGGTATTTTAGATACAATGGCTTCCAGCACCTCATCAATGCCGATACCGTTTTTTGCCGATATCAGAGGCGCATCCTGCGCCTCAATACCTATCACATCCTCTATTTCATCCTTGACCTTATCCGGCTGTGCACTGGGCAGATCAATCTTATTGATGACCGGAAACACATCCAGATTGTGGTCCAAGGCTAAATAGACATTGGCCAGAGTCTGCGCCTCTATACCCTGCGCCGCATCCACCACCAGAATGGCGCCGTCACAGGCGGCCAGAGAACGACTGACTTCATAATTAAAGTCCACATGCCCCGGTGTATCTATCAGATTAAAAATATATTCCTCCCCATCTTTTGCCCTATAAACAGTTCTCACTGCCTGAGCCTTGATGGTAATACCTCTTTCTCTTTCCAGTTCCATATTGTCCAGCACCTGCGCCTGCATTTCCCTGCTGGTCAATAACCCGGTCTGTTCTATAATCCTGTCTGCCAGAGTAGATTTCCCATGATCAATATGGGCAACAATACAAAAATTTCTGATTTTGCTCTGGTCCATGCCTGCCATGTTTCCTACCTCACGTTCTTCTAAGCTGTCTATTCCTCCGAAATCATATCGCGATACCAGGTAAGCGAATCAATATAGGCATCATAAACCTGCTGCATGGAGAGATCCTGCACAACCATCTGCCTGGAAACCTCCTGCCACTCAGCGATTTCATACTCTGTAATGAAATCCAGCACCTTTGCAAAAGGTCCTTTCCTTTCAAGAAGGGCATCCTTAATCGGTCCCGAAACCTGTACTTTTTTCAGTGCCTCTTCCATGGGAATCTCCAAAATAACATCCAAAACGGAGAAAAGACCCATCAAAAACAATTCCGAAGACTGTATCGCCAAAGAAAAGGCCGGTGCCAGATTTTCTGCAAATTTAGCACGTAACAGAGAAAGGCGGGTAATCTCGTTAGGCTTATCCGTATACAGCACGCCTGCTACCGCCGTAGTCAGCCATTTCCGCAATTCCTTTTCACCCAGCATAGCCGCTGCATGACGAATCGAAGTAATCTGGGAATTGACCGTAACACGGTTTACCATCTTTAACAGGGAAATTACCAACGCGGTATCTCTGCCGATGACATCCGCCGCTTCCGTCAATTCAAAGTCCGGACCGTTTACCATGCTTAACAGCTGAATATAATTTACCTTTAAGGGTGCTACCTCATTCTGCCCGTTGTTGATGGGTACACGGAAAAACGGTCCTTCATAAAATTGATAGCCGCCCTCCGCCTTCAGTTGCTCGAAGCTTTCCATATCCTCAATATTGCCGGCACAGAGCTGAATATTAGGGTAAACCTTCTGGAAGTAAATCCGAGCCTTGGTGATGTCGATTTTCTTGTGATTTAAAAACATATAATCCACCAGGAGCAGAATCTGCCTGTACTCCTCGAATTTTGCCACCTCAAGCTTACGCATAGCCAGCTTGTAGCCGCTGTCCTTCAATTCCTTCAGCCGCTTTACATACGTTTCCTGCGGAAGGATAGAGTTGTCCATTAACAGTACCAGCCTCTCATGGGGAGCATCGCACTGGCTGTCAATATCGGAAAAAACGGAGATATTCGTAACCGGTACAAATATAGGCATATCTTCGGAAATGGTATCCACACCCATACTCTGAATAACCTCCAAGCCGTCCACATTGGCAGCTCCGTCATACAGTCCCGATCCCAGCATGCTGGGGTTTAGGAAAACATTTTTCTTCTGCGTAAATAAAGAGTATCCATTTACTACCAAATTTTCATCAAATAAAGGGATTAAAGTTGCTAACATGATCATCACACTCCTTTTGTCCATTATAACAGGATTTGGTAATTTTGTCTATTTTAAGGTTTGAATTGTCCCATATTATTTAAAATCATAGTCCGTCATTTGGGAAAAATCTATGGCAAAATCCTCATAGATACCCACTTTTACTGTAGCTCCAAAAGGATGCACCACCGGCATCTCTTCCTGCTCCAGATTATACACCACAATGGTCTTTTTCAAGGAATCCACAAGCCAATATTCCCTCACACCGGCCTCCTGATAGGCAGAAAGTTTCCTGTAATAATCCATACGTCTGCTGGAAGAAGATACCACTTCCACCATCCAGTCCGGGGCTCCGTGGCAGCCCTGATTATCCAATTTTTCCCTGTCGCAGATCACGCAGACATCAGGCTCCACATAATTTTTGTCGTCATTTTTTAAAAACACGGCAAAAGGAGAAATGAATACCCTGCATTTCCCGTTCTTTTCTTTGATATAGTTACGAATTTCCGCATAAATCCAACCAGCTATTTCCTGATGGGTTGTTGTCGGTGACGCCATGAAAAAGATCTCTCCGTCTATAAGCTCCGCTCTCTCTCCTTCAGGCAATTCCAATATGTCCTGCACGGTATACTCCTGTTTTCCTGATAATGACATAAGCCTCCAATCTTCTTGCAGCATTCTTTCCATAGAAATCCCTCCTTTTTTGGCAGAGAACCATGGAAGAGCACTCTGCCACTATTTTTTCATTCTGAATAAAGCGGCAGAAATGCCGGAATGTGCAAAGAGCACATAAAAAATAAGATAGACGTTTCACCGAGCATTCTTGATGGATATATTGTATATCAAGATACATGGATTGTCAATTAGGAAATTGAGGAATCAACTTTTTCCATAGAATACATGCCGCCCGACATTTCATCCCGAAAATATACTTGTCCGTCTTCCCCGATCACAATACGGAACCTGCTTTCTTTGGTTTGACTATTATAAAAACTATAAAATGAAATTACTATATGCTCTCCTAATCTATTTGCATCAGCAACAGTATATCCACTCCCTAAAGTAATTTCCATACTTTCTATGCTTATTTCATCTTTTGCATAACATTGTTGTCCTAAATATATAGCCGTTCCATCCTCTTTAATATTAACCGTTTTTCCAATGTAAGCATCGTTTTCTTCTGTAAATGACTCGTTATATCCATATCCATTCTTCTGAATACTCCACTCTGTCACTTTCCATTCTCCGACCAAATTTAGTATCCACTCTTGTTGTGTGTCGCTTAAGTTTTCAAAATCTGCCATATTTTGAAAGTACGGTTCACTCACTGTCGGAATATTTGCATCCCCATATTCACAATAAATCTGCCAATATGCTTCATTTTGTAATCTTGCTATACCATTCTCATCAATGTACAAATATTCGCTGACTTTCTCTGTCCATTCCTCTAATGAGTACATCTCGTCGTCATACACATACTCATCCTCTTTGTCACAGCGTCCGTTTCCCGGCAAATCCATATCTTTTTGGGAGAAAGAAACGATCGTCTTCTCCTCGCCGGAATCATCCAAACAAAAAACGACCCAATCATTTTCGCTCCATCTTCCGTCATTGTAATGCACCATAGTTCCATCATTTAATAAAATAGGAGTAAAAATGTTATAGTAGTCCCAAAATAGGTAAGGCTGTCCATTCTGAATAGAGAAAATATAATAATGACCGCCAGCCTTTACATGTAATTCCGGAATATTATCATTGTTGACATCCAAAAAAGTATATTCCGTCCGATATCTCCTGTCGGGTTCTCCCGTAGGAATAGCTATATCATAAATATCTATAAAATCAATACTACATTCTCCAGCCAAGAATGCATTTCCTATCTGCATTATCCGTGCATAGTCTTCCACCGGCTGTATCGGATCGGTACACGCAACGGCAACAGCCGTAGAAATTACTGCTATCGTTTTTTCCATGAGTATTCCCAGCATAGCCTACTTCTCTCCAAATGAGTTCAATACCTGTTTTTACCATCATACCGCTTTTTCAAACTACTTTCTATACTGATTTTACACTTTCAGAAATTTATGTATACTGCTTAGAGAAAGTTCTTATTTAATTGCATTCGATAAAATAATACAAAACAAAGGAGAAAAGATCATGAACGTTTTACACCCCCAGATAAACAGCTATTTGCAATATTGCCAATTCCAAAAAAGACTGGATGATAAAACCTTGAAAGCCTATAAAATTGATTTAACCCAGTTTTGGGAACAAATAGAGTGTCTTAATATTCAAAACATCCAAGAAATTTCTCCAGATTTATTAGAGAATTTTATTGCCGGACTCCACCAAACATACAAACCCAAAACCGTAAAACGGAAGATTGCCTCAATCAAAGCCCTCTTCCACTATTTTGAATACAAGGAATTGATCGAGCGGAATCCATTTAACCGGCTTCAGATAAAATTCCGGGAACCGGTTATCCTCCCCAAAACAATCCCCCTCCATATGATTGAAAAAATCTTAGTGACCATATATACATATCGCAAGGAAGCAAAAACCGATTATCAAAGGCGCAATGCATTGCGGGATGCTGCCGTTATCGAGCTTTTATTTGCAACCGGTATGCGGATTTCCGAACTTTGCTCTTTAAAACCAATGGATATAAACCTCTATGAGAGTACCGTCCTTATTTACGGAAAAGGCGCAAAAGAAAGACGGCTTCAAATTGGAAATGATGATGTTATTCAGATACTGAAGGAATACAAAAGTGATTATGAAAACGAAATTTCACACTGCCGCTATTTTTTTGTAAATCAGTCCGGCAATGCCCTATCCGACCAGGCCGTCCGCAGGATGATAAACAAATATACTGCTCTCGCTGCAATAGATCTGCATATCACCCCGCATATGTTCCGCCATACCTTTGCCACCAGCCTTTTAGAAGCTGACGTGGACATCCGCTATATTCAGGAAATGCTGGGGCACAGTTCCATCAATGTTACGGAAATATATACCCATGTTGCCCTGGCGAAACAGAGGGATATTTTGACGACGAAACATCCGAGGAAGGATTTTTGTGTGTAGATATAAGTCTTATACGGCCCCACCTAATGACCAAATGGAATTTAGGTGGGGGTATTTGTGTGGAAGAAATGACGGATAATTAGAAGTTATCCGTTAGAGAAAAATACACAAAAACGATTCAATTAAAA
>JAFLSX010000044.1 GCA_022510705.1 Lachnospiraceae bacterium
ATGGGAAAGTCTCCCGACGATGTTGCCAGGGAAATTGACGAGGAATGCAATGCCGTCATCAGTTCCGGCAGAGAACAAAGTATTCTTCACGAATAGCGGGGATCTTCCATGGTCAGGATTTTTTATTCTACTTAAAAAGATCTGTTACGTCCCCGTAACAGAAAGGGCATAAGGGGGCGTGGACTTCGATTTTACTGTAAAGTGTTCAACGCTTATGAATTTGCTTCACTTACTGAGAAAAGAAATTGGTCCACTCCCCTGATATTACGATTTAAGATTACGCACCATAATAGTCATTTATTGTACGGGCGATATATTCAGCAATTTCCGCACCGTACTGCCTATCTGTAATTCCAGTCAGTTCTTTTTCTTGTTTTATGGTTTTCATAGTTTCCTCCTTTTCCAACAAGCATAAAGTGTCACGCTACGAGAGAGTCAATACAAGTTTTACTATATTTAAATTACCATAATTTTATAGAAAAGACATTTCTATTACAGGCTTGTAATGTTGTGAAAAATATAGGATAATTATTCCGAAGTCCACAGGTTTTAATTGCCATACAAAAGAGGAGTCAGATGGAGATGAAAAGAGATTTATTTCAAAAACCTAAGATGGTTGAAGAAGCAGCGCAGGCACAGAAGGGTTTACTTTGGATACTGGAGATTTTAATTTTTGTTGCAGTTTTCCTTGTGTCTAATATTGCTACATTGATCGTTATGCTGCCTATAGAGCTGGTACTCATGTTTACAAACGGCAGATATTTGAGTGCCATTGCGGCAAATGATACAAAAGCAGTGATGATGATAGCGGAAGAAATAGCATCCTCCAATGCTTATATGCTGGGGATGTTAGCATCGGAAATTATCATGATAGTAATCGTGTGTCTGTTTTGTAAACTATTGCAAAAACGTAGAATGACTACGATGGGATTTTGCAAGAAAGCAGCAGTCAAGGAGTATTTGATAGGTATGGCAGCGGGATTTGCCTGTTTTTCCCTGGCGGTGTTGCTTAGTGTTATAACGGGCGGACTGCATCTGGAGATTTCTCCGGCATTCAGGGTTGCACCGGTAAAAATCATTGGCATCTTTCTTCTGTTCTTGATCGGGTTTATGATTCAAGGCATGGCGGAAGAGGTAATCTGCCGGGGCTATTTTATGGTTTCGTATGCCAGAAGATATCCCGTATATGCGGCCATAGTGGCAAATGCTTTAATCTTTGCGGCACTGCATCTGTTGAACAGCGGTATTAGTATCTTAGCATTTGTTAATTTGTTTCTGTTTGGTGTTTTTGCTTCCGTATATTTTATACGCAGAGGAAATATATGGGGGATTGCGGCCTTTCATTCCGTTTGGAATCTGGTACAGGGAAATTTTTACGGTATTAAGGTAAGCGGAATGGAACTGAGTGATTCCATCCTGACAGCCACAACGATGGAAGGCAGGGAATTGCTTAACGGAGGCGCATTCGGACTGGAAGGAAGTCTGCCGGTTACAGTTGTTTTGGTAGTGGGAACATGCATGTTGTATTTCTGGAAAAGTAAGGAACAAAAGGCAGAAATTTAATAGAATTATTTTACGGAAAGATAGTGCCATTATACTGTTAATTTGTATAGATTGATGTTATAATGGTCGCAGAAAACAAGAATGACAGGAGATAGAAATGGGATACGAGACAAAAGAGAAAAAAGTATCCACGGATTTGGAACAGGAAGCTGCAGAGAAACAAGAGATAAAGCAGGAAACTGCAAATAAAGAGGACACGAAAGAGCAGACAAAGAACCCGGTCGATACAGAGAAGAAAAGCACGCAAGAGAACGAGACACAAAAGAAAAAATCACGTAAGGGCCTTATTATTTCAATTGTTGCTGCAGTATTAATTTGCGGTATGTTGCTTTTGGCATATTTTGGAGGTGTGTACTATTATAAGGGACATTTCTTCCCACGCACCAGCATTAATGGGGTGGATTGCGGAAATCAGGAAGCAGTACAAGCAATTGAAGCAGTACAGCAATGGTATACCGGTGGTTATGCCTTGAAGATTGTGAATGAAAAAGGGGAAGAGCAGCTTGTTATCAAACCGGAAGACTGTGAAATGAAGTTTTCGGTGGAGCAGAGCATAGAACAGCTTTTAGAGAATCAAAATGAATACGCTTGGATAGCCGTAATGTTTAATGGGGCTTCGGTAGCGCATGAGATTTCTGTGGAGGCGGTTTACAATGAAGAGGCTTTGCAGAGAAGTTTGCAGGGAGCTGTGCTCTTTACCAATAAAGGCGAGGAACCCCAAGATGCCTATATCAGTGACTATCAGGCAGAGGGTGGTTATATCATTGTGGCAGAGAGGGAAGGTACACTTTTAGATAAGGACCAGACCATTCTATGCATTGAAGAAGCACTGAATGTCATGCAGGGAGAGTTAAATCTAAGAGAGGCACAGTGCTATGTGCGTCCTGAGGTTGTTTCCGATAATGCCAAACTGCAGGAAAAACTAGAGCAGCTGAATCGAATTGTAGGAACCCGCATTACATATGACTGGAATGGAAATGAAGTAATTTTGGATGGGGAGATCATTCATACCTGGATTATTGAAGAGAATGGCGAGATCAGTTTGGATGAAGAATTAATTGCCGACTATGTAGCAGAAAATGCAAAAGCCTACGATACTTACGGACAAAAACGTGAGTTTACGACGACACTGGGTGTGGAACTGACCCTGGCCAGCGGAGCCTATGGCTGGAGGACGGATAGAGCAGCTGAAGCAGAAGTACTCAAAGAGCTGATCCTGGAGGGAGCGGTTATCGAGAGAGAGCCGGAATATAAGAACCAGGGATGGGTAAAAGGTGCTGATGATATCGGAGATTCCTATGTAGAAATAGATTTGACCAACCAACATCTATATCTGTATCAGGATGGAGAAATAGTGCTGGAAACAGATTTTGTTTCCGGAAACGTATCAAATGGAAATGCCACACCACCCGGAGTGTTTGGATTAACATACAAAACCACGGATGCTGTACTGCGTGGGGATACATATGAAACCCCTGTAAAATACTGGATGCCGTTTAATGGTAATATTGGTATGCACGATGCCACTTGGCGAAGAGCGTTTGGCGGAGAAATCTATCTGACCAACGGATCCCATGGATGTATCAATTTGCCGTTAAATAAGGCTAAGGAAATATACAGTTATGTGTCTACGGGATTTCCCGTAATCTGTTACTATTATTAAAGGAATGAAAATACAATAGCCTAAGAGGCTGAAAGAGAAAATAAGGAGTGGGAGGATGCAAAAGAACGGCTGCAGAACAGATAGACAGGCAAAGCAGTGGAAGCAGAAATATGCCAAACAGCGCAGGCTGTATAAAGAAATTAAAGTAAATGCTCCGGATATTTTAACCTCTCCGAACTTTAACAGCACCAGGGGGCATATTCAGCACGGAAATATGACGGTAAATGCCCACTGCATGAACGTGGCAAAATACAGTCTGGCAATCAGTGACAAACTGGAGAAACTGGGGATTCACTGCAAAAGGAACGAATTGATAAGAGGGGCGCTGCTCCATGATTATTTTTTGTATGACTGGCACGATGCGGACCACAGACAGCCTCACAAATTACACGGCTTTTATCATCCGGGAATAGCTCTCAAAAATGCGTCCCGGGAGTATGATCTGACACCCAGAGAACAGGATATCATTCGAAAACACATGTGGCCGTTAACGGTCATACCGCCCACCTGCAGAGAAGCCTGGATTGTAACAACCGCAGACAAATGGTGTTCCTTGTTGGAAACGATACGCATACATAAGGGACATGGAGTACATAGATATGGGTGAACTGCTTGAGAAATTAAAAGCCTATGCAGAGAGTGATTATTATCCCTATCATATGCCCGGACATAAGAGACGTTTGGGCGGGTCGGTTTTAAGCGCAGTATCAGGGCTGGATATTACGGAGATTGACGGTTTTGATAATTTGCACGAACCTACAGACATTATTAAAAAAATTCAACAGAAATCCGCGGACATTTATGGTGCTGAGGAAAGTTTCTATCTGATAAACGGAAGCACAGCAGGTATTATCAGTGCTATTTCGACCGCGGTACCCGAGGGCGGGAAAATACTGATGGCCAGGGGCTGTCACAGATCAGCCTATCACGGGGCCTATTTGCGGGGACTGCAAATTCGCTATTTGGTGGCAGAAATCGAGCCGGATTTTGGCTGTAACCTAGGTATGACATCCATACAGGTAGAACAGGCTCTTACGGAAGATGAGGATATACAGGCAGTATTTTTGGTGTCTCCCACCTATGAGGGAATAGTATCGGATATAGGTGCAATAGCAGATGTAGTACATAGAAAGGGCATTCCCTTAATTGTGGATGAGGCTCACGGCGCTCACTTCGGATTTCATCCCGCATGGCCTAAAAGCAGCTGCAGTTGCGGTGCGGATATCGTGATTCAAAGTCTGCATAAGACATTACCTTCCCCTACACAGACAGCAATTTTGCATGTAAACGGAAAGCTGGTGGACAGACAGCGGCTGAAGCGCTTTTTAAATATTTATCAAAGCAGCAGTCCCTCCTATCTTTTTATGGCGGCAATGGAGGAAGCGCTGGATCTGGTGGCTTTAAAAGCGGACAGGCTTTTCGGAGATTTCCTGCGAAACTGGAATATAATGTTGGAAAGGCTTAGTGAATGTCATTGTCTGCATTTTTTGCAGAAAGCGAACATGGATATAGGTAAGCTTGTCATAGCCGATAAAAGTGGCCATATGACGGGCAGACAGCTTTATGAGAGTTTGCTCCACACATATCACTTACAGCCTGAAATGGCAGCAGGAAACTATGTACTTGCTATGTTTACCGTAGGGGATACCGAAGAAGGTTATCACCGTATGACGGAGGCCTTGTTGGCAATAGATGAAGCAATTTATTCGCAGTACGGCACGGATATGGACGAGGTTGCCTGTGGAGAGTCAAAAGAAAATGAGTCATCGAAACAATTAAAAGGCCCCAAGCTGCCGCCCCATGAACTTTCATTAAAAGAAGCGTGGGAGGGAGAAAAAGAGGACGTTCCTTTAGAAGAGGCAAAAGGAAGAGTGGCCGGTGAATTTATCAATCTATATCCGCCGGGAATCCCTATCTTAGTGCCGGGAGAATGTTTTACGGCAGAGCTCTGTGACTATATACAGGATTGTGTCACTAAGGGCTTTCATGTGCAGGGAATGAGGCAGGATAATACGGTGACCGTATTAAAATAATAGAATGGGAGATTAAGATGAGAAAAACAAAAATTATTTGTACAATAGGACCTGCCAGTGAGAGCGAAGAAAAACTGAAAGAATTAATGTTGGCCGGTATGAATGTGGCGAGATTTAATTTTTCCCACGGAACCCATGAGCAACAGCTGGAGAAATATAACAGAGTATTGAAAGTACGCAAGGAATTGGGATTACCCGTTGCCACACTATTGGATACAAAAGGACCGGAAATTCGGTTGCGTGATTTCGAAGGCGGTAAGGTAGAATTGAAGGCCGGTCAGACATTTACTCTGACTACGGAAGAAATACTTGGAACTGCAGAAAAAGTTGCAATTTCCTATGTTGATTTAAAAAATGATATAAATGTAGGAACAACTATTCTGATAGATGACGGCCTGATTGAAATGGTAGTTGAGGAGATAACGGGTAATGATATTGTCTGCAGAGTCATTAATGGCGGATATGTATCTAACCACAAGGGTGTAAACGTGCCGGGTGCGATTCTTTCCATGCCCTACATCAGTACGGTGGACAGGGATGATATTCTGTTCGGCATAGAGAATGATTTTGATTTTCTTGCGGCTTCTTTTGCCCGTACAAAGGAAGATATTCTGGAGGTCAGAAAGATCCTGGATGAGCACGGCAGTAAAATGAAAATTATTGCCAAAATAGAAAATATGCAGGGAATCAACAATCTGGAAGAAATTCTTGAGGTATCCGACGGTATTATGGTAGCCAGAGGTGATATGGGAGTGGAAGTACCCATGGAAGAAGTGCCCATTCTGCAAAAGAAGATGATCAGAATGGCAGTTGCACAGGGCAAGCATGTTATTACCGCAACCCAGATGTTAGAATCCATGATTCACAATCCCCGCCCTACCAGAGCGGAAGCAACGGATATTGCCAATGCTATTTATGACGGCACCACCGCGATCATGCTTTCGGGCGAGAGCGCTGCAGGCCTGTATCCGGTGGAGGCTGTAAAGACCATGGACAGGATTGCCAGACGTGCGGAGCAGGAAAACGGTTACCGCTCCAGAATGCGGCGAGAGGAATATGACAAAGATGTCACAACAGATATTACAACAGCAATTTCCCATGCGACCTGCAGTGTAGCAATGGATTTGAAGGCAGCAGCTATTATTACGGTCACCATGTCCGGCTTCACCGCAGATATGGTAGCGCGCTATAAGCCCGACTGCCGCATAGTCGGATGTACCATAGACGAGAGGGTTTACAGGCAGCTCAATCTGTTGTGGGGTGTAAATCCCGTATTGATCGATAAAGAGGAAACAACGGACGCGCTGTTTAAAACAGCTGTTTTGAAAGCCAAGGAAGCCGGTCTGATCGAAACTGGTGACAAGGTTGTCATAACCGCAGGTATACCGTTGGGAATAGCAGGCAATACAGATATGATACATGTAGTAGAGGTAGTATAGCGGATGGGTAAGATTGTATATCTGATGGGAAAAAGTTCCACAGGAAAGGATACCCTTTATAAAAGGCTTTTAGAGGAGAATCCTTTTAGCCTGAAAAAAATAATTCCGTATACCACCAGGCCGATCCGGCTGGGGGAGGAAAACGGTGTGGAATATTACTTTACCGATGAAGCAGGATTTCAAAAGGAACTGGAAAAGGGAAAAGTGATTGAGCACCGGGCTTATAATACTTATCATGGACTGTGGCGGTATTTCACTTTAGATGACGGTCAGATTACATTGGAAAAACAAAGTCATATTTGTATCGGAACATTACAAGCCTATGAAAGTATGCGGGATTATTTCGGAAAGGAAACCATGGTACCCATCTTGATTGAACTGGATGACGGTGAAAGGCTGCAGCGGGCGCTGGATCGAGAAAAGGGTCAGGAAAATCCCAAATATGAAGAAATGTGCCGGCGCTTTCTTGCGGACAGCGAAGATTTTGCCGAAGAAAAGATTAAGAGAGCAGGAATCACAAAACGCTTTTGTAATAATAATCTCGAGGAGTGTCTTGCAGAGATCAAGCAGTATATTGCAAAACAGATATAAGAAAGGGAGGTAAGCAGATGGATATTAAAGTAGATCAGGTGCAGCAAGTACAGCAGCTCCAGGCACCCAAGGAAGCTCAGCAGGCAGATGGAAACTTTAAATTCATGCTTGCCAGCCATATAGAGGAATCGGAGTTACAAACCAAACTGCAGGGGCTAATGGAAGAAATTACCATGCAGGGTGAGCGGCTCTATAAGCGCAGAGATGTAAAGGATATGCGACGTTACCGCAGTTTGGTCAAGGAATTTTTAAATGAGGTAATCACCCGCTCACATTCTTTTTCCAGAGAGAATTTTTTGGATAAGCGAGGGCGTCATCGGGTATATGGTATTATTCGGTTGGTGGATGAAAATCTGGATGAGCTGGCCAAGGAATTGGTAAAGGACGAGAAGGATAATCTGGCTATTTTAAGTAAAATAGGAGAAATAAAGGGGCTATTGTTGGATATTTTCACGTAGTGAGGCTTTTGGGGCAGCAGAAGAGAAAGAAGGGGTATACATGGCAACATTTAAAGATATCATAGGGCAGGAACAGATTAAAGAGCATTTACAGAATGCCATTTCCACGGGAAAGATTTCTCATGCGTATATTATCAACGGTGAGCGGTTTTCGGGTAAGGAATACATAGCAAAAGTATTCGCTATGGCATTGCAATGTGAAAAAGAGGGGGTGGAGCCGTGTCAGGAATGTCACGCTTGTAAGCAGGCACTTTCCGGCAATCAGCCCGATATTATCAAAGTGTCCCATGAAAAACCGGGAGCTATCAGTGTGGACGATATTCGCGGGCAGGTAAACGGGGACATTGCGATAAAACCTTACAGCAGCCCGTATAAGATTTATATCATAAACGATGCGGAAAAGATGACGGTACAGGCGCAGAATGCGCTGTTAAAGACCTTAGAGGAGCCCCCGGCATATGCCGTGATCATTCTGCTTACGAGCAATGTAAATTCTTTACTGCAGACTATTTTAAGCCGGTGTGTAATATTGCATATGAAGCCGGTTTCGGACGAACTGGTTAAAAACTTTTTAATGACCCAGATGCAGGTACCTGATTATAAGGCGGAAGTCTGTGCGGCATTTGCCAGAGGAAATATCGGCAAGGCTAAACATCTTGCAGCCAGCGAGGATTTTGAGCAGATAGAGGAAGAAGCGCTTTCTCTTTTGAAATATATTCATGAAATGGACGTTACCGAAATGGCAGCAGCCATCAAGAAGATATCCGATTATAAACTGGATATAGGTGATTACCTGGATATTTTGGCAATCTGGTATCGGGATGTACTGTTGTTTAAGGCAACTAATGACGCCAATCACCTTATATTCCGAGAAGAATTTCAGAATATCAAGCGTGTGGCAGCCAGAACTTCCTATGAGGGAATCGAATCGGTGATCAAGGCATTATCCCGTGCCAAAGCGCGGCTGGAAGCAAATGTAAATTTTGAACTGACCATGGAACTCCTATTTCTGGAAATGCAGGAAAACGGTTGAGCCGTGAAATGAGGCGTGGTATAATAGCTACGTAATAAAACGTCATGCAGTATATGACATTGGAGGTTTATAGATGGTAAAAGTAATAGGAGTAAGATTTCGTACAGCGGGAAAAATTTATTTTTTTGATCCGCTGGATTTTGAGGTAAAAAGGGACGACCATGTAATCGTGGAAACGGCCCGCGGTATAGAGTTCGGAACTGTTGTAAGCGCACCCAGAGAGGTAGAAGAAGATAAGGTTATACAACCTTTGAAGCCGGTTTTAAGAATTGCCAATGAAAAGGATATTGAGCAGGAAGCGGCAAATAAAATAAAAGAGAAAGAAGCTTTTGGGATCTGTCTGGAAAAAATCCGGAAGCATGAGCTGGAAATGAAGCTTATTGATGCGGAATATACCTTTGATAACAATAAGGTGTTGTTCTATTTTACTGCTGACGGCAGAATCGATTTCAGAGAGCTTGTTAAGGATCTGGCAGGTGTGTTTAAGACCAGAATTGAACTCAGGCAGATAGGCGTTAGGGACGAGACCAAGGCTGTGGGCGGTATTGGTATTTGCGGACGGCCGCTTTGCTGTCATACCTATCTTTCCGAGTTTATTCCCGTATCCATCAAGATGGCAAAGGAGCAGAATCTTTCTTTAAATCCTACTAAAATATCCGGTGTATGTGGCAGACTGATGTGCTGTCTGAAACATGAGGAGGATACTTATGAAGAGTTGAATCGAAAATTGCCGGGAGTGGGAGATTATGTAACTACGGCGGACGGTCTGCAGGGCGAAGTGCATAGCGTAAATGTCCTGCGTCAGTTGGTAAAGGTCGTTGTGGATGTCAACGATGAAAAGGAAATCCACGAGTATAAGGCGGAGGATCTGCAATTTAAAAGAAAGCACGGTAAGAAAGAGCGCTTGGAGTTGACTGCGGAGGAACTAAAGGAGCTGGAAC
Organism: Lachnospiraceae bacterium; assembly: GCA_022510705.1. Taxonomy (GTDB): domain Bacteria; phylum Bacillota; class Clostridia; order Lachnospirales; family Lachnospiraceae; genus Acetatifactor. The sequence continues at coordinate 9,722 of JAFLSX010000044.1, forward strand.
TGTTAGAGACCGAGGAAAAGACGGAAAGCTTGGAAGATGATTCGCTGGAAAAGGAAGAGCATCCTGCCCGCAGAAATGATGGAAACCGTCAGGAGAAAAGCAGGGAAAAACATAACCGTCAACGGGGTAAAAACAACAGACGTGATCATCATCGGGAGAACCGTCAGGACAACAGGCAGGACGGCGAGCAGCATAGGGACAATCATCCCAGGGGACGTCATAACTATAGAAACGGAAAAAAGGAAGGACAGACAAGCTTTGAAGGAAGTCAAACTGAAAAGTAAGGAACGCCTTGATGAGCTGCAGAGAAACGGGTACCGAATCATTCAAAATCCGGACAGATTCTGCTTCGGAATGGATGCGGTTCTGTTATCCGGTTTTTCTCAGGTAAAGCCGGGTGGGACCGTGTTGGATTTGGGCACGGGCACCGGTATCATTCCTATTCTTTTAGAGGCCAAGACTTCGGCAGCGCATTTGACGGGGTTGGAAATACAGGAGGAGAGCGCGGATATGGCGAGGCGCAGTGTGGAGCTGAACGGTCTTTCCTCCAAGATTGATATTGTCATTGGAGATATCAAAGAGGCAGACCGGTTATTTCCGCCTGCCTCTTTTGATGTTATTACCTGTAACCCACCGTATATGGTGGATTCCCACGGACTGAAGAATCCGGAAGAACCCAAGGCCATTGCCCGTCATGAACTGCTCTGTACATTGGAAGATGTAATAAGTCAGGCAGCTATGCTGTTGAAACCGGGAGGACATTTTTTCCTAGTACACAGGCCCTTCAGGTTGGCGGAGATCATAGGTACCATGTCCCAATATAAATTGGAGCCGAAGAGGATGCAGTTGGTGTATCCCTTTGTAGATAAGGAGCCCAATATGGTGCTGTTAGAGGGCGTGCGGGGCGGTAAGCCGCGTATGACGGTGGAGAAGCCTCTGATCATCTACAGTGAGCCGGGCGTGTATATGCCGGAGATATATGATATTTACGGGTACTGAGGCAGTAAGATATAGTGGCGGATTAAAGGAGATATTGCGCCAAAGAGATAAAACAGATGAAAGGAGAATGCTTATGCACGGAGTGGAAACAGCGGTTATGATCTGGGAGGTAATGGGAGTTGTATTTATCCTGTACGGTATTTATCAAATGTTCTCCAAAAGACAGAAGCCCTTTGGGTTCTATGCCAATATAAAAGAACTGCCTGAGGTAGAGGATGTAAAAGGCTATAACCGAGCATTGGGTAAGCTTTTTTCTTGTTACGGAGCGGCTTTTATGCTGCTTGGTCTGCCCATGTTGACAGGCGGTGCCGGAGTAGTACTTTCTATCATTGGAACACTTTTTATAACCATTGCCTTGGTGGCACTGTACACGTTGAAGGTCGAGAAAAAGTATCGGAAACAGTAGAAAAGAGGTTGTTATGCCAGGAATGCTCTATCTATGCGCAACGCCCATAGGTAATTTACAGGATATGACGCCCCGCGTGATCGACACCTTAAAAGCGGTGGATGTGATTGCTGCGGAGGATACCAGAAACAGCAGGAAACTACTGTCCGCGTTTGATATTCATACGCCTATGACAAGCTATCACGAATATAACAAGGTGGAAAAGGCGGAGCAGCTCATCGGGCAGATGCGGTCAGGAAAGAATATAGCGCTGATAACGGATGCAGGCACGCCGGCCATTTCCGACCCCGGAGAAGTCCTGGTACGGATGTGTCAGGAGGCAGAAATTGCCGTAACAAGTCTGCCGGGACCGGCGGCCTGTATTACGGCTCTTACTTTATCAGGACTCTCCACCAGACGTTTTTGCTTTGAAGGGTTTTTACCGACGGAGAAAAAAGAACGTAGGGAAGTGTTAGAAGAGCTGAAAGAGGAAACCAGAACTATCATCCTTTATGAAGCGCCCCATCACCTTGTAAAAACACTAACAGAGCTGTCAGAAGTTTTGGGAGATAGAAAAATTACGCTTTGCAGGGAACTTACAAAAAAGTTTGAAACAATTCTGCCTACTACACTTTTAGAGGCATTAAAGAAATATGAAACGGAAGAACCCAGAGGAGAATATGTGCTGGTGCTTGCGGGCAAAAGCCGTTTGGAGAAAAAGCAGGAGGAGATAGCATCCTGGGAAACCATGAGCATTGAGGAGCATATGGCTTTTTATGAGAAGGACGGCATGGACGCAAAAAGCGCCATGAAGCAGGTGGCCAAGGACAGGGGCGTAGGCAAGCGGGAAATTTATCAGTATCTGCACGGATCGGAGAAAGACGAAGTATGAAAATAGAACTAATACCCGCCATGGATACGACACGCCTGTCAGAATGTTTAAAGGTCAGAAATGCAGTATTCACACAGGAACGAAAGGTGCCTGTGGAAATTGAAGTGGATGAACAGGATATACCTGACGGCGATTGTGAACATTTTCTGATAAAGCAGGACGGAGAGCCGGTGGGCGCCTGCCGCTGCATGCATACGGAGAGCGGAATAAGGCTGCAGAGATTCTGTGTTCTAAAGGAATGCCGGGGGCAGGGCATGGGAAAAGCGGCACTGGTAAAGCTGGAGGAGTATTACAGCCGCAGGGGGCAGTCCGGATTTAAAATGGAGCTGGATTCTAAATTCGAGGCCTGCGGATTTTATGAAGCCTGCGGCTACCACAGGGAGTCGGAAGTATTTATGGAAGCGGGAGTTCCTCATGTGAAGATGGGGAAGGAGATAAAATGGAAAGTAAATTAAATTAAATCAGCTGTATCAATACTTATTAAATAATCATCACATTGCTGAAGCTAAGAAATTGAAGACTATTTTAGAAGGGGAAGTATCGAATACTGCAATAAAAATGGTGAAAGAAATGTGCCATCCCAGATATTTAGGCGATTTATATATCCAAGAATTTGACGATGCTTATAAGTGGTGGAATTTTCTGGGAGAAGTAAGAGAGGAAGTAGAGACTTATTTTTTTGATGGTAAGAGAGAAAACAAATAGGGTTTTTAGGAGATTCTGCTTGTGGTGATGAAATGGAACGAGGTAATTTTAAATGCTGATGTCGGAATAAATGTCGGAATAAATTTAAAAAATGAACTATACAATACGTGAAATAAAAGAAACAGAATATGCGCTTTTAGACGTTTTTTTATATGAGGCTATTTTTATACCCGAAGGTATGGAAGCGCCACCTAAATCCATAATTGATACCCCTGAATTACAGGTATATGTCTCAGGTTTTGGAAAGCAAAAGCATGACAGAGCATTGGTGGCGGAAGTGGATGGAAATATTGTGGGAGCTGTATGGGTTCGCATCATGAATGATTACGGTCATGTGGATGATGAAACCCCATCGTTCGCAATTTCTTTATATAAAGCATTCCGCGGACAGGGAATAGGTACAGCTTTGTTGATAAGAATGCTGGATGTTTTAAGAGAAAACGGCTATAAGCGTGCTTCGCTGGCAGTACAGAAGGCTAACTATGCGGTAAATATGTATCGCAAGGCAGATTTTCAAATCGTGGATGAAAATGAGGAAGAATATATTATGATAAAGTCTTTTAATAGTAGCAGAAATATTTAAAATGAACTAAGTACAACTTAGGAGGTACTCAAATGGCAATAGGAACAAGTTTAGGAGCAGCATTAGTTACTTTAGCAGCATTGTATTGGGTGATTAAATGGGCTGTAAAAAATGCTATTGAGGAGAGTCGTTCTGAAATCAGCAAAGCAGTTAAAAAAGGCCTGGAAGAATACTATGATGAAAACAAGTCAGAGTAGAGAGGTAGTAGCGTATGTGGATGTTATTTGCAATATTGTCTGCAGTATTTGCAGCACTGACCTCAATTTTAGCGAAGATTGGTATTGATGGAGTTAATTCCAATCTTGCAACCGCCATCCGAACGGTGGTGGTGGTTATCATGGCCTGGGGGATGGTGTTTCTCACAAATGCGCAAAGCGGAATTATGGAAATCAGCAAAAAGAGCTGGATATTTTTGATCTTGTCAGGCTTGGCGACCGGTGCTTCCTGGCTTTGCTATTATAGGGCCCTGCAAACCGGCGAGGCCTCCAAGGTGGTGCCGATTGATAAATTGAGCGTTGTGATCACATTGATCTTGGCCTTTATATTCCTGCATGAAAAATTTACTATAAAATCATTGGTCGGATGTATTCTCATCAGTGGAGGAACCCTGCTCATGGTTTTATAAACTACAATTTTTTACACCATTTAAACAAAATCATATAGCAGGCAACAGCAATCATTACAGTCGGGATTAATGAAACCATTTGCATTTGCCAATAGTTCTTTATAAAAAGCTCCTCATTGGTTATCGTATATGCCGCATAAACACTTGGAAGCATATTTGCAATAGAATGCACCAGGGCAGCAGGTATAATGGAGGAAGTCCTTTTCATAGCCCAGATAAATAAGCTGTTCAATAGTACATTGGTTACTGTGATCATACCAAACTGAATCAGAGCAGTATCGGGGGCAATTACTAAAAACATAACAAGATGCCATACACCGCGGAATACACCTGTAAGCACCACTGCGGGAATAGTTCCATATAACTGCTCCAGTCTTGGAAATAAGTACCCTAACCAACCGATTTCCTCACCCAGCAGGCTGATCATTCCCACAAGTGAAACGGCAAATAAAATTAGTGCATTCATAGTGAATACAAAACCGTCAAAATTTTGAAACTGTACCACATCGGGGAAAATGGCAGAAGTAAGCGGCTGGTCTATCAAAGACATAACAACGGCAATCAAAATTACAATTGCATAGACAGATACATTACCTTTTAATCGTGGAAAGAGCGCAAGTTCACTTATCTTAATATGTTTTATGAGGCATATTACAATAGCTGTTATAGCCGGCATAAAGCAGGCAATGGTAGTAAAAAGAGCGGCTTTGGCACTTTCCAAATCGGAATCACAGGCGGCTGCAAGAAACGTAAATACGCCCGTGATAAGAAAGCACGGAATAATAAATAACCACACTTGTACCCTTGCGGTTTTGAATGACAGCTCACTTCTTTGAATTTCGTCAGGAATAAGGATTCTTCTGCTATTTGTCATAATGTTCTACTCCTCTCATATAAAGTTTGCAAGAGATTTTATATGAAAGTATAAATAATCCAATGGACACATAAGGGAACATTCCCGTTATCACAAGCATCAGGTTCCCGGGCTCATTCCCTGTCAGATTTTCTACTGCCTCGCTAAAAGCAAACATAGCACTGGGACTGGCCGCAAAAATGATCACCATAATAAGCAGTGTGGCAACGAACAGAATTATCTTGATAATACTTCCTTGCTTTATTCCAAAGCGCACAATAAAGGGCATATCAATGGCACGAAGGAATAGCTGAATATAAAACAGCACTATAAAAAATGTTGACAGAGAGATATATGGCTGTTCGGTAACCGATGAACAAAATGTGCCATAAAGAATATCACTCATTTCCATAGAAAACACAAACAACATACACATACCCAGAATTAACATATACTTGGTGTAAATATATCCCTTTACACCCGCAGGGCCGGATGCAATAAAGTAGCCCCATTTCTTGCTGTCATCACCCATATATGTGGATGTCTGCATTGCGCCCGCAATCAAGTAGCCGACAATAATAAACAGAATCTTAGCGGATTGTCTGCCCTCTGCGGTTATGACGGGTCCATTGTTTTTTCCGAGAATGACTGCCGGCAAAAAGAACACAAGCAAAGGAAGTACTGCCGTTGCAATCAAGAAGAAACGATTCTGTTTACATTCTTTGTAAATAAGCCCGGTCATTACATCTTTCTCCTTTCGTAGGTCTTGTAGGTGAGAATAAAACCGGCAACAAATAAAATAATCAGTAATGGAAATAGAAACAAATCGATTTTATCTATCCACTTCATAGCAGTCTCAACAATCATATTGGGAAGAGCCACACCCAACTCATCTTTCGGCACATCTGAAAAATCTATAGAAATCAGATTAGGAGCCCAAACTATAATTCCCAGAGCTGCGGCGCAGACAATCCCCCACATTGTTTTAGATTTCCGCACATCTTTTGCCATAAGTGAAACAACATGAATAACTATTTGAAACAGTAAGTATATTTCGGCCATAAGTAAGAAAACAAACAACATTCTCATGTCTGCTTCAGCATCTGCCCCAATGGCGATAATCTGACAACCAAGCGCAGTGATTCCTGCACCGATCAGAATTGCCAATGCCTTTATAAAGTATCGAACAAAGGATTTTTCAAAAAGAGAAATAGGAAGACAATAAGAGTAGGTATACCACCCCGCATTGATATCTGACCTGTACACACCGGCATCATCCGCACAAACGAAGCCGGTTATTATCGCAAATAAAAGAGACATAAAAATGGAAATAGAATTCTTGGTTTCCTGCGATTCGTCATGATTTAATAAAATTGCTAAAAAAACAAGTCCGAGAAAAAGAGTCAAAATGACTAAACGAAACAAATAATGATTTCGAGAAAGTTTATATTCTCGAAATAACAAAGATTTGTATTTTCTCATTATGACCACTCCTTTTTCTCTTTATTTACATAGTAAAGCATAATCTCTTCCAAAGAGGTCGAATCGATCAAGAGGCCATTGTACTTATAGTTCATTGCCTCTTTGTCATAAACCATTGCTTCTGCACCAAACTCATTGATGCGGGCACTTACAATATCCTTAGGATCAATGGTTTTTAGCTCCTCTTTGCTGCACTTGATCACGCCATGCTTTTCAAGAATTTCATCTTTATAGCCGGAAATAAGAATCTTACCCCTATCGATATAAGTTACGCAGTCCGCAATCTTTTCCAGATCACTGGTAATATGAGAAGACATCAAAATACTTCGTTCTTCTGTTTCAAGATACTCCATAAAAATATGCAAAATCTCATCACGTACAACCGGGTCAAGGCCTGTGGTTGGCTCATCCATTATCAAAAGCTCTGCATTATGAGAGAGTGCACAGGCAATCTGCAGTTTCATTTGCATGCCCTTGGAAAACTGCCCGATCTTTTTATGGATTGGCAACTGAAAACGGTCTAAATACTCTTTGTATATGCTGTTATTCCACTGACCATAAAGCCCTTCAAAAATTTTGGCCATATCATTGGCGGTAAAAATATCATGGAACGGTAGTTCGTCAAAAACCACAGCCATGCGCTGTTTGATCTCCGCTTCATCCTTGATATGGTCAAGTCCTAACAAACGGATCTCACCGTTGTCAATCGGAATGATATTAAGCAAACTGCGGATCGTTGTAGTTTTTCCGGCGCCGTTCTGGCCGATATATCCCATGATGCTTCCCTTTGCTACTTCAAAACTTACATTATCAAGAGTAAAACCGTCAAAATGCTTCGTTATTCCTTTTATCTCGATCGCGTTATTATAATCGCCCATTTTATTCTCCTCCATTTACAAGATCAAGTAGTGAATGAAGCTCATCCATTGTGATTCCGCATTTTCTTGCCTTATCACCTGCTTCCATCAGCAGAGCTTCTATGATTTTGATCTGTTCTTCGCGGTACAACTCCATATTCTGTGCTTTTACAAAGCAGCCCTTTCCCATATAAGACTCAATAAAGCCGCCGCGTTCCAGGTTTTCATAAGCACGTTTTGTTGTCATAAAACTGATTCTGAGCTGAGTTGCTAAGTTGCGCATAGATGGAAGGGCGTCCCCTTCTTTTAGCTTTCCTTCAAGAATCAGCGCTTTGATCTGACTTTCAATCTGTGTATAGATTGGTTCGCCGGATGCATTGCTGATATTAATGTTCATTTAGTGTACACTCCTGGGTGTTATAATATAAATGGTATATTTGCAAATTATATTCACTGACTAAATTGTATAAATGCGATTTATACAATTTATAGCACCCATTATTTAATTTGTCAAGGAATTTGGAGGCAGATGACAAATGATTCAATAGATATTTGATTAAGATCAGATTTATGTTATGGCATTAGAGTAGCTGTCGGCGTATCATATTGTTTTAACGGTTTTTCTAACCAAATAACATCAATCCAGCGCCCCATTTTATAACCAACATTATGACAAGTTCCGATTTCATAAAATCCAAATGCTTTATGTAAGCCTATGCTTTTTTCATTGGGTAATGTTATACATGCATAAGCAGTATAACAATCGTAGGATTTCAAAGCTTCAAATAAATTAGTATATAATGCCCTTCCAATACCTTCATGTTGATGGTTCATGTCAACGTAGATCGAAATTTCAACACTGTATTTGTAAGCAGCACGCTCACGGTATTTTGCGGCATAAGCATAGCCGATTACTTTTCCATCCATTTCGCAAACGAGATAGGGATACTTGCTTTTTATCTTTTCAATTCTAGCTGTAAATTCTTCAATTGACGGTACTTCAGTTTCAAACGTAATAACCGTGTTTTTTATGTATGGCGCATAAACTTCTAGTATATCTTTTACATCTGCCGATGTTGCTGGGCGTATTAACATCCTAAAATTCCTCACTAAATGTATTTTCAGATTATAGCAGCACAAACATTGTACCATATCCCTTGAATTTTACAAACACATATGTAAAAATAATATTGTTATTCTTGCCAAAAAATCGAAAGGGGTGATCGTATATGAAAAATAATCGTGTATGGAGGGCCCACGAAATTTGACCCTCCAATAAAATCTGGAGGATTAAATATGATTAAATTA
>JAFLSX010000045.1 GCA_022510705.1 Lachnospiraceae bacterium
GAGGTCGTACACACCTGCGATCATATCCCAGAAAACCATAATCCATTTCTCCTTTTCTGTTTTACCGAAAAAATAAGCAATCCGGATTTTCATGGAAGTCCTATGCGTTACTGCGCTCCTTAAGAATATCCGCGATCAAATCCCTCTCGTCCATGGGATACTTAACGCCTTTTATTTCTTGGTAGTCCTCATGGCCCTTTCCTGCCAGCACAACAATATCCCCCGGCTTTCCATGGTCGATGGCATAGGCAATGGCCTCTTTCCGGTCGGGGATTTCCACATATTTTCCATCGGTCTTTTCTATACCGATCTTAATATCTGCAATAATGTCACCGGGTTCTTCAAAACGGGGATTGTCGGAAGTAATAATGGTAAAGTCCGCCAGTCTGCCGCTGACTTCCCCCATCTCGTAACGCCTGAGCTTGGAGCGGTTGCCGCCACAGCCAAAGAGACAGACCAGTCTATGAGGCTCATACTCCCGCAGCGATTTCAACAGACTTTCCAGACTCATGGCATTGTGCGCATAATCGATCAACAAAGTAAACTCTTCCGATACTTTCACCATCTCGATCCTGCCTTTTACTTTGGCAGCCAGCAATGCTTTTTTAATATTCTCCTCAGATACTCCAAAATGCCTGCAGATAGCCATAGCCGTCAATGCATTGTAAACACTGAAACGCCCCGGTGTGGCCACCTCAGCCTCCATAGTAAACAAACCTTCCGTCTGAAAAACAACGCCCAGCTCCCCGGGCTTTTTCACCAACCGCAGATCCTTTGCCCGCAGGTCATTTCCTTCATTTAGTCCAAATTTTTCCAAACTGCAGGTATGTCCGGCAGTAACCGTATCGCAGTGCACATCATCACCATTGACAATACCCACCAGACACTGCTTGAATAAAAGCCCTTTACATGCCATGTACTCCTCAAAATCCGCATGTTCGCCTGCACCGATATGGTCAGGTTCCAAATTGGTAAAAATTCCGTAGTCAAATAGAAATCCCTGGGTACGGTGCAGTTTCAGACCCTGAGAAGAAACCTCCATTACCACCGTATCACAGCCGGCATCTGCCATCTGTTTAAAATATGACTGCAGCAGATAGGACTCCGGAGTCGTATTTCCCGCATGAATATGGGTATCTCCTATAATTATTTCCACAGTACCGATGAGACCTACCCTATGTCCCGCATTCTCTAAAATGGACTTTACCAGGTAAGTCGTAGTGGTCTTTCCCTTTGTACCGGTAATACCGATCACCTTCAACCTTTTTGCCGGATTTCCAAACCAGGCAGCCGAGATAAAGGCCATGGCATAGCGGGTGTCCTCCACTCTGATCACTGTGACATTGGTATTCTCAGGCAGCTCTACTTCTCTTTCCGTCACCAGCACACCGGCGCCTGCAGCTGCAATTTCAGCCGCATGGTCATGGCTGTCAAAATTCATTCCCTTTATACAGATAAATAGACATCCTGCAGAAACTTTCCTGGAATCATACACCACCTCAGGTATATCCGCTTCCAGACTTCCTCTCTCGCAGGTATAGGTAAAACCTTGTAACAATGACTCTAGTTTCATACGCATCCTCCTTGCGGTTATTTTTATTTTACTCCAATTTAGCAGTATTTACCACCCTTAAAGCAGAAAATCCTGCAGCATGCAGAAAAGTCCGGAGAAGATTCCGGACTTTTCTCATTTTCTTTTATGAGGGGGAGATAGTGAGTTCATCAACTATCTAATATTCATGTTACTTGTTAAATGTGTTCATTTTGTGTCCAAAGTATGATAAAAAAATTAAATCTAAATAAAATATTACTTAAAGTCAACAATAATTTATCATGGTCAATTGGACCTCTGTCCTGCCCATATAGGTATGCAGTCCAAGCTGATAGGTTATGGAAATCGGGAAACCGGCACTTCCCGCATATAGATTTTCTACTGCATTATGTCCGAATTTCTCAGTCAAAAAAGCATGGAATTTATCCAAATTCCCAAAATACACCAGTGAGTAGCTTCGATTATCCTGCAATACCCGGTATCTGGCACAGCTGCCCTTTGTTCCCATCTTAACCCCCGCTTGAAAAACGACATCCTTGCAAGCAAACAGCGGCTTTGCATTGGCCGTTCCAAAAGGCTCAAGCAGTGTCAGCTCCTCTGCCAGATTTTTGTCCGCATAAGCAAGGGGCATGGGAATATCAATATGTACTCTGGGAATAAAGTCTTCCTCGGTCAGGCTGCACTGTGTGTTTAAGGTCTGACGCAAAAGGGGAATATCCTCCTCCTTCATGGAGAGCCCTGCCGCCATTTTATGCCCGCCGAATTTGGTAAAGAGCTCTTTGCAGGCACTCATGGCTTCGTACATATGATAGCTCTCAATGGAACGTCCGCTACCCTTTACGCCCTCTTCTCCCCTTGTCAGTACAAAGGCAGGTTTTCCGTATTTTTCCCTGATCCGGCCCGCTATAATGCCGGCCAGACTCTCATGGCAGTCGGGTAAAAAAATGACAAGCACCCTGTCTTTATCAAGCTGCTGCTCTTCCACACAAGCCGAAGCTGCCTCTACTCCCGCAAGCGTCATAGTCTTACGGCTGTCATTCATCTCTTTTAGTTCTCCGGCCAGGGAAACCGCCGTGCGCACTTCTCCGGCCGCCAGCAGTTCTAATGCCCTCTTCGCTGTATCCAGCCTGCCGGTGGCATTCAAACAAGGTCCGATAATAAATCCTAAATGATAAGCACTTACATCCGCCGGTTCTATTTTGTTTATCTCCATCAAGGCCTTCATACCGGGACAGGGATTGCTGCGAAGTCTTTTTAAGCCTTCCTTTACCAAAATTCTGTTCTCGTCCAGCAGTTCACAGACATCACAGACAGTAGCCACTGCCGCCAATTGTATAAACTCATCCAGCAGTTTTTGTTTTTCTTCAGGTTCTAACTGCATGCGGCGAAGCAACAGTTCCATTAACTTATAGGCTACCGCAGCCCCGCAAATATTTTTATAAGGATAGGTACAATCTTTCCGCTTCGGATCCACAATGGCCGCAGCGGGGGGCAGGATTTCCACCCGTTCTCCGTCTCTTTCTTCAAAAGGCACCTCATGGTGATCCGTCACCACCACGGTCATGCCCCTTCCCACCGCCAGCTCTATCTGCGACGTAGCTGCAATCCCATTATCACAAGTCAATATGGTCTTAACTCCCTGTGAGGCGGCTTCTTCTATCAATTGCTCATTCAATCCGTAACCGTCCCGTATTCGATGAGGAATGACGGTGTCCACAACAGCTCCCAGCGCTCGCAGTCCCTTTGTTAAAATGTGGGCGGCAGTAATGCCGTCCACATCATAATCACCAATAACCCGTATTTTATTTCCCAGGCGCATCTGTTCTTCCAGAATAGCCGCCGCGTCTTCCATATCAGCCATCAGCTCCGGAGGATATAAATCCAGAAACGATCCATTTAGATACTTTTCTACCTCTTCAGGGGTGCATACCTCTCGGTTGCGAATGAGTCTGGCAGTTATAGGACTGATGCCAAAGCGTCGTCCCCACTCCTCGAAATCCGCTTTTTTGGCTGCTACAAACCATTTTTCCATTTCCGCGCATCCTTTTTATATCATCTACGGGTACCAGCCGGTTTTATGACTTCTTATCGGATTTTACCTTCTGCTTTTCAGGAAATTTTTTCCGAAATACGTAATAAAGATTACCTGCAATAAAGATGGAGGAATAGGTGCCGCACACAATACCCACCATCAACGGCAAGGCAAATTCTTTGATTGCGGTAACGCCCAAGAAATACAGAGCTGTCACCATGATAAAAGTAGTTAAGGAGGTGAAAATGCTTCTGGAAAGAGTCTGCGTCACACTCCTGTTAATCACATCTTTTAAAACATCCGCGCCTCTTCCCATGCTGAGCTGATTTTCTCTCACACGGTCAAACACAACGATCGTGGCGTTAATAGAATAACCTACAATGGTCAGCATGCAGGCAATGAATGTACTGCCTACTGAAACTCTGGCAACTGCATAAAAGGCCAGTACTACCAATACATCATGTGCCAGTGCAATGACGCTGCTGGCACCGAAACGGATATCCTTAAACCGGATTCTGATATAGACCAGCATGCACAGAATAGCCACACATACCGCCAGCACGGTATCCCGCTTCATTTCATCGGAAATGGTAGAACTGATGGTTTCGGATTCAATAAATCCTGAGGAAACCCCAAATTCTGTCCGCAGCATATCCTCTATTGCACTTTCCTGATCCCCATCCAATGCATTGCTCTTAAATACGACCTCTCCGGTTCCCTGCACGGGCTGGGGCTGTACGGCACTGCCCGTAATTGCCTCCAGTTTGGGAATTACATTGGCTTCGATGTCCGCCAGACTCATTTCCTCACCAAAGTTTACGGTAGTAGCGGTACCGCCTACAAAGTCCAGACTGTAGTTTAAAGCCGCACCTTCGCCTGCCTGATAAATTCCCATCGTCACAAAGCCGCCCACTACCAGCACAATGGATATGATGAAATAAATTGCTTTCTTTCCTACAAAATCAATGACCTTATGCTCTTTTGCCACGCCAAACCATTTCTCGTTAGAAAAGCCCAAGGCATACAGAGCCTGAATCAGCCATCTGGTAACAAAGAGAGCCGTGATCATGGACAACACGATACCTAACACGAGAGTCTGTGCAAATCCCCTGACGGAGCCGGAACCCAGCACCCAAAGTACTGCCGCTGCGATCAGAGTGGTTACGTTTCCATCGATAATTGCAGAAAGCGCCTTGTCAAAACCGATTTTTACTGCTGACTTTACTGTCTTTCCGGTAGCCAGCTCTTCACGGATACGGGCAAAAATGATCACATTGGCATCCACTGCCATACCAATAGATAAGATAATACCCGCAATGCCGGGCAGAGTCAGGGTCATGCCAAATCCGTTTAGCAAAAGCACAATCAAAGCTGTATACAGCAGCAGGGCCAGACTGGCGGCCAGACCGGAAATAAAATAGATTACGATCATGAATACCGCCACTACTGCCAGACCAATGGCTCCCGCTTTTAAGCTGGTGGAAATGGCCTCGGAACCCAACTGCGCACCAACCACTTTATGATGCAGGTCCTTCAGTTCCAGATTCAAACCGCCGATACGGATCTGAGAAGCCAGCCTGTCTGCACTTTCATAGGTAAAACTGCCGGTTATCTGGGCCTGTCCGGTGGTCAATGGTACTCTAACAGTAGGGACGCTTAAAAATACACCATCATAATAAATAGCCAGCGTTTCTCCCGTCTGAGACGCTCTGGTAGTAGCATCCGCAAATTTCTGCTTTCCTTCCTCCGTCATGATAAGGTCCACACAGAAATCTGAAGTACCTGTTAACTGATTCTGATATCTTCCTGCTCTTGCATCCGCTACATCCGTACCATACAGAGGAATGGAACCGTCCGCCTCCAGCTCCTCAATGGTTTTATTTAAGGTATACTGGAAATAATAGTTGCCGTTTTCATCCATACTATAACTCTGATAGTAGTTATCCGTTCCATCCGAACCCCTCTGATAGATAAAATACAGCGTTCCGGGTCTGCCCAATTCTTTTAAAATGGCATTGGCATCGGATACCCCGGGGATTTCAATATTGATTCTGTCACTGCCTTCCTGGTATACCAGCGCTTCATTGCTGTAATTGTACACACGCTGCTGCAGTTTACTGATGGTATCGTTCATATCCGTCTGGCTGGGTGATTCTTCTCCCACCACCTGATAGGTGATGCTGACGCCGCCTGCCAGATCGAGACCCAAGGTAATTTCCCGGGCAGAGGCGCTTCCCATACCGTCCACACCTGCCACATCCACGTAGGTAATGCCTATAAGCGCCAGGAAAAATACCAGCAAAATAATAATTGCTCTATTCTTCTTCATGATTAACTTCCTCCATTTCAGCCAATGCGGCCTTTATCATTATCGCACACTCAATTCGTTTACGCTGTAATTCGCAGCCCACATCGTAGGCATCATTAATATTACCATGGAAATTATAGGAATTCGCTGCACAGCCGCCGCTGCAATAAAATTTGGCAAAACATTTTTTGCACTTCTCCTTTGCATAGACATTACAGCATTTAAACTCATCACGAAGTGCCGTATTGACAACTCCGTCCTCCACATTTCCCAGAAGGAATTTTTCCTGTCCTACAAACTGATGGCAGGGATATAAATCTCCCCAAGGCGTGACCGCCAGATACTCCGTGCCGGAACCACATCCGGAAAGTCTTTTCGCCACACAGGGACCGCCTTCTAAATCTATCATAAAATGAAAGAATTG
Organism: Lachnospiraceae bacterium; assembly: GCA_022510705.1. GTDB lineage: Bacteria > Bacillota > Clostridia > Lachnospirales > Lachnospiraceae > Acetatifactor. The sequence continues at coordinate 6,317 of JAFLSX010000045.1, forward strand.
AAAACCTCGTCCCTCTTTTCGTCTCTTTAACAGTTCAACGGCCAGTTTATCGTATTCCTCTTTGAGAGTAGGAATATCCTCTTCTCTGATTGAATACCAGTCCTCCGGTCCTGCCACTACAGGCTCCACAGAAATCTGCTCAAAGCCCAAATCAGCTAAATGCAGTACATCATTGGAGAAATCCAGATTGTTACGGGTATAAGTACCGCGTACATAGTAGTTGGTCTGATTTCTGCTCTCGGCTACATGCTGAAACTTCGGCACTATCTTTTCGTAACTGCCCTGTCCACCCCTGAATGGCCTCATCTTATCGTTGACTTCTTTGCGCCCGTCGATACTTAAAACCACATTGGACATTTCACGGTTGACAAAAGATAATATTTCCTCATCTAAAAGCACACCGTTGGTCGTCAGGGTAAATCGAAACTTCTTATTGTAGGGTTCCTCTAAGCTTCTGCCATACTCTACAAGCTCTTTTACCACTTGCCAGTTCAGGGTAGGTTCGCCTCCGAAGAAATCCACTTCCAGATTAATACGGTTTCCGGAATTGGCCACTAGGAAATCCAGTGCTTTCTTCCCCACTTCCAAGCTCATCAGTGCTCTTTTTCCATGATACTCCCCTTCTTCCGCAAAGCAATACTGGCAAGCCAGATTGCAATCATGGGCTATATGCAGGCAAAGAGCCTTTACCACCGTCTGCCTATTCTTAAAATCAAATATATAATTTTCATAAACATCTTTTGTAAAAAGCTGTCCCTGTTTTTCTAACTCCATGACTTCGTCTACAGCTTCCCTGACTTGGTCCTCAGGATAGGACTTATTGGTACAGCCCAGCACCGCAGCCTTTATCAACTCAGCATCTCTGATACCTTCCTCCACCAGGGGTTCTATCAAAGAAATCATATCGTACACAATATCATCCACAATATGCACGGAACCGCTGTTTACATCCATAACAATGTTATAACCATTGTTCTTATACTGGTGTATCACGTTGTAATCCTCTTTCTTACATAAATGAAGCAGCGACATGCATCGCTGCTTTCTACTATTGCATCTTGTATACCGATACTTATTTGAGCTTTTCGCAGCTCTGATTGCCTACAGTACAGGAAGTTTTGCAAGCCGACTGACAGGAGGTCTGGCACTCACCGCAACCACCCTTCTTCATGGACTCCTTTAAATCTCTCGTACTTAACGTCTTAATATGTTTCATATGATATCCATACCTTTCCGTACTCTTGGTACTTGTGTAGTATATCATAAATTTCCTATTTGTAAAAGGTTTTTTTCAAAAAACATGTAAATTGCTAACTAAACATGCCTCCCAGCATTCCACCTCCGGCACATAGTGCCAGGATTGTGAAGAAATTAACCGCCACATCCTGAAAGGAACGATTGACGATCAAGGAGAGCACAACCAGTACCAGAAAATAAAGACTTCCTACCAAAAGTCCCCACAAAAACTTTCTTTTCTGCAGTCTTTTTCCTGCCATCCAGCCACCAAAAAAGGTGGTACCCACATAGATTGCGATAATGATAAGACTGACCAGTTTTTCCGACAGATTGAACCGATACACTAAAAGGGCCAACAACGCCAATAGTACGGCAGTCAATATGTAAGCAAGTGTAAGGCATTTCAATAAAAACAGCCCTCTTTCCAAACGCTCACTCTTTTCCAAATGATTCCTCCTTTCCGAAATCTCCCTGCCTGCAATTTCAGGTGTTTCCAAACTCCTGTAAAATTATATGTTCCCCTGCCCTCAAACTTGACAACTTATCGGCATTTATAGTAATATGGCGTATAATTACTATATTTACTACAAAGGAGTGGTTTTTTTGGATACCCCTGGTGTCATAGGGATTCTGATTCTGTTCATGTTGATCGTCCTATCCGGTTTTTTCTCTTCAGCCGAAACGGCTCTTACAACGGTTAACCGTGTGAAGATCCGTACGCTCGTGGAGGAAGGAAATAAACGGGCAGTTTTGGTAGAACGAATTTTAGAGCGCTACAGTAAAATGCTGAATGCGATTTTAATTGGAAACAATATTGTGAATTTAAGTGCATCGGCACTTTGCACAACAATCGTTATTGATTTGGGTGCCAATGCCTATGTCGGTGTTTCCACCGGCGTACTGACTTTTATTATTTTACTGATAGGTGAAATTGTACCAAAAACTTGGGCCAGCCTTCATGCCGAAGAATTTTCCCTGTCCTATGCAAGGATTGTTTATTATATGATCAAATTAATGACACCCGTTATATTTATTGTGGACGCTATTTCCGGCGGTATTCTGCGATTGATACATATCGATCCGTCCAAACGCAATGATACGATTACCGAGAATGAGTTAAAGACTTATGTGGATGTCAGCCATGAGGACGGGGAGATTGAAACTGAAGAGCGGGAACTGATTTATAATGTATTTGAATTTTCCGATACCTGCGCCAGGGATATAATGATTCCCCGGGTCAATATGGTGACCATTAGTTCTGACGCCGACTTTAACGAGATTTTTGAAGTCTTTAAGAACTCCATGTATACCCGCCTTCCCGTATATCAGGAAGAAAAGGACAGTATGCTGGGCTTTATCAATATTAAGGATTTTTTATTAGCCAAAGATACTGACACTGCCTTTTCTTTGGAATCCCTTATTAGGGAAGCCTATTATACCTATGAGTATAAAAAGACCGCCGATCTGCTTTTGGAAATGCGTGAAAAATCCATGAATGTGGCCTTCGTACTAAACGAATACGGTTCCACGGTGGGTATGATCACACTGGAGGATTTATTAGAAGAACTGGTTGGTGAAATTCGGGATGAATATGATGAGGATGAAAAAGAGTTGATCCAGAATGTCGGTGAGGGATGTTATCTGATCCAAGGCAGTATGAGTCTGTCAGATATCAACGATGCTATTGGCACCGAGCTGGATTCTGAGGACTATGACTCTATTGGCGGCATCATCATCGGCCAATTAAACCGTCTGCCTGAGGACGGTGAGTCCGTTACCTTGCCTGATGGCACCATACTCCAGGTTAAAGGAGTGGAGCAGAACCGTATCACTCAGGTACTTCTTACATGTCAAAAAAAATGAGCCTCCTAATACAGGAGGCTCTTCCTAATTCTCAGTATTTATGCTATATTCTCTTAAAATCAAGGCAGGATATATTTTTCTTTATATGCCAGCACCTTACCTTTGAAGTCCAAATTGCTTTCTTCTCTCAATGTATCCAGATACACATGGGTATCAAAACTGTCCTCTCTCACCTGCAGCAGATATACCGCAATGTTGGAGCAATGATCCGCTACCCGCTCAAAATCCGTAGTGATATCCGACAGAACAAAGCCCATTTCAATTGTACATTTCCCTTTACGCAGCCGCTTTACATGCCGTTTTTTAATCTCTATATTTAACTGGTCGATAACCTCCTCTAAAGGCTCTACCAATCCCGCTTTCGTCATATTTTCCGTTGCAAAGGCATCTATAGCCAGCGCCAGAATGTCTTTGACGGCATTAGAGAATATTGCGACCTCTTCTTTGGCTTTATCGGAAAACTCCAGATTCTTGCTCTCCATCTCATCTGCCGCTTCCTTAATATTCAACGCATGGTCTGAAATTCGTTCAAAATCTCCTATACAGTGAAGTAATATAGACAGAACATGACTCTCTTTTTCCGACAGATTTTTTCTGCTCAATTTTACCAGATAAGTACCCAATTCATCCTCAAACCGATCCACCTGGCTTTCCATCTGTACGACTTTCTCTGCCTTCTCCTCATCATACTGCTTCAGAAGATCCAATGCATAGTCTATGGAGCGCTGTGCACAACGGGCCATGGCAATGGCCACACTCCTGCTGCGCTCAATAGCCAATCCCGGCGTATCTAAGAAACGGGCATCCAGCGTCCGTAATGCCTCCTCCTCGGGAGAAAACGTTTCCTCTTTCGTCCGCTCCGGCACGGCAATATGCACTAATTTCACCAAAAGTTTTGAAAACGGCAGTAAGATAATGCAGGCCGCTATATTAAAGGCTGAATGAACTACCGCAACTCCCAGTGCGGAAATAGGCTTATCTATAAAGGAAAAGTGCACCAAATAATGAATGGAATAGAACACTCCCATAAACAAAAATGTCTTAGCGAAATTATAAAACAGGTGCAGCAGGGCTGCCCGTTTTGCATCTTTACTGCCTCCTACGCTGGAAAGCAAAGCCGGTACGCAGGCTCCGATATTCTGCCCCATAATAACAGGAATTGCTGTTGCAAAGCTTACTGCTCCTGTCTGACAAAGTGCCTGCAGAATACCAATCGATACTGATGAACTTTGAATAACTGCCGTTATCACAAGTCCAACCAACATACCTAAAATAGGGTTGGAGAACATGGTCAAAACCCGACCAAACTCCGGTACTTCGGCAAGGGGTTTCACTGCCGCCCCCATGGTATCCATACCTATCATCAATATACCAAAACCGGCCATAATAGCGCCAATATCCTTGTGCTTGTCCTTCTTTGAGAAATTAATCAGACTGACACCTATAATGGCTAATACGGGTGAAAAGGAGGAGGGTTTTAACAGCTGTATAAAAAAGCTCCCGCCGTCAATTGCCGAAAGACTCAAGAGCCATGCGGTAATCGTCGTTCCCACATTTGCACCGATAATAACATTTACCGCCTGCTCCAATTTCATGATACCGGAATTGACAAAGCCTACTACCATAACCGTAGTGGCGGACGATGATTGAATAACAGCTGTTACTCCCATGCCCACCAGCGCAGCTTTCATCGGTTTACTGGTCAGTTTCGTTAATATACTCTCCAGCCGTCCGCCGGAAGCCTTGGACAACCCATCTCCCATCATATGCATACCGTACAGGAACAGGGCAAGTCCGCCAATCATGGTCAGTAGACTGAAAAAATCCATCTGCTTATCCTCTCTTACTTTGCAAGTCAAATTATCTTAAGCCAATATTTACATTTGATATTTTACTACAGATAAGTCAAAAATAGCAATGCCATATATAAAATAGATGGAAAATTTTCAAATTAATATCTCTTATGCATCTACGGTTTCCAGAATACCGTCTGCAATTGCCTGTGCAATTGCATTAAACTTCGTATCAAAAGTATAATTATCTGCAGGCGTATTAATAAATCCTACTTCGACCAGCACTGCCGGCATATTGGTGCTGTTTAGAACAATCAGTCCAGGCCGCTCCGCAATCCCCTGATTGATAAATCCTACACTTCCCAGATTTCTGTTGATATTTTCTGCCAAGGTTTCTGCCACACAGCGGCGGTTATAGATCAAACTTTCCACACCGGAATATTGTCCGGGATAGGGGCTGGAATTACGGTGAATGGAAACAAAATAGTCCACTCCCTGCTCATTTGCCCGGTTAGCTCGCTCTCTGGGAGAGATATAGCTATCATCACTCCGGGTGTATCTGACATCTATATCCGCATTATTCAAAATATCTCCTACAGCCAGAGTCAGTGCCAGAACATCATCTTTTTCGTTTCTTCCCTCATAAGAAGCTCCGTTGTGCCAGCCTCCATGTCCGGCATCAAGCATAATTGTTGGCATATTGGTTCACTCCAAATCTCTTTACCAATAACATATGCAAAAAGCAGCCGGATTCCACATCCGCCTGCCAATGTCTTGTTTATAACGCATCAATACGCTTTCTTAAATCCAGCATTTGACTATCCACTCTCGATATTATTTCTGCATATTCCTTTAAATCCTTTTGTACTGCTTTAGCTGCCAGAATATCTTTCTTATAACAGAGCCTGTGATCCAGTCTGGCCCAAAAATCCATAGCCAGAGTACGCAGCTGCAATTCCGCCTTTACCCACCTGCGCTCACCCTGAAAATCAATGGGTACTTCCACGATCAAATGCAGACTCTTATATCCACTGGACTTGGGTTTCTCTATATAGTTTTTTTCTTTTAAAAAATGCAACTCCGGATGTATTTTCAATTTTTGTGCCAACTCATGCACGTCATCTAAAAAATAACAGGTGGCACGTATTCCTGCTATATCATTGATCCTGGCCGCCACATTCTCCAAGGTAATATCACATTTCTTTTTAATCAGCTTACGCCGAATACTCTCCGGCTTCTTTACTCTGCCGCTTATACTGCTTAAAATTTCTCTCCGGCAATCCCGCTCCAGACTCTCTGCCGTTTCTCTAACGATCATCACTGCTTTGTCTACAGCGCTTTCATAAGCAGTTTGAAAGCCGGTCACATCCATGGCCGTTTTCAAATTCCAAAGGTCCTTGCTTTCTTCCTCCGCCTCCCCACCGCACATGCTGTTTCCTCCACACCATATTTCGCAAAATTAAATTAAGATATAATTTTATTAATGCAAAATATTTATTTACATTAAAACAGTATATGCGGAAAGAACAAAAACTTGCCTCCTTTTTATAAAGATCTGCATACAGCCAAAGCGTATCCTGCCGGTTCATTAGACGTATAGACTCTGAACTCTTTTCCTGTTACAGTATCCGTAATCATTCCTTTTTCAAAATCCGTAAATAGCTCTCTAAAATCTTTTAAAAGCCCTTCTCCTGTACATTTGACACAGGCTTCCTTTGCCGCCCATAGCCGGAAAAAATCTGCCTCTGTAGAAACCTTCTTCTCATCAGGACTTGCAATTCTTTTTAAAAGATTATGCTTCATATTTTGATATTTCTGAATATCCACTCCTACGACAGAGTCCGCAACGGCGCAAACCGCATAATCACCGGAATGAGATAAACTGAGGTAAAGCTCCGGCATTTCCTCATAATATGGCTTACCGTTAGGTGTTCTCATTATTTTGACCGGCGGATGGGCCCAAAGACGCCGGATTGCCGCTTCCGCTGTTACCCAAATCCACTCCACATCCTCCTGCGTTTTCACGCAATGCATCCAATTCAGGCTGTCTGCATTTGCATAGCCGGCCAATAGCCCTGCTGCCAGCCCCAGTATCCGGCTCTTCTCCTGACTGCTTTTTTTAATCTTTTCTCTTCTCTCAGGCTCCACCACTGCAAGTCCCTGTTCAAAACATTTTTCATCCTGCAGTGGAGAAACCTCCATCAAATACAGCTTAATCATGAGTATCGGATAAATCCAGCTTTATCTGCAAATCTTTTAACTGTACGTCATCCACTACATTGGGTGCTTCACTCATCAGACAGGAAGCGTCTTTCACTTTGGGGAAAGCAATTACTTCTCTGATGTTGTCCGCTTTAACCAGCAGCATGACAAAGCGGTCTAAACCGATAGCCAGTCCTGCATGGGGCGGAACGCCATATTTAAAGGCATTGATAAGGAAACCGAAACGCTCATAGGCGGCCTCTTTGGTAAAGCCCAATACCTCAAACATCTTCTCCTGTACATCGGGCTGGAAGATTCTCACGCTTCCGCCGCCTAACTCCACACCGTTTAACACAATATCGTAGGCTTTGGCTCGTACCTTACCCGGGTCTGAATCCAGAAGAGGTAAATCCTCATCCATGGGCATGGTAAAAGGATGATGCATGGCAACATACCGGTTATCATCTTCGCTCCACTCCAAAAGAGGGAACTCCGTTATCCACAGAAAATTGAATTTGCTGTTATCTATCAGTTCTAACTGCTTTGCAACCTCTATACGCAGCGCACCCAGCACACTGTATACCAGTGCATTCTTGTCCGCGGCAAAGAGGAGCAGATCACCTTTCTCTCCGCCCATGGCTACTACCAGTGCCTGCAATTCTTCTTCAGTCATAAACTTTGCAAAAGAGGATTTATAACTGCCGTCCGGCTGGACGGAAAGATAAGCCAATCCTTTTGCACCGTACCCCTTTGCAAACTCCGTCAGCGCATCTATCTTCTTACGGGGCATTTCCGCCTGGCCTTTGACATTGATACCGCGAACGGAGCCGCCGTTTTCGATCGCATCGGTGAACACACCGAAGCCACAGCTTTTCACAATATCGGAGACATTGACAAGCTCCATGCCAAAACGGGTATCGGGCTTATCCGAACCGAAACGCTCCATAGCCTCCAGCCATGTCATACGCGGCAGGGGCAGCGTAATCTCCAATCCGATGGCATCCCTGCAGACTCTCTCCACCATCTTCTCGGTGGCATCTATAACATCATCCACATCCACGAAAGACAATTCCATATCCACCTGGGTAAACTCCGGCTGTCTGTCGGCACGCAGGTCCTCATCTCTGAAGCATCTGGCAATCTGGAAATATCTGTCGTAACCGGAGCACATCAAAAGCTGCTTGAAAATTTGGGGAGACTGGGGAAGTGCATAAAAATTCCCCGGATGCACACGGCTGGGAACCAGATAATCTCTGGCGCCTTCCGGTGTGGATTTTGTTAACATCGGAGTTTCAATCTCCAAAAAGCCCTCCTCGGTCAGCTGCTTCCTGATCGTGGTAGTAATCTGGCTGCGCAGCATCAGATTCCGCTGCAGTTCAGGACGTCTTAAATCCAGGTAACGGTATTTTAAACGCAGTTCTTCCTTAGTCTTGCTGTCCGCTTCAATGGGGAACGGAGGTGTTTCCGCTTCGGAAAGGATGCGCAGTTCTTTTGCACGCACTTCAATTTCACCGGTAGCCAGATTCTCATTGGCTGCTGCCGCTCTCTTTTCTACACGCCCCACTACTGCAATAACAAATTCGCTCCTCAATTTTTCCGCCTTGGCAAAATGCTCGCTGCCACAGTCGCTCTCTTCAAAAATGACCTGCAGAATACCTGCTCTGTCCCTTAAATCTACAAAAATAATGCCGCCCTTATTTCTCTGTTTCTGCACCCATCCCATGACGGTGACGGTTTCGCCCGCATTGGCTGCGGAAAGCTCTCCGCAACGATGTGTTCTCTTTAAGCCCTTCATTGACTCTGCCATGATTTCCTCTTTTCTGCGCCAATTTCTTTAGTTTTTCAGCGCCTCTTTATAGAACTCCACGAACTCCTGATAGCCTTCTGCCATCAGCTGCTCCTTCTGGAATTTTTTGTTCTTGTTCATCCGGGCCACCAGTACCTGGTCCCCGTTTTTTCGGGCCTCCTGGGCCTTTGCGATCACATCGCACAGACTCTGTCCGCCCACACCCTTCTCAATGAGATATGCCACTTTTTTCGGCTTGTCCGGAATCTGGAAACCGCTCTCCAAAAGCAGCAGCACAATCCGCTCAAAACCGATGGAAAACCCGCAGGCCGGAACATCGTTTCCAGTGAATTTTCCTACCATCTTATCATATCGGCCACCGCCTCCCACCGCAGCGCCAAACTCTGAAATTGCTATTTCGAAGATTGTCCCGGTATAGTAAGACATGCCCCGTACCAGCGTGGCATCAAACACCATTTTAAACTCCGCCGTTCTGGTGGCCTGCACGCTGTCGATGATTTCCTGAAGTCCATCGGTAACAGAAGCATCCAGCACACCCTCAAGGCGCTCTGTCAGATAAGCCACACCGTTGTCAGCTTCCGCAAGTCCCCTGTACAGCTCCAGATATTTATCTACGCCGGCTTTCTCAAAGCCGTTCTCTAATAGCTCCGCCTCCACGCCATCCAAACCAATCTTGTCCATCTTGTCCAATGTGATGAACACATTATCCCAGGATTCCTCCGGAAATCCGCTGTAGGCTGCCATAGCTTTCAAAATCTGTCTGTCGTTGATGCGAATCTCAAAGCCCTTGAAACCTAATCTTCCCAAAGTGGTCGTAGTTGCAAGGATCAGCTCGATCTCCGCTAAGTTTGAAGCTTCACCTAATATATCGATGTCACACTGCATGAACTGACGATACCGTCCCCTTTGGGGTCTGTCCGCACGCCAGACATTGCCCATCTGCAACGCTTTAAAGGGAGAGGGCAGTTGAGCCGCATTATTAGAATAATACCGCACCAGAGGAACGGTTAAATCGTAACGCAGTCCTCCGTCCACCACCTCTTCCTCGGTGGCTGCTTGTGCAACATTCAACTTCTCGCCGCGCTTTAAAATTTTGAATATCAGCTTCTCGTTGTCTCCGCCCTGCTTGTTGGTCAGATTCTCAATATGCTCCATACAGGGAGTCTCAATGGACGTAAATCCAAACTTGCCGTAGGTTTCCTTGATCACACGGATGCAGTAATCTCTGATCTGCATCTCCTCCGGCAGGATGTCCTTCATCCCGGTGACCGGTTTCTTGCTCAGTGCCATAATTTCCTCATTTCCGCAATCTGCTTCACTTTACTTTCTTGATACTTACCAAATTTTACACTGAAATACCGTTCATTGCAAGGGGGATTATGAGAAGTTGAAAAGAAACCACAAAAAGTCCGACGTTGTAAATATGATAGTCCGGTGCTATAATTTGGATGTTGTAAATAGGGGTCAGGATAGACAATTATACTTTAAGGGATAATCTCTGCTACAGTAACAAGGAGTACAACATGGAAAACAAGACAGCTAAGACAGCTTTATCCGTCATCATGATATTGATTGCCGCATCTGGTTGGGGTTTGATCGGCGTTTTTTCCCGACCGCTTTCTACGGCAGGACTAAGCAGTATCCAAATGACACTCATTCGCAGTATTATCGTTATCATAGGTATAGGATTGCTGCTCCTTATCAAGGATCGGACGATGTTTCGTATTAAATGGAAGGATTTCTGGCTGTTTTTTGGAACGGGCCTCATCAGCATTGTCTTTTTCAATGTCTGCTATTTCTCCACAATAGAAATGACCACCCTGGCTACGGCCTCCATCCTGCTGTATACAGCTCCCTGCTTTGTCATGCTGATGTCCGCAATGTTTTTTAAAGAGAAAATCACAGCCCAGAAACTGATCGCACTGGCGCTGGCATTTGGTGGATGTATGTTGGTCAGCGGTTTTGCTGGTGGTGATATCAGTTTTATGGCACTGATCATAGGCATCGGTTCCGGTCTGGGTTATGCATCCTACAGTATTTTCGGTAAAGTAGCGCTGCAAAAATACCACACCTTCACCGTAATCTTTTATACTTTTTTGGTATCTTCCATATGCCTGCTGCCATTTGCAGGACTGCCAAACGTTATCCTCACGTTTACTGCCGATATGCGCACTCTGCTTCTTGCTCTTGGATTGGGAATCGTATCTACAGTCATACCCTATATCTGCTATACAACAGGTCTTAAGCATGTGGAGGCCGGGAAAGCCTCCGTGCTGGCTTTTGCCGAGCCCATGGTGGCGACTATTGCCGGGATACTGATATTTCATGAGCCGCTGCATCTAAAAAACGCACTGGGGATCGGATTGATATTTGGAGCTATCGTATTGTTGAATGTTCCCTTGCATAAGCAAAAAGGGTAAGGAATGTAAAAGTGTGAAAACATATCCGTCGACGGCCCGCTCTCGCTCAAAATTGACTTTTTACACACATTTTGGTAACATTATTATGTATATTGTGTTGAGGTTGAACCCAATTATTTGGGGCGGAATATTATAACAAAGGGGATTTTAATGAATAAAAATGAAAATGAGAAAAACGAACTGGACGCATTTGTTAAAAGCGCTCTCGTCGAATGCTTTTACAGGGTTTTCAAAGTCAATGTAAACACGGGTGAATTTGAGGTCTATAAAGACAACGGACTTTTTGACGAGGATGTGCTTCGGGGCATCCCCGACATTTATGCTTATATGCAAAAGCTTGTAGCCGATAAGATCATTTTTCCTGAGTACATGACGGTTTTCCGGAGATTTACAAACCCCGAATATATACGGAAAAGCGTTTTCTCTGGAGAGAAGAGAATTGTGCAGAGTTATAAAGCCCGTACCGTCAAAGGTATCCAATGGGTCACTTTTTCCATTATAGTCGGGCATGACTGCTCTCCTGAGAATCCTGCAGTGCTTTTCACATGGCGCGA